>JAGGXB010000050.1 GCA_021163245.1 Thermoproteales archaeon
GATATATATCTCTTGATTTAGGAGAAGAGGAAAAGATCATAAAATATTATATTGACAAAAATGAAATCCTTTCCTCTAGAAAAATTCTTTCCATGAGAAAATTATCGAGAAAAGAATTATACAGTAATTTTTATAGATAGTTTTCTTTAAGGATAAAATTTATTTAACTACTCTAACAATATATGGTGGCTAGTAATGAAAAATAATGTACAAAATAAAAAAAGAGTTATAATAGTGGGAGCGGGGCCGGCAGGACTATTTGCAGCTTATGTTCTATCAGAATTTTTCAACGTAACAATTATCGAAGAAAAAAGCTTTATCGGAGGCGCTGGTTTACATTCTGATGGAAAACTAAATTTCCATCCAAAAATAGGGGGTAATCTAACTGATTTTGTTCCATATGATGATGCATGGAATATAATTAATTTCATAGAGAAAAAATTTATTGAATTTGGTGCCGATCCTGGAAAATACGATGAAAAGAAAATGAGAGAACTTGAAATCAAGGCAATAAAACATGGAATTAAATTTATCCCAATTAAACAATCTCATATTGGCTCAGATTATCTTCCTAGGGTAATCTCAAATTTTAAGAAGGTTTTAGAGAAACGTAACGTAAAAATAGAGTATAAGACTAAAGCGGTCGATTTTCGAGTCAAAGAAGAATATGTTAATAGCATTATAACTTCCAAAGGAGAACTTAAGGGAGATTACTTCATTATTGCACCTGGCCGAGGAGGATTTGAATGGATAAATTATCTTGTAAAAAAACATAAACTAGACTATTATTTTAATCCTATCGATGTCGGAGTACGTATAGAAGTTCCAAACGAAGTATTCAGCGAGATAGTCGATGATTATGGATTATGGGATCCAAAGTTTCATATAAGAACACCAAGCTATGATGACTTCACTAGAACATTTTGTACAAATCCTGCTGGTTTTGTTGTAAGAGAATATTATAGTGATTCTATATTTGGTGTAAATGGGCACGCTATGAAAAAATATACTTCAGGGAACACAAACTTTGCATTCCTTGTAACAATTAAACTCACAGAACCACTCGAGAATACAACAATTTATGGATTAAGATTAGCACAATTAACTAATACATTAGGAGGAGGTAAACCTTTACTTCAAAGATTAGGAGATATAATTCGTCATCAAAGATCTACCTGGGAAAGAATAAAAAGAAGTTATATTGTACCTACATTAAAGAAAGTTACACCTGGAGACATCAGTATGGCCTATCCATCGAGAATAATGACGGACATAATAGAGGGGCTTGAAGCATTAGATAAAGTTATTCCCGGCATATTTTCTGATTCTACCCTGATATATGCTCCTGAAATAAAATTCTATGCTATCAGGATTAAAACAGATCAATACCTAAAAAGTACAAATCTCAAAAACCTATATTTAGCAGGAGATGGAGTAGGTGTTTCAAGAGGCATAGTTGGAGCTGCAGCAACAGGTATAATCGCAAGTATCGGAATATTAAAGAATGAGGATATAGAAACAAAAACACTTTTTGAAAGATACGATAACTAATTATTAGTTTATAATAAAACTCAGAGCCCTCCCTTACTTAGAATATTTTCCAAAAATTCCTTTACCAGCAAATAAGTATATTCTATATCTTCTTTATACGCTATGGATATTGGAGAATGTATATATCTACTGGGTACAGAAACTACAGTAGCTGGTACACCCTCTCCGGCAAACTGTATTCTCCCAGCATCAGTTCCACTATACGGTGATAACTGAAGTTGATAAGGAATTCTTTTAGCTTCAGCTATTGAACGGATAAATGATACCAATTTTCTATTAGCTATCATAGATGCATCCATTATTCTTATAGCTGGTCCATTACCTAGAAGAGTAACATATTTTTCTTCAGGCATACCAGGTATATCTGCTGCTATAGTACCTTCAAGTGCAAGTGCTAAATCAGGTTTAATCCAATTACTAGCGATAGTCGCTCCTCTCAACCCAACTTCTTCTTGGACCGAGAATACAAAAAAGATTGTGCCGTTTGACACTTCTATATTTTTAACTAATTCAACTAAGATAGCACATCCTACCCTATCATCAAATGCTTTTCCAAAAACATAGTCATCGTTCTCTTTGAACGACGGAACAAAGGTTGACGGAGTACCTTCTTCGATACCATATCTAACAACATCTTCTTTGTTTTTTGCTCCAATGTCTATGAATAAATCTTCAATAGTTGGTAAGTTTTTAGCAGAATCCGATTTTTTTAACAAATGTGGAGGAATACTTCCTAAAATGCCATGGACGTCTCCATTCTTACCTAATAAAATAACTTCCTTTCCAATAACATTTAGAATATTTATTCCTCCAAGAGCTGCTACCTTAATAAAACCTTTTTCATTAATGTATTTGACAATAAAACCTATTTCATCCATGTGCGCATCCAGCATTATTCGTGGTTTTCCCTCACCTTTAATAGCAACAAGATTTCCTAAATTATCGATTTTTATTTTATCAGCATAGTTTTTAATTTCTTTAATTATTATATCTCGAACCCTATCCTCAAATCCAGATGGACCTAATGCATCGCTCAACTTTGAAAGAATATCTATTATTTTTTGCATATTTAACTTAATTTGCCAGAAACAGATATACTTTATCTCAGACCCATTTTTGCACAAATAAAAAGATTTAAAATAACAAAAACACACTTATAATAACAGAAATAAAAAATTCTAGGAGACGAAAGTGTCTGTAACTTCGTCCGGTTTAACATTTACAAATAGACAAGTATACGAAGACATTATAAGATATACTAGTAGACTCTTGTTCTATCTTAATCAAGATATAGTTGTAGTACTAGAAAGATTAAATGAAATACTTCCACGTGAAGTATGGATAGACCTCTTAATAAAAATGGATGAATGGTTAGCTTCAATAGTTTAAACTATACATCTACTCTTTAAATTCTTTATTAGCTTCTTCAAGTAAATCTTGCAGATAAGCCAAAGCCTTTAATGCAAGAGCAAATAAAATCAGTCTATTCATTGCCAGATCCTGAATGGTCTTTATCCCTAAAGCTTTTCTCAAAAGTTCAGCATCCTCAGGAGTAACACCGCTCAATGCATCTATAGGAGCACTAACAAGCTCAACAGGACTCTTTTTCTCCCATTCTTTATCTAGAGCTTTTTCCCAGAAAGGAGCTAGAGTAACTATGGCTTGAGCAATAGCAACATATTTATTGTTTGCTAAATCACCAACAGTTTTAATTCCAAAAGCCTTGTTCAATAATTCCTCATCTTTTTCCGAAATCCCCCTAATGACGCTTACAGGTAATTTAAGAATATCCTTCGGTGATAGACTCGAATATCTTTTATCAACAAGTTTTGATAAATCCCATTTTACGCTCATATATTAATAAATACATTGTGAAAGTATTAAATATATCTAAATAAAGAATAATAAAGCATTTAATAAGTTAAATAATATGGTTAAGCTACCTGAAAAATTCCTTGAATGGAATTATTTTGCTAGAAGAAAAATAGTACAAGAAATCTTGGAAAAAAGAATAAAAGATCCAACAAAATTTTTTCTAGAATTCACAAGACATAATCCAGCTTTATGCACTGCTGCCGAAGAAAATGGTAGAATAGTAGTAAATGGAAAAATAGTTGGAATAGGATATATTCCTAAAAAGGAATATTTAAAAAACTACATAGAGATATTTGAAAAACATATTGAAAATTCAGATAAAATATTTGAGAAAATCAAAAACAATAATATTAAATTAAAAGAACTATATGATCAACATGCTAAAAGAGGACTAAAGCTTCTATTAGAATACATGTATCTTAAACGAGAAGAAGCTTTTGAAAAAATAAACTTTGAAAAATTGGCTACTATAGAGTTGGCTAAAAGAATACCTTACTCTTCTAAACATACATGGAATCTAATCCAAAAAAACAGATATGTGTGTCTACTATTCTTTCAGCCACCCGCTATAAGTTTCGAAATAAAGGGATATGCAACAATTTATGAAAACGGAGACTATCATAAATTAGTAAACTTAATACATGATTGTTACCATTATACTCCTCCAGAAAAAAGAAAAAATAGACCTGTCTATATTATCGATGTACTAGAAGTATATGATAACAGTGCTACAAAGTCGGGATTCGGTACAAAGATAGCTTAATTTTTCCCTTTAAGCATATCCCTGATCTCTCTAAGATATCTAGCCTGATCGATTTCTGCTCTATAAGGAGCAGTAATCATTTTCTCTATAACATCTCTTATAACAAATGGATTTTTTACACCATATAAGCATTTTAATGGATCACGCGAAATCTCTTTTAAAGTCCTAAAGTATTGCATACCTAAACCAATACCTTTCTTTTCATAAGATGCACTTAATCCCCTTGAATAGTACTCTGAACCCCATTCTGCAGCAGAAACAAATATTATAGTCCCATAATTGAGCATTTTTCCAACAAGACTCTGTTCCAATATAACACGTCCTATTTGGTTATAAGGAATTGAATGATATTGGGTTCTCCATATTCCGCCTTTTAAAACAATACCAGTATCTGTAATAATATATAGTATAGATCTTCGGTAAATCTCAATGGAGAAAATGACTATAACTGATGCAATTATACTACTTATAAGTCCATATTTTTGAAATATATTTAATAAAACGACAAATAAACTTGTCAAACTAAGGTTTATCAATTTTCTGTGTCCTAGGATTATTATCATTGTGAGACCCAATACTAGTGATGATAAAGCTTCCTTAGACCGTAGTACCCAACTTAATATTAAAGAAAAAACCAGAAATACTATATAAAGAATAACAAAATAGGCTTGTATGTTAAATAATGATGCAATAAACAATGATAAAAAATATATTATGAGCGAAACAAAACCCAATAAATATCTACGTAAAAAACCCATTATAGATGGTCTCGTTTCATGTAATCTTATGGATTTATATTGAGCATATTCTTTGTATGGACTGCTCATTTTTATACCATACCTAAAATCGCAAAAATATATTAAAAGCTATTGAATAGGCTGTAAGCGAGCTCTACGTAACTTTCTTTTCTTAATCTTTTTTCTGGTTTTAATAAGACTAAATGTTGCGTTATCTATGGCTTTAATACATGTAGATAAGAGATTCCATCCTTCAGCATATCCACTATGAACACCTCTATCGAGAACTATGTTCACATTAACTTTATACAGAAACTTGCCTTCACATTTTTTACTACTTCTTACAATTACTTTGACTTCAAGAATTCTAGCCTTTTTTGATAAAGAATATGTACTTTCATAAACTTTCTTTTCTATAACTTCCTTAAAAGCATGAGTCTCTCGATACAGTCCCTTAATATATATTGGATATTTCCTTTTTTCATAAAATTTACTTAGTCTTTTTAAGATATTATATCTGGTTACAATACCTATAAGTTCTTTATCGTCATTTAAAACAGGTATGGTTGAAAAACTTGATAATATAGGCAAAATATTTGATATATAATCAGAGCTTTTTACATTTATTTCCTTAAAATTTATGATCTTTGATACATTCTCTTTTAAAACATCAAATGTTTCTCCTACAAGTTCTCCTCTCTTACTTCTTTTGATATAGAAAGTATATATTTTTTCAATAATGTCATATATTGTTACATATCCCTCAATCCGTCCATCTACAATATATACTTCCTCCATTCTATTCCTTACAAGATAATTCTTTAATCTGCTGATTTTGTCACTAATACTTAGGAAATAACTATTTCCAGACAGTGTAAATTCTCCTACTTTACGATTGCTAAAAATACTGAGAACAAAATTGTTTTTAAGAAGATTGGATTGTGTTACAATACCAATAATCTTTTCATATCTATCAGTAACAACAAGCCCAGGAAATCTATTTTTAATAATTGTTCTAACTAAATCTTCATATCTTAGTTCATAATAACCATAGGCAGGAATTTTCCAAGCTAAACTTGATAATTTGGTATTCTTATTAAAACCTAATTTAGCTAAATCCCAAACAGTTATAACGCCATAATATTTATTGTCTCTTGTTACCGGTATAAAAGGAATACGTTTCTCACTGAAAAAGGAAATAATTCTTGAAACTTTTTGTGAAACAGAAGGAGAAATTATATCAGTAATCAGTAGTTCTTCTATATTAAAAGAAAAATTTTTCATACAATATAATAGTATTAACGAAGACTAAAACATTTAATGCTAAAAATAATTCTTTATATGCTTGGCAACTATTTCTCCAGCCTTTGTTAACCTTACAACTTCACCTTTACTTTTAATATCTCCCCCTGTAATAAGATTAAGATCTCTTAATTCCCTGAGATTCCATTTCACCGTTGAATAAGACATACCTGTCTCTTCAGAATACTTTTTTGCCAGATACGTTAAAGTTTTTGCTTTACCATGTTTGTAAAGATAAATTAATAACTCTTTTTGTTTTATAGTGAGTTTTTTCACTCCAAACAACACTATAGCCCTATAAATATCATCTTGTATATTTTTTATCTTTATTTCCTGCCTAGAAATAGACCTTTTTAGGGGATTTCTAAATAACTGAAAGCTACTGAGGGCGCTGAATAAAACGCCCACCTTTATAAAGTCGCTCACCCTTGTATAGAAAACTCACACCTCTTCACCCCTTTCCCATATCTAGATTAACATGTTTATATAAATTTTATCTATAAATTTGTGAAAAAATATAAGAAAAAGAGATAAAAATATAAAAAACTTTATTTTTTACCTTCGATATCTATATATTCCATCCAGTCTCCATAAGAATTAAATGTATCAATGTTAAAACCTTTAACCCAAGTTCTAGTGGCTACATATATTTTTCCCCAGTATAGTGGATATAAGGGTAAATCTTCCATTATCTTAACTTGGGCTTGTTTATATAGCTTACATCTCTTCGCTGGATCTGGCTCTTTCGACATCTGATTTAGGAGACTAACAAGGCCACCATACCACATAAAGTTTATGCCTGTTGGAGTATTGAGAGCAGGGTCAAAACTAAAAAGGTTCGTAAGTATAACAACTGTTTCAGGAGGTCTTCCTCCTAAAGGCATATATGCTAATTTTGCTTTGCCTGTTTTAACAGTAGCTTCTAACCAAGTAGCCCAATCCATTTGCTTTATATTAACTTTAATGCCTGCCTTAGCCATTTGTTGTTGCAGTAATGTAGCGACACGTGGCATTACACCTACACTTGGAACATAGAAATCAATCTCGACTCCATTAGGATAACCTGCTTCAACTAATAGCTGTCTTGCTTTTTCTGGATTATAAGGATATTGTGGAATATCCTCAGTGTAGCATACATAGGCTGGAGAAATAAAGCCTTTAGCTTCTGTAACAGTATTCTTAAGCAAGTCCACAGCTATTTCAGTTCTATTTATAGCGTATGCTATAGCTTGTCTGACTTTTAAATTACTTAGCACCGGATCTTTAAGATTAAATGTTAAACTAAGACTTCCACCACCTATTTTCTCATAAACCTTTATATTAGGATTACTTTTAGCTCTATCAAGAAGACCGGATATCGATATGTCCAACGAAACAATATCAACTTCTCCCTTTTCAAGAGCAAGATATTGTGTATAAGGATCCTCTATAACTTTATAAATTATTTTGTCAACTTTAGGCTTTTCACCATAATAGTCTGGATTCTTTACTAATATAACATCTCCAGTTTCCTGGTTCCATTTTTCAACAACAAAAGGACCTGTGCCTACAGGTTGTCTAGCAAACTTTTCATCACCCATTTCAAGCACTGCCTTCTTACATACTATAAAGCTATTTCTCCAAGGAGCAAGATAGGTCAAGAAAGCCGGATCCGGATACTTAAGAATAAATTTAACTGTATATTTGTCAATTATCTCGATTTTATCTATAGATTTGAAAAAGTCTGGATATCTAGCCTTTGTTTTAGGATCAAGTATTCTCTCGAAAGTAAACTTAACATCCTCAGCTGTCAGTTCTCCATACCCTCTATGAAACTTTACGCCTTTCCTTAAATAGAACGTGTATATTTTTCCATCATTAGATACTTCCCATTTAGTGGCTAAATCAGGCACCATTTTTCTTGTTCCTGGCTCATACCCTATTAACGTGCTAAAAACATTAGCAGCTATCGCATAGTCATTAGTCCAAACAATATGAGCGGGATCCAGACTGGAAGGTTTATTAGTTCTTGCTATCACCAATATTTTCTCACTTTTCTTGCCTTGAAAGAAAAGGAAGTATCCTGCAACAGAGATTAGAAGCAACAGTACTATTGCTACTATAGTTACAACTTTTTTATTCATATTTTCACTCTTAACGTTGATAAAAAAGCTTAACAAAAATTTAGTGGATAAAAAAAGTTAACTACTCCGTGGACAGTTTAATTTGTCTAGTATAATTACCCTTAGCTCTAAGACATGCAACAAAATGTCCCTTTTCTAATTCTCTCAACTCTACTTTCATATCTTTACATCGGCTGTTTGCAAATGGACAACGCAAATAATAGATACATCCACCATCATTATTAACTGCAACAAACTTCTCATATGAAATGTCTTTAAGATTCTTTATCTTGCGTTTCCTTGGGTTCGGAACAGGTACCGATTGTAACAACTCAATAGTATATGGATGAAAAGGACTATCAAATACCTCTTTCTTGTTACCTAACTCAACGATCTTCCCATAATACATAACGGCTATTCTACTACTCATATATCTTATAGTTCCCATATCATGAGAAATATAAATATAGGTTAAACCATAAATCTTCTGTAATTCTTTTAATAAATTAAGAATCTGTGCCTGTATAGATACATCTAATGCAGATGTAGGCTCGTCAGCAATAATAATCTTTGGATTTAGGGCTAATGCTCTGGCAATAGCCACACGCTGTCTCTGTCCACCACTAAGCATATGAGGATATCTTCGAGTAAAACTACGTGGCAAACCAACAAGGTCTAATAATTCATAAACCCTTTTACTTCTTTCGCTTACTGAAACCCCGTGAATCTTTAAGGGCTCTTCGATTATTTTACCTATCTTCATTCTTGGATCTAATGAAGAATATGGATTCTGAAAAATTATTTGCATATTTCTTCTTATTTTTTTAAGTTCTTTTCTATCAAGCTTTAAAATATTAACATCTCGAAAATATATTTCACCAGAAGTTGGTTCTACAAGTCTCAACAAACATTTTCCCAATGTGGTTTTACCGCTTCCTGATTCTCCAACTATCCCAAGCGTTTCTCCCTCTTTTACAATGAATGATACATTATCAACTGCTTTTATAACTTCTTTTTTACCGAAGAATCCTGTTTTTGTATAAAAATATTTTTTCAGATTGACTACACGTAGTAGTTCACTCATATATAAAACACCTAACTTTATGATCTTTCCTAATTCTCTTTAAATTTGGAACAGATAACTTACATCTATCAAAAGCAAAATCGCATCTATCGAAAAACATACATTTATTCCATCCTCCATAGTTTTCGGGAACATATCCCTTGATTGCTTGTAAATAATCTATATCTCTATCCACCCTTGGAATACAATTTAACAATCCCTTAGTATAAGGATGTAATGGATTGTCAAATAACTCATATACATCTGACTCTTCTATTATCTTTCCAGAATACATTACTGCAACTCTATCACATGTCTCGGCTACAAGCCCAAGATTATGGGTTATAAGCAGGATTGAGAGATTATATTCTTCTTTAAGCTTTAGAAGTAATCTTATCAGACGTGCTTGAACAGTTACATCTAGTGCAGTAGTCGGTTCATCAGCTATAAGCAAATCGGGTATATTAGCAATACTCATAGAAACCATAGTTCTTTGTTTCATACCTCCACTAAATTCATGTGGATACTCATCTCTCCTAATTCTAGCTTTAGCGATACCAACTTTTTTAAATAATCGAATAGTATTTTCTTTTATCTCTTTTAAGGCTTTTTGAGGAAAATGTATATATTGTATCTCATCAACCTGATCACCGACTTTGAATACAGGATTAAGAGAAGTGTTTGGATCTTGAAAAATCATGGATATCTTCCTTCCCCTTATCTTACGTATCTCTTCTTCGTCCATTTTTAATAAATCCTTGCCACGAAAAAGAATCTCACCTCCAACTATCTTTCCTGGAAATGGAACGAGTCTTAATATAGATAAAGCTGTCATGCTCTTTCCACAACCTGATTCACCAACCAGCCCAAAGACTTCGCCTTCCTTTATAGTAAATGATACATCATCTACTGCATGTATAATACCTTTTCTTGTATGAAAATATGTTTTTAAATTACGTACTTCTAATAACGTACCCATATCACGTTCGCCTCATCTTAGGGTCTAATACATCCCTAAGTCCATCACCAAGAAGATTAAACCCAAGAACAGTTAATGTTATAAAAAGGCCAGCTGAATAAGCCATCCATGGAGCAGTAAATAAATACTGTCTACCTAAATTAAGCATAGCTCCCCAAGTAGGTGTAGGAGGTTGTACCCCTAATCCTAGAAAGCTTAAGCTAGCTTCCACGATTATAGCACTTCCTAAAGATAAAGTCGATTGTACTATTATTGGTGTTAGAATATTTGGAAGTATGTGATTTTTTATTATAGAGAAATGACTTGCACCTAGGGAGACAGCCGCCAAAACAAATTCTTTTTCACGAATGCTTAGAGTTTGACCTCTAGCTAATCTTGCAAATCTTGGAACCATTGAGATACTAACAGCTAAAATAACGTTGTTAAGGGATTGGCCTAGGACAGCCATAATAACTATAGCTAAGATTATTCCGGGAAATGATAACATGACATCCAATATTCTTGATATAATCATATCCACTTTTCCTCTAAAATACCCAGCTATAACACCCAAAGGTACACCAATTACAATTGCGAAAAATACCGAAAAAATACCTACAATAAGAGATATTCTTGAACCCCATATTATCCTGCTTAAAACATCTCTTCCAAAGGGATCTGTTCCTAGAAAATGTTTTGCAGAAGGAGGTTGTAGTGTTTCCCTCATATTTTGAGCTATTGGATCATAAGGAGAAATAAAAGGAGCTAAAATAGCCATTGTTATAACGACAAAAAATATTGTTCCACCAAATAAGAAATATTTACTTTCGCTTAGTTCTTTTATAAATTCCCTTTTTATTTCTTGTTCAATCTCTTTCTCTTCTATCTGTTCGTATTTCTCAACCACAACCTGACTAGACATAAGTATCACCTTAACTTAATTCTTGGATCAAGAAATGAGTAAAGAATATCTACACCTATATTAACAATAATAAATACAAGAGAAAAGAAAAATACCGAAGCCTGTATCTGTGGATAATCTCTTGCATATACTGCTTCAATAAGCAAAGTACCTAATCCAGGTCTACTAAAAACAGATTCTAATAAAACAGTACCTCCCAAAAGATATCCAAAGTTTAAACCAATTATAGTAACGACTGGTATTAATGCATTCCTTAAGGCATGCTTAAATATTACAACATATTTGCTTGCTCCTTTAGACCAAGCCGTTCTTACAAAGTCTTCGTTCAAAACCTCTAGTAGTGACGACCTTGTCATTCTTGCTATTGTTGCTGACATTCCCAGTCCAAGTGTCATAGCAGGAAGAAATAAATGCCATAGCACACTTATCGGATTTTCTAAATCACCTATACCTTGTACCGGAAATATTCCTAATTGAACTGAAAGAAAATCCATTAAAAGTATAGCTAACCAAAATATAGGCATAGATGCTATTAGTATAACTATCGTAGTCGATAATAAGTCGATCCAGCTATTCCTATTAATAGCAGCTAATATACCAATACCTAAACCTAATATAATAGCAATAATGGTACCGAAAATCGCTAACTCCAGAGTATAAGGAAACGAGCTTAGAACCCTTTCCATCGCAGGCATTCCATTATTGAATGATTTTCCAAAATCACCTCTGAGGGCTTTCGACATAAAGTCGATATATTGTACAATCAATGGTTTATCTAATCCAAGTTCTTTACGTAGGGCTGCGACTCTCTCAGGCGTAGCCATATCTCCTAAAATATATAATACAGGGTCTCCTGGAGCAAGCCTTATAATAAAAAAAAGTAACGTTATTACTCCGAGTAAGGTTGGAACGGCTAATAAGAGTCTTTTAACGATATAATTAAGCATAATCTAAGGCAATCCTTAAAAAACTATAAATTTACTGGTCAATTTTTTTTATCCTTAAAGTTTCTAACGAACAGAACTTAAATTAATGAAAATCCTAAATTGTAAAAACTATTATTAATATTAGTAATAAAGATTTATAGAAAAAGCAAACTAATTGATCCGGACGCACTTTCATCCTATACCCCTTTTCGGGGCAGTCGGTGCGTGATCCTGCCATATATAAATTATGATTTTATACCTAAAAATATTACTCTATTTTATAAAATATGTCAAAATTTATGAATTAAAAAGCCATAAGAACCTAAAAGATATCCTATTATATATAGGCTTCTGATAAATGAAATAAAACTATTAAATCCAAGTACATATGTAAAAATGCGGATTAAATCACCAAGTAAAATTAACC
>JAGGXB010000082.1 GCA_021163245.1 Thermoproteales archaeon
ATGGTGTTAGACATGAAATTAAAAAGAAAATAGAAGAAAAAATTAAAAAACATTGCAAAAGGTATACCAAAGAAAAATGCTTCTTCGACGTTTTTGAAGATAGACTATTAATCTCCGTAAAAATATTTAGTATCGGAAAAAATACTAAAATCTGACACTTAATCTATTATATTAGAGGAATATTTAGGTATTGATTATATGTGGGTTGAAGATATATGGTTTAAAAAATCTAAGATATTTCGAGATGAACGTAAACTAATGTTTGATTATATTCCTAAAGTGTTGCCTCATCGAAAAGAAGAAATGCTCAAACTCGGAGAATATTTTAAGGAATTCATATTAAATCCCGGATCAATATCTGTAAAGGTCATCTTAGTTGGTGGAATAGGTACAGGAAAAACTGTAGTAGCTAAAAGCTTTGGAAAAAAGATCGAAGAATTTTCACGAACTAAATCAAAAAGTGAGATAAGATATGCCCATGTAAACTGTCATGCTCACAGAACACTTTTTTCAATAATGCAAAAAATATCTGCCGAGCTTAGATTATCGATACCTAGAAGAGGTTTTAGTAGAGAAGAACTGATATATCTACTATGGAACTATCTGGAAAGCTCTGATAAGTATCTTATAGCGACAATAGATGAGGCAGATTTTTTGGCCAGGACATCAGGTTTTGAAGCAATATATGAACTTACAAGGCTTTCTGAGATTGTTAACAAAGAGAAGATGAGAATAAGTTTAATTTTCATATTTAGAGATCTCTCTTCTCTTTTATCACTTGAAAAAAGTGCACAAAGTACTTTATCACACAATATAATTAGGTTTGAACCATATACATCGGATCAAATAATCGATATTCTCTGGGCTAGAATAAAAGAAGAGGGTGCAATATACGAGGAAGCTATTAATGATGAAGTAATTGAACTAATTGGAGAACTGGTCGGATTTGATAAAGGTGGAACAGGGGATGCTAGACTTGCTATTGAAATACTTCACAGAGCAGGTAAATATGCTGAATTCGAAGATAGAGAAGTTATAATTCCAGAAGATGTTAGAAAAGCTTACAATGATGTTATACCCTCTTTTCCTAAGGAAGAGATAAAAGCATTAAAACTAAACGAAAAAATCTTACTTTTAGCGCTCGTTAGACTACTACAGCGTAAAAAATACATTACAAAAGTCCCCTTAGGTATATTGGAATTTGAATATAACGAACTTTGCGAAGAATATGGAATTAAACCTAGAAGACATACAACTTTATGGGAATATGTACAGCATCTAAAGAATATGGATATTATTTCGGCAGAAAAATCAAAACGTGGTTATCGAGGAAAAACAACACTTGTAGGTATATCTTCTGTACCCTTACAAACTCTTGAAAAGTTACTTAAAGAAGAAATTGAAAGAGATCTAGGCGTTAGTTAAAAATATTTCCCTAAAACTTCTTTCAGATATATTCATACTTTTAAGAATTTTACGTAACATTGAGGGATTTTCATCGCCTATTATTTTTAAATAAGGGATAACCTCAGTCAAAATCTTTCTAGAAGACATATGAAGGTTTTTGCTAATGCTTCTAATAATGCTATTCATTCTTTCCCTTTTATTCCTTGATCTAGATAACATACGTAGTTTTTCTGGAAACTTATATTTTACAAACTTAAAGGGTGGTCGTTCACGTGCACTACTAACTCCTACGGTCATTAGTTCCAAAACATAAGGTAATAAACTCCAGTATTGTTTTCTTTTAATCCTACCAAGATAGACATCTGCTCTAGACAACATATCATAAGCATCGGCAATTGCAATGATACTAGGCCAATACTGATATATTATGTTTTCATTCAACCATAGCATGAGCATCTCATAATCTAATGATGGCATACTTAAAACCATGCGTGCTGTTTCTGGACGCCTGGCAGTTAATACTTGCCTTACAACCTCAAACATATTTAGTTGCTTAGCTCTATAACCTAAAATATCAAGATCTTCTAAAGAAATTGAAGACTTACCGGTCGATATTATCTGTAAATCATTTATAGCAGCTCTAAGATCACCTCTAACATTATCAGCTATAGCACTTAAAACTTGATAGCTACATTCTATTTTTTCATTTTTACATATGTTTTGAAGAACTTTTATGATATCCCTTTTACCTATCTTTCTAAACTCTACTAACTGACACTGATCCCTCAAAGGCCTTAACTTAGGATCCCAGGGATCATTAGCAGTCAAAACTACAGGAAACCTAGAAATCCTTATTAGTTCCAAGATCGTTTGTAAACCTCCTCTATCTTCCTTTGGACTTATACCGTCTACTTCATCCAATAATATGATCTTACCCCGTTTGCCGAATAATGAAGTCTCAGTAACAGCCCTAAATATTCTTCTTCTAATCGCTTGAGATGTTCTAACATCGCTTGCGTTAGCCTCAATAAGCTCAAGATCATATTGTGCCGCTGCTGCATATACTAAACTAGTCTTACCAATCCCTGGAGGCCCGTACATTAACAATGCTTTTTTACTAGGAGTTCCCCTCATCCATTTATTCAGCCAAGCCACAAAGGCTTTCTTAGCCTCCGGATTACCTATAACTTCATCTATTCTTTTAGGTCTATATTTTTCAACCCAAGGAATTATTCTCGTAGACATCGCTAGCTCCTTTTAGAAAATACCAATGCTATCTTTGCTAAAAGAGCATTTAACTGTATTTCATCGTCAGCTCCTTCAACAATCCTATAATTTGCCTCACCAACTAAATCTAATAGCGTTGCTCTCGTATAGTTATCAATATCTGTAAATGATCTACCAGATATCACTTCTCTATGAATAAGTTTTACAACATCTACACCAGATAAACCATATGAATACATTAAACTCCTTAATTTATCACGAGCTGATAATAAATCACCTTTCACTGCTGCTTCAATCATTTCTCTAACTTCTCCGGGTGTTACTTTTCCAAGTGCTTTATAAACTGTGTCGGCATTTACAACTTCTCCTATAGCTGAAGCAGATTGAAGTGTATTTATAGCTTTTCTAAGATCACCTTCACTTTCTTCATAGATAGCCTCTAAACCATCTTCAGTTACTCGAACGTTCTCTTTCTCAGCTATATATCTTAATCTTTCAATTATATGCTCTTTAGGAAGAGGTTGAAATCTAAAAATAGCACATCTAGATTGTATTGGCTCTATAATTTTAGAACCATAGTTTGCAATTAAAATAAAACGAGCCGTTCTTGAATACAACTCCATTGTCCTTCTTAAAGCTTGTTGAGCATCACCAGTCATGTTATCTGCTTCATCCAATATGATAAGCTTGAAAGGTATCTCACTTAAAGGGACAGTTCTAGCATACTCTTTAATTCTTGATCTAATAATATCTATTCCTCTTTCATCAGATGCATTTAACTCAAGTATATTATCTCTCCATACTTCTCCATACAGATCATGAGCCAAACATAAAGCAGCTGTTGTCTTACCGGTACCTGGAGGACCCACAAATAATAAATGAGGCAAATTTTTATCCCTAACAAATTCTTTTAACCGATTAACTATTTCTTCTTGATCAACCATATCATCCAAAGACTGCGGTCTATATTTTTCAACCCATAACTCAATACTCATATCATCTACACCTAATTAATTAATAAAGAAACAACTCTACTTATTAGTTATTTATAAAATTAACTAAAACAATTTATGTTTATTAACGAGCAGCGTAAGCTATTCTCTCAATCTCTTCTTTCTTTCTAATCGCATAACTTGCAGTATCTCCATATGCAGCCGCAACAATTTCATCGGCTAAACATTCTTCAATAGTCTTAGGATTATTAAAAGAACATTGACGGGCCCCATCTCCAATAAATCTTAACGCTAAGTCTATACGTCTAAGAGGAGCTACATCAACTGATAAATGATAAAGAATGCCTCCATAAATTATCCTAGTAGTATCTTCTCTGGGAGCAGCATTTTCAATAGCCCATATAAGGACTTGTATAGGATTCTTCTTTGTTCTAAGCTCAACTATTTCTAGAGCTCTCTTAACAATATTGGTAGCTAACATCTTCTTTCCAGCATTCTTTCCAGGACGCATCATTTGATTTATCAATCTCTCAACTACAGGAACCTTAGCTTTGTAAAATCTTCTTTTTTCATGTCTACCCTCAGTGTGAGGAACTAAAACAGGTTTCAGACTTATATATTTCCTTAAACTAGGATCTCTTACTTCTACATCAGATACTGTCCACTTATTTAAAACTTTAATTTCCTTTCCATCCAGCGTCGTTAACTTTTCCTCAACCACTTCCTCGGCCATAAAGCATCTGCAACTTATTTTTAAGCCCAAGAATTTAAACTTTACTGAAAAAAGAATAGATATATTTATCCTTTAACAACAGCTAAGGGTGTAGCCCGAATAATCTTTCTTGCAATGCCAACATTATCAGCTACATCTGCCACTCTATCAACATCCTTATATGCTCCCGGTGCTTCCTCAGCTACAACAGCAAGACTTGCCGCTCTAACAACTATACCTTGTCTTTCTAATGAATGTCTTATCTCACTTCCTCTGTATTCTCTTTTAGCTCTAGCTCTACTCAATAATCTTCCAGCGCCATGTGGAGCAGATCCAAAAGTTATATCCATAGACTTGGGAGTGCCTAGCAATATATATGATGCTGTACCCATAGAACCAGGAATAAGTACTGGCTGACCTACATTCTTATATTTTTGAGGAATAAGCGGATGTAATGGAGGAAAAGCTCTAGTTGCACCCTTTCTGTGCACAAAAACTTTAATATTTTTACCATCTACTTTATGTTCTTCTAATTTAGCTATATTATGAGCAACATCATAAATAATATGCATACCCAGTTCATCCGCAGACTTCCTGAGCACTCTTTCAAATGCCTGTCTAGTCCAATGAGTTATCAATTGCCTATTTGTCCAAGCAAAATTAGCTGCAGCTTTCATAGCAGCAAAATAACTTTCCGCCTCTCTACTAGTTGTAGGTACAGATACAAGTTCTCTATCTGGAAGAACCATATTATATTTTCTGACAGCAACCTCCATAACTTTAAGATAATCACTACATACCTGATGTCCTAAACCCCTACTACCTGTATGAATCATTACTAATATTTGTCCTACTTCTTCAACGCCCAAAACTTTAGCCGCTTTCTCATCATATATCTTATCTACTCTTTGTATTTCTAAGAAATGATTACCACTACCCAATGACCCTAACTGATTCTTTCCTCTATTCTTAGCTCTAATTGAAACCTTATTCGCATCTGCTCCCTTCATAGATCCATGTTCTTCTATAAAATTAGGATCTTCCTCCCATCCATATCCTTTACTTACAGCCCAATATACTCCTTCCTCTAAAACCCTATCTAACTCATCAATCGAAACCCTTATTTTTCCACGAGACCCTAAACCAGAAGGCACATATACAAATAGTGTTTCAGCAAGCTCTTTGAGAAAAAGTTTTATATCCTTCTCTCTCAAATTTGTTCTAATAACCCTAACACCACAATTTATATCGTATCCTACTCCTCCAGGACTAATGACACCTCTTTCTGCATCAAATGCTGCTACTCCACCTATTGGAAAACCATATCCTTGATGCCCATCTGGCAAAACTATGGAATATTTATATATTCCAGGTAACATTGCCACATTAGCGATCTGTTCAAGGGTAAGATCTAATTGCATTTTTTGTAATAAAACTTCATCAGCAAAAATTCGTGAAGGAACTCTCATTCCTCTCTTATAATCTTTAGGTATCTCCCAGACATATTTATCGATTCTTTTTAATTTGATTGACATATATATCACCTAAAAGAAATTATGTTTTCTATAATTAATAATATTTTTATGATATAATCATAAAAAATAAAAATTATGAAAATATATGTTAGGCGTAAAATACTTTTCGATGAGATATTATCTTTTATGAAAAATCCTCAACTTTTACAAAATACAAATCTATCAATAGAAGATGTTAAAAAAGCTTATCTCGAATATGAAGAAGAAGGAGAAACAGATCTTGAAATAATTGAACAAATCCCATACAGAACTTTTCTAAGATTAATGCAACCTAAACCAGTCGAACTTATTGAAATAATAAAAAATGAACAACTCTATATATCTGAAATTGCTAGAAAACTTAATCGATCAATATCAAACGTATATTACGATTTAAAAATTCTTAATAAACATAAAATAATATCCTTTAACAAGTCTGGAAAATATACGATACCAATACTTTTATTGAAAGAGATAAGAATCAACATTTAAATATCAACAACAAATCTAGCGACATATCCATGATCCTCTCTTTTTATTTCCATAAGATGATAAGTAGCCGCTTTTACAGCTGTTCGTGATTCATGTTTTTCACTATTATATTGTTCTCCCCATACACTAGCCTTAAGCTTAAACTTAGAATTCTCCTGCCAAATTTTATGAACTTTAAAACTTGAAAATAAGAGAGCCTCAGCATCAAAGAAATATATTAAGCTATCTATCCAGTTATATAATAAAGACAATAAATCTATTCCATCAATATTTATATCACGTAAAACCTTTCTCTCAACCTTACTAGTATCTGTCATTAATTCAAAAATAGCAAGTCCAGCATTCTCAAAAACTTCTTCTAACGTATTACCTTTAACTTCTATTAATACATCAGCTGTATGAGGCAAAAACCTGATTTTCTTGATATCCATATAACCACCAATTATGGCGCCGGGGCCGGGATTCGAACCCGGGCGTCCCATAAAGGACATGGGCTCTCAAGGCCCACCCCTTAGTCCACTCGGGCACCCCGGCTACTAACAATTATTTCATAGACAAATATAAATTTAAAGCATTAACCCTTATAATCAACAATAAAATTTATATTGTTTACTGAATGAATCCTATAGGTTAATATTAGGGTTGTATGTATGAGCGAAGAATTTAAACCTATTGTACGTTTAGCAGGAGTAGACCTACCCGGCGAAAAAAGTTTAGCATACTCAATAGCAAGAATTAAAGGTATAGGTATAAACACAGCTTATATTGTTTTAAGAAAACTAGGTATATCCCCAAATACAAGACTAGGATCATTAAGTGAAAGTGAACTAAAGAAATTAGATACAGTATTGAAAAATATAGAAAAACTGGGTTTACCTCCATGGATTCTTAATAGGCGCAAAGATCCTTTTCTTGGTATGGATAGACATCTAGTAACTTCTGATCTTGTACTAGCTGTTCGTGGTGACATAGAGTTCATGAAGAAAATACGCTCATGGAAGGGTATTAGACATATGTATGGACTTAAAGTTAGAGGTCAGCGTACAAGAACTACTGGTAGATTAGGTCTCACTGTCGGTGTAAAGAGAAGATCTAAATAGGTGATGCAAATATGGGCGATCCCAAAAAACCCCGTAAAAAATGGGAAGGTCCTACTCATCCTTGGATTAGGGAAAGATTACAAGAAGAGTTAATCCTAATTGGCCAATATGGATTAAGAAATAAAAAAGAGCTATGGATAGCTCGAACTTTTTTAAAAAGAATAAGAGGTTCAGCAAGAAGACTTCTCGCTTTACCTGAAAATGAAAGAATATTACGTGAAAAAGCATTAATAAAAAGACTTGTAGCACTAGGTATCTTACCTAGTGAAGAAAGCACACTAGATGATGTTCTAAGCCTTACAGTTGAAACAATATTAGAGAGAAGACTACAAACAATCGTATATAAAAAAGGATTAGCCAAATCTCTTTTCCATGCACGACAACTAATAACTCATGGACACATAATGATAAATGGTAGACGTGTCAGAAGCCCTGGACACTTAGTGAAAAGAGATGAAGAAAACACCATTACATTCTATCCTTTATCTCCTTATATCAAACAGTTAGAAAAAGAACAATAAAATATTAATTTAAGGATATTTGATAAATAGGTGGGATTATAATGTCTCAAAAACATAAAAAGAGAGGTAGCGTCGGAATAGCCTGGATTTATGCAAGCTACAATAATACAATAATACATATCACTGATATATCGGGAGCAGAAACAATTGCAAGAGTTTCTGGAGGAATGATTGCAAAAGCTGACAGAGACAAACCAAGTCCTTGGGCAGCTATGCAAGCCGCAATAAGAGCAGCAAGAATAGCACTTGATAAAGGTATAAAAGTTGTACATGTAAAGGTAAAAGCTCCTGGTGGATATGGCCCTAAAACACCGGGACCAGGTGCTGGACCAGCTATAAGAGCATTAGTTAGAGCAGGTTTAATGGTCGATAGAATAGAAGACGTTACTCCATTACCAACAGATACTATTAGAAAACCGGGCGGAAGGAGAGGAAGAAGAGTCTAGAAGTCCTGTATTTTTCTTTGTTCTAACCATTCTCTTAATAGACCATATATTATCACTGGTTTTTTCTTGAAACACTTAACATTATTTGCTCCCGTAAGAAAAATAGCTATTTTTAATTCTCTAATAAATATTTTCATGACCTCCAAAGCCTCTTCATAACCTCCATTATATACAGCTCTAATCATTGGAAGAGCAATACCACAGATATTAGCTCCTAACCTTAAAGCCTTAGCCATACTTATTCCATCTCTTATACCACCAGTAGAAATTATTGTTAACCTATCTGAGACACTTCTTGTTTCCAAGATACTTATAGCCGTTGGAATACCCCATTCTGCAAAATCCATAGCTATCCTTTTTGAAAACGTATCTTTAGTCCTTAAAGCCTCAATCTTTGAAAAAGATGTACCTCCTGACCCCCCTACATCGATAATATTTACACCCACCTCAACCAATTTTTCGGCTACTTCACGAGATATACCAGCTCCAGTTTCTTTAATTATAATGGGGTAACTGGAGTTCTTGACAAAATACTCGATTTTCTCAAGTATTCCACTATAATCGGGTTCTCCTTCAACTTGAACAGCCTCTTGTAAAGGATTTAAATGAATTGCTATAGCATCAGCTTTAACCATTTCGCCTAACTTATCAAAGTCATCTAGTGAAAGCCCCTTCACAAGTTGACTGGCACCAATGTTACCTATTACTGGAACATTTTTTGCTATTTTCCTAACTATAGAAAAACTTTTAGCCGCATCAGATTTTTCAAGAGCTATACGTTGGCTACCGACACCTATTCCTATTCCTATTTCTTCCGCTACCTTTGCTAAATCTCTATTAATTCTATATGCTAGATCTGTACCTCCAGTCATGCCTGCAATAATAATAGGAGCACTTAGCCCGTATCCTAGAAAACTTGTTACCAAATCTACGTCTTCAAGATTTATCTCTGGAATAGCATTATGAACTAATTCAACATACTCAAAAAAAGTTGTCTTATATTCAAATTCAACATTCTCTTTCACAGATAAAATAATATGCTCATTTTTCCTCTGTTCGATCATTTATACCCCCAAGCTTTGAAAAATTATTACTTATAAAAAGCAATGCTTGCATAAGCTACGACAGATGAATAATCACCAGTAACATCCCCAGACGACGCATATTTTAATAAAACACCTTTTTCTACACCTATTTCTTTTGCAACAACCATTAAAGTCATTACAGGCCCTGGTCCACACATACTTATATCATTTTCTACGACGACATCAAATAATCCTTTATAATCTAGATCCAATATTTTCGATATAGCTAAATAATCTTTTTTCTTAGCGATTCTTGACTCAACATAATGAGAAAAATCGCTACTAGCCACAACATATGCTTTTAACCTATGCTCTAAAATTATTGAAGCTATTGCTTCCCCAAGTATCTTAGATGACTCAGGATTTTGCAAAAGCATCGATACAGGTACAATAGATATATTTGAACCAAATATAAACTGTAAAAACGGTATCTGCACTTCAATTGAATGCTCATACATGTGTGCTCTATCATCAATTGACACTATGCCTGATCGCTGAATGATTTCTTTCGAAATATTTTTATCAATTTTCACAGTTCCTAATGGAGTCTCCCATGCATCATATGAAGATAATGCAATAGGATCACCAAAAGCGTGATGATTCGGACCAAGAATAAAAACAAGATCTGGTTTTCCAGATAATGCCATTTCATAATAACCATGAGCAGCTATTGGGCCAGAATAAATATATCCTGCATGTGGGGCAACTATACCAACTAATTTACCTGTAAAACTTTCCTTTGATTCAGGTAATTTTCCCGGACCAAGTTTACTCAAAAATTGTCTCTTTATTTCATCTAAGAGATCATCATGATCAGAAGGATAAAACTGACCAGCAACAAAGGGCTTTCTTATACTAGTATACATAATTAAAATATTCTACAAGAATATTTAAAGTGTATTTAAATAACTCACACTATTTCTCCTGTCGCTAATACCTTTGCTTCAAAATCACTGGGCGGTATAGGTAGCTCTCCATCCGGAGGAAGTTCACCTCTAACCCTTAAAACTTCTCTAGCTAGAAGCCAGTATACAAGTGCCAAAGACTTTCTACCCTTATTATTTATAGGTATAATGAAATCAATAAAACTTATCGGACTATCAGTATCACATAATGCAATAACAGGAATACCTACTTTAGCAGCTTCATCAACAGCTTGGGAATCAACTCTCGGATCAGTAACCATCAATAACTCTGCATCAATATAGTTTCGAAGCATTGGATTAGTAAACGTACCTGGCGGAAAACGACCAACTATAGGTTTACAACCTATAAATGAACAAAATTTCCTTACAGGTCTATATCCATATTGTCTAGCAGAAACAACAACAAAACGTGAAGGCTCATATTGCGCAATAAATTTTGCAGCAATCCTTATTCTTTCATCAGTTTTCCTTACATCAAGCAGGTATAATCCGTCTGGCCTAACGCTATAAATAAAGCGCTCCATAAATTTACTCTTCATTCTTGTACCTATTCTAGCTCCAGCAGCTAAATATTGCTCCAATGGAATTAACAATTGAAGTTCCTGTTCTCCTTCAATTTCTCCTTTATCTATGTTCGATTCGTCATATTCATTAGACGCCATAACTTGAAACACCACTTCATATTTTCTAAACAAGGTATTATAAGTTTTTATAATCTCAACTATCTATAGCTTTTTTGTCTTTTTGCTCTAGCAGACCTTCCACGAGGCTTTTTAGGCTCTGTCTGTCTAGGATCTTCAATAAGTAAATGTCTATCATAACGATAAAATAATTCCTTTAGCTCTTCTGACCCCGTCCATTCGACTAAGGCTCTCGCGATTGCTGTTCTTAAGGCAGACGCCTGACCCATTACACCACCACCATATGACCTTCCAATAATGTCAATCTTTGATATTATCTCTTCACCAGCAAGGAATATAGGCTCAAAAATCTTTAGTCTAACAATCTCAGGCTCAATTATTTCCAGAGGCATACCATTGATCAAAATTCTTCCTTTACCTTCCCGTATCACAACGCGAGCCCGAGCCATTTTCCTCCTAGCAGATGCCACTATAACTTTCATTCAATCACCTTTCCTCCAAGTAACCTATATAACTCGCCTAACGTTACAAAAGGAATCTTATTATTTTTAAGTTTTGCTTCAGGAATCTTTTCAATCATATCCATTTTAATATCTTCGGGAATCCCTATATAGACCCTTAACCGTTTATACGCTTGCCTACCTCTTGATGTCTTCCAAGGAAGCATACCTCTAACAACTCTCTTAAAGAAAAGATCGGGTCTTCGTTTAAACTTCGGACTATTTTTCTTAGGGTTATAATATGATACCCACTCAGTTATCTTTTTACGATATTTCTCCTTAACTCTTTCCGGCTTACCTGAGATTATAACTTTCTCCGCATTAACAACTATTATTTCCTCACCTTTAAGAAGTCTTTTAGCAATGATACTGGCAGCTCTACCCATCACAGCTCCATCAACATCTATTATAGTGATATTCTTAGCATTAACCGATGTATTAGACAATTATTTTCACCCCACTACCTTTAGGATTTTCCTCTAAAAGTTTCTTAATAGTGATAACTTTACCAATCTTACTTATTTTCTTATATGCATTTTCCGAAAAATTCCACGCAGCAACAGTAACTGAATGATCGAGAGTGCCAGAACCCAAAACCTTGCCAGGCACTATAACTATGTCCCCTTCCTTGGTATATCTATTAATCCTACTCAGATTCACTCTTACCCGTTGCCTGCTAGGTTTTTCAAGTATTTCAGCTACCCTTCTCCATATATTTGCCTCATTTTTAACAGCCGCTTTCTTTAACTCACTTATCATCCTCCTTAAATGTATGTTTGTTGACCCCGTTCGTTTCATAATAATCCCACACTAACATATCTGGCAATTATTAAAAAATTACCCAGAAATTAATTTTTCTAATTCCCTAACAAAGCTATGAGATTTAACCGTTAAAACCTCAAGTGCAGTGTCCAAAATCATTTCAATTGGAAGAACACCTAAATTAGATATTTTGAATATAAATTTAGAAGAATCCCATTTTATCCTTATAATATCTGGACATTCTTCTTCACAAGCCCTACAAAGTGAACATTGATAAAGATCGGTAACAGTAATTTTACCATTAGTTATAGCCAATACGTTCCTTGGACACACCTCAACACATCTTTGACATTCATTATTTTTACACTCTTCTTTTAGTATCTCAATTATTGGCATATACTTATAACCTGGAGAAGTAACAGGTTGCCATTTTGCATGCTCTCTCCCTACACCCATTTTAGCATATGCCTCTAAAACTATTTTCTGCCCCCGTTCAAGCTTTACAATAGGAATATTCTTTGATACAGGTTCAATAGTAAAATCAATATTGACCGGAAACTGAGACAAAGACCCTTGGAACTTTAACTGACCTGATGTAACAGTTATAGGCCTATCAACAGCCTCAACCTCTAAAGTAAAAAGCATTACACAGTCATCACGTTTACCTTCAAAATAACATTCTTTTAACACCTCATATATTTTAGGATCTATTTTCAACGGAATCATTCCTAACCGATGAGCTATAACTTCATCAAATAACACAGAAGTATTCTCTAAAAATACTACTTCATCTATCGCAAGTATTGGTACCTCGCTAAGCAAAGCTCTTCTAAATGAATTAGCAAAAGCTGGAGTTACATTTTCAAGTAGGAATTCGATATCCTCACCTTCCTTCTTTAAAATCTTTATAGATGGATCCACGTTAATCACTTCATTATAACTTTCTAGATGATTTTAGAAAATGAATATATATATTATTCTATCGGTAACATCTGTGCTTTAACAAAAATTGCTCCACATCTATCAACTCTATCCGTAACTATATAAGGTTTCAAAGGAGGATTATCTGTCGGTGCAAAATCCAAAACACCAACCATATCATGTATAACAAAACCAGCTTTTTCCAATAATGTTTTAATCTCATCAAAACTGTAAATTTTTGCTAAGCTAAGTATAGGCTCACCCTTTTTAGCCAAATCTATATAAAATTTTCCCCAACTACTATCTCTGTTGATAAACATAATAATAAGCCATCCATTTTTCTTGAGAAAAGATCTAATAGATATTAAATCATCCAAAGGTTGATCTAAGAATTCTACAACAGTTACCATGAAAACAAAGTCAAATATTTCATTCCTAAAAGGAGCATATTTAATAACACTACATACACTGTCTAGACCCCTCATACGTGCTCTCTTCAACATATTATAGGCTGGATCCAAACATAGAATATCTTTTATGTTATCAATCCGATAAACTTCCTTAGCAAAAACTCCCGTACCACATCCAAGTTCAACACCTCTTCCTTCTTTAGGTATTAAACGAGACAATGCCATAGATTCAACAGCTACTACATATTGTCCTAGTGGCTGTTTATACCAATCATCATAATATTCAGCATATCTGTTAAAGATATCAATAATCTTTCTAGACATATTTCGATACCTTTACCATTATATTCAGTAACTCTTCTGGATTTTTACCAAGAATAACTATCGAAGATTCAACACCAAAACCACCAACATGATAATATGCATTATAAACATGATGTTCTTTTTCGATGAAATCAGCAATTGGACAGATAGCTTCTTCATATCCTTTTATTCTTTTTATACTAAGCCCCATATCTTTCAATTTCTCAAATATATGTTCATCGCCTCTTATATTCACTCCAGCCCTTACATTTCTATCAAATTTATGAGCTTTATATAATACTAAAGCTAGGTGCCGTGACCCTCCATATACAACTTTACCACATATCTTAGGTCTCCCTAAACTTTTTATCACCCTACCACTTAGACCTGCAATATCTTTAACAGAACCTATTGTTTTTTTACCATAAACCATATTCAACCCAACTTCAGGTATAAGATTAGTAATCTCACGATGATTTTCTAACTCTTTTAAAACCCTATTAAGCGTATTGACTATAGGGTCCAGTGAATCAATATAACCATATAAATAATCAAGAGAAGTTCGAGAAACTTTTTCAATAACAACATCATCAATGATTAAACGTCTATCATTCACAAATGTACCCAAAATATGACAATTAAAACCTTTTTTTCTACACTCATCAATAAATCTTTCACAAGAAGACTTCTCAACAACAAGTATTAATAAACCAAAATTAGGAATTGAATACAACTCATTTATTTTCACCATCCTTAATAAATCCTTGTTAATTCTAAGATGTTTAATATCAGCCTTAATTCCTAAACCAAATTTTTCTACAATATCCAGTAATCCTCTAGCTAATCCACCCTCAGAAACATCATGCATAACTTTAACTTCATCTCGTGACAATGCAAATAATGCTTTAGGAATAGGAGTTAATTTACGCCATATATCTAAATATTTCTCATCGACTAATCCATTTAAACTACCTAGCCAGAGACTCTCTTCCCCATACTCACCCATGAGTACTAAACAATCACCTATCTTTGGTCGCCTAGCCTCTCTAATTTTTACACCTATAGCAGTAACATTAATTACTGGAATCTCAACACCGTAATAGAAACCTGTATGCCCACCTATAATTTTAACATCATATTTTTTACATTCTATTCGTATACCTTCTAAAATTTTTTCAATAATATCCTCATTTGTATTTGGAGGTAAAATAATGCTATCAATAATGTAAACAGGCTTCCCCATAGAAACGACAATATTTGATACACTATAATGAAAAGCAAAAAAACCCAAAGTTTCCAGAGGAACCCCTAGTGCTGGATTAGTAGAAATAATTAAATCTTCGCCATAATTCCATCTGAGAATATTTGAATCTAAAATAAACTCATTATTCAGCTTCCTAAAAATATTCTTTAAAACATCATGACCTACTTTACCTAGATACATAAGAAAAACCAATAATAAATATTCAAAACTCTATTAATTTTAATATTTCCTTAAATACAGGAAACTAACGAACTGGCTTTTGCTTTCTACCAAGTAGAATTTCTTTAAGAGAAACACCGTTTACTTTTATAACCTTAAATCGTACTCCGGGAAGATCTCCATAAGCTCTTCCCTCTGGACCTCCTATACGTTCTATGATTACTTCATCATGCTCATTAACAAAATTAAGTGATCCATCACCTGGCAAAAAGGCTGTTACTATTTTACCATTCTTTATTAATTGTACTCTCACACATTTTCTAACAGCAGAATTAGGTTGCCGTGACTCAATACCAACTTTTTCAAGCACTATTCCTCTACCCATTGGAGCTCCTTCTAGAGGATCATACTTTTTAACAAGCTGATGCATTCTCCTCTTATAATAGATATCACTCCATCTAAACTTTTTACGCTTCCTTACCATTTTTCTTGCAGCAAACATACCTTTGGGAGACTTCGATCCTGGCATAATACATCACCCATTTCTTTCTTATCGGTTTACACAATCATTTTTAAGGTTTTTGTTAAAAATTTTCATTGCACAATCACACTATCTACATCAAAATATCTCTTGGCCAAAAGCTTAGCTCTAGCTATATTTTTACCTCCCTTCCCTATTGCTATACCCTTCTGATTAGCTGGAACAGCAGCTACAACAGTTTTCCTTCCCTTTGAATCAGTCCTTACTTGGATAGAAACCACCTTTGCGGGAAACAAACTATTTTTAATCAACTCCTCGAGAGTATCAGCAAATTCTACTATCTCTATATCTTTCCCTAAAAGCTTTCTAAGACGTCTAATATTTACTCCATTTCTGCCTACAGCCAAACCAACCTGTCCTTTCTTGACTAAGAATATTACTCTATCATTGGCATCATCTATAACACAGTCTAGTACAGCCGTCCCTGTAATACTTTCAAGTAAAGAAATATATTTCATTTCAACATCTGTTATTTTCACGTTAGGCAATTTATTCACCTTTAACTAGATCGAGAATATTCGACTCTCCTGGATCAACAATAGCAATTGACGAAACCATAAAAGGTTTATTACAAATAGCCCCCAGATCCCAACTAGTACCAGGAAATACATATACAGGAATATTCGCAAACTTACTAAAATGCTCAATATCACTCCTTACATTTCTTGGAGCATTAGCTGCAACAATTATCATCTTAGGCTTACCATTCAACAATGCTTTAATAACTTCCTTAGAACCCAATATTACTTTGCCTGATTTTATCGATGTTTGTAGTTCTCTAACAAAGTCAACCATATTATCACCTCAATCTTACATAGACATCAATTATTGTTCTTTAGGATTAAAACCATACTTCATTAATAACTTTACGATACCAGTACCAAGAGGTATAGGCCTTGAGCCAATAATAACATTTTCTGTAACTCCACGAAGATCATCAACCTCTCCCCTCATAGCAGCATCTGTTAAGTGTTTAACAGTTACTTCAAAAGCTGCTCTAGCAAGTACGCTTGCTTTTTCTCCAGCCACACCATGACGACCAACCTGTCTAAGTCTCCCAGTAAGAGTCATAGCATCAGCTATTAACATAATATGTCTAATATCTACATCTAATCCTTGTTCGCTTAAAACATTACTCATCTCTTCTATTATCGCTGTACGTGTAGCTTCTATACCCAGAACCTCTAATATTTCACTTATATTATTTGTTCTCGTTCTCCTTATATCTACACCTTCAACCTGTAAAACAGCTGCAAGATTTGAACCTTCAGCTATAATCATATATTCCTTATTTTCTTCGTCATACCTAATAATAGTATGATTTATTCCTTTTATCCCCTTCAGTCTTAATCCAAGAACCCTATCAAACATTCTTCTAAGCCTTGAAATATCATCTATACCCGTATAAAATACAATAGTGTAATCACCCTGTCTCTCTATTCTACCCTTTTTTCCTTTTATCCTATTAAGCATCTTTAATACATCTTCTACCGTTACACCCCTATTTTCTAACATTTCTGGATCTAAGTCAATTATAATCGAAGACTCTAGATAATCTAATGTCACATCTTTAGCTATATTTTCAACAGTAGTTAACTCAATTTTCCTAGCTATATCTAAAACTTTATCCTTGTCATTTTTTACATCATCCTCAAGATAAATATGCATTATAGGTGTAGAGGGGACTCTACGAGCATCAACAATCTCTATAAGTCTAGGCAATCCAAGAGTAACATTAAACTCTCTTACACCAGCAAAGTGAAAAGTCCTAAGCGTCATTTGAGTACTCGGCTCACCTACCGATTGAGCAGCCACCATTCCAACAGCCTCACCTGGATCTACAAGCGAATTCTGATACCTCCTAACAACTTCATTAAGTAATTCAGTTGCTTCCTCAAGATTCATTTCATTCTCAATTATTTTACTAATAAGTTCTTCTCGTAGATTCTGAGGCAAAATATATGAATATCTTTCGACTAACGCAAAAGCCTCTTCATAAGAAATCCCTCTCGATATCCTCTTTTCTTCCTTTACAGCCTTGACAGTTTTCTTCTTCCTCCGAGATGCTCTTTTTTTAGATCTAGTAGTTTTCTTAGCTTTTTTTCTAGGCAAACATTATCACCTCATACCCCTCTTAGCGAGAATCTTCTTAACGACCTTATCAATATTTACAGCCTTGCCATGATCACTCTTAGAAGGATCTATACCGTCCTCACCATATCTTGGCTGAATAACAAATACCTCAGAGGACCTTACACTTCCATCATATGCCACATAAAAATCTTGTAAAGCGTTAGCAAGCCTCCTATACATGTATCCACTTTGTGCCGTTCGAACAGCTGTATCAACAAGTCCTTCACGTCCAGCCATAGCATGGAAGAAGAATTCTGTGGGCGTTAAACCATTTTTAAAATTACTACTAACAAATCCACGAGCTCTTGGACCTAGATCTCCTGGTTTAAAGTGAGGCAATGTCCTATTTGTATAACCTCTTTTTACACGTTCTCCCCTGACCGCCTGCTGTCCTAAGACCGCAGCCATTTGAGTTATATTTAACATGTTTGCTCTAGCTCCAGTTCTAGCCATTATTACAGCATGATTAGACATACCTAAATATCTACTAGCAATCTCACCAGCTTTATCTCTAGCCCTAGACAAAGTCTCCATAATCTTTGCCTCTAACGACTCCTCAAGAGTCTTACCCGGTAACGCTGTTAACTGACCGCTTTTCATCTTCTCAATAAGTTCGTATACCTCTCTTTCACCCTCTTCCAAAACCTCTCTAATGTCTTTTAATGCATCCCTTGGTATATCCATAGTATCTAGACCAATAGTAAATCCATGTAAATCAAGATATTCTACAAACATCTTAAACATACCATCCATGATCTCTCTAGCTTTATCAGAACCATATTCTTTGACAATCTCATGAAGCAATGTCTCAGGTCTTTGAGCAACTATAGAATTTTTATCAAGTACACCTATAAGAAGCTCACCATTCCATACTAGAACATACCCATCATTTTCACATTCTTCTTCATTACATATACCTCCTGACCCAGCGACAGCAGCCTTACCTATATAATCTAAATCCTTCGGTAAGAATATACTAACTAATTGTTTTCCTGTCCAATATTTATTTGGCTTTAATACTGCCGGCTCTGGAAGCTCTCCTTTATATCCAGCAAGATAAGCTAGTCGAGAAGCAATATTCTTATCCAACAATGTGTCTTTTCTAGTAAGCAGATACGCACCAGTTATATAGTCATGGATAGCTCCTATTATAGGTCCACCATATCTTGGAGAAAGAATCTGTTCCTGTACAAGCATCAAGGCTCTAGCCTCAGCTCTAGCTTCCTCAGTTTGAGGAACATGTAGATTCATCTCGTCTCCATCAAAATCGGCGTTATAAGGAGTACAAACAAGTAGATTTAATCTAAATGTTTTATATGGTAAAACCTTTACCTTATGAGCCATTATGGACATACGATGAAGAGAGGGCTGACGATTAAATAACACAATATCTCCATCCTTTAAATGTCTTTCAACGATATAGCCGGGCATCAATGCCTCAGCTATAGCGTCTCTATCTTTAACATATCTTAAATCAACTCTCCCACCGTCTGGCCTAATAACGTAATTAGCACCAGGATGAACAAACGGGCCATTGCGCACAAGCTTTCTAAGTTCTTCGACATTCCATTCAGTTACCTTCTCTGGAATGACAAGTACCTTAGCTATTTCTACGGGAACACCTACCTCATTAATACTAATGTTGGGATCTGGAGAAATCACAGTCCTAGCTGAAAAATCTACACGTTTACCCGCAAGACTACCTCTAAATCTACCCTCTTTACCTTTAAGTCTCTGAGCCAGAGTTCTCAGTGGTCTTCCAGACCTATGTCTAGCAGGAGGTATGCCTGGCAACTCATTATCAAAATACGTAGCAACATGATATTGTAAAAGCTCCCATAAATCATCAATTATTAAAGGTGGAGCACCCACCTCTATACTTTCCTTCAATCTTTGATTAATCCTTAGAATATCGACTAACTTATGTGTAAGATCATCCTCAGATCTCATACCAGTTTCTAATGTTATAGAAGGCCTAACAGTTATTGGAACAACAGGCAACACAGTTAAAACCATCCATTCAGGTCTAGCCTCTTTAGGATCTATACCAAGAACTTCTAGATCACTATCCGTAATCCTTTCTAACCTTTCACGTATCTCGTTAGGACGTAATTTAGAAGAAACACCATCCCTCTCTTCATAAAAAGTATAAGGTTTCTCAAACTTTATTTTAAACTGAGGAGCACCACAATGAGGACACGAAGTACTTTTCATAGCCTTTTTAGCAATACTTTCAACATATCTATGCTTTAAAGTAGTCCAATGTTTTTCATACTGTTTAATCTTAGCTCTAGCCTTCTCTATCTCATCTTCAGGCAATAGAAGTCTGCCACATGATCTACATGTAGCTCTTAGAAGCGTATGAATATTCTTTGCAAACTCTGGATGAACAACCGGTCTAGCTAACTCAATATGACCAAAATGACCCGGACAAGACCCTGGAGAATTCCCGCATGTCTCACATCTAACACCAGGCTCCACAGTACCTAATCTTCTATCCATTAATCCTCCACGAATAGGCATTCCTTCCTCGTCATATGTTTCAGGAATAACTATAGCGGTGACAGAAAGTTTCCTAATCATATCCGGTGAAAGTAAACCAAATTTTATAGCTCCAATAATTTTTTCTTCCTTAGCATCATTATAAACCATACTCATCCATCACACCTCTACCTTATCTTTTATAACTAAACGCGGAGCAATACCCAAACCTATCAACTCCTGTAATAAGAGTTTAAATGCATAAGACACAGAGACAGGCTTAAGAGAACCCTTCTCTTTACAAATTGGACATACATACTGATTCCTCCTAGCATCAACCCATCCTATAAAACCACAATTTTCACATACATATATAGTAGTTTTATCAGATCCCTCAATTAACCTCTCCTTTAATAAAAGCGCCGCACCATGACCAACAAGACAATCCTTCTCCATCTCTCCAAATCTTAAACCTCCTTCACGTGCCCTTCCCTCAGTTGGTTGCCTTGTCAAAATTTGAACCCTACCACGAGCTCTTGCATGCATTTTATCCGAGACCATATGATGAAGCTTCTGATAATAAACAACTCCAATAAATATCTCAGCCTCTAACTTCTCTCCAGTTATACCATTATACAGGACTTCTTTACCATCACTTCTAAAACCAAGTTTTAACAAAGCCTTTCTCAGTACTTCCTCAGGAGTGCCTTCAAATGCTGTTGCATTTATAAACTCTCCGCTTAAAGCAGCTACTTTACCAGCCAATGACTCCAATAATTGTCCAACAGTCATTCTTGAAGGTATTGAATGTGGATTTATTAAAACATCCGGAACTATACCATCTTCAGTAAACGGCATATCTTCCTGAGGCATAATCATACCAATAACACCTTTTTGTCCATGCCTTGAGGCAAATTTATCACCAAGTTCAGGAATCCTTAAATCTCTCACCCTGACTCTTACAAGCTTATTTCCTTCTAATGACTCAGTAATAATAACCCTGTCAACTATGCCCTTTTCACCATGTCGCAAACTAATAGATGTATCTTTACGCCTTGTTCCAGTTCGCACTTCAAACATGCTGCTAAAGAATCTAGGAGGACTGGTCCGACCAATTATCACGTCTCCGCCTCTAACCTCAGCCTCCGGGAAAGCTATACCATCTATTACATCCAAATTAGTATATGCTTCCTGGGATCTATAGTCTAAGACCTCGTCACTTGGAACTTCTATTCTATCCTCTTGTCCACCCGGATATTTTCTTTCCTCTGCTTCATATGTTCTAAAGAATGTAGATCTTGCTAAACCTCTCTCTATTGACGCCTTATTAAAGACGATAGCATCCTGAATATTGTACCCTCCTCCAGTTATTAAAGCCACGATAAAATTTTGTCCAGCTGGACGATTATCTAGATTTATTAGATCAAAAATCTTTGTTTTAACAAGTGGTTTCTGAGGATAATGTAATAGATGCATTCGAGGATCAAGTCTATGCCTAAAGTTAAGAGTTGAAATACCTAAAGACTGCTTAGCCATAGCTGCTTCATATGAATTTCGAGGAGATTGATTATATTCAGGATATGGTATAATTGATGCCACAATTCCTAAAATGGCAGCCGGTGTAATTTCAGCATGTGAATGTTCACTTGTTACATGATATATATCCTCAGCAATATAGGCATTCTCCTCTTCTTCTGCATCTAGATATTCAATTATACCTCTTTCAATTAAGTCACTCCAGGTCCATTCACCTCTCCTAATCTTATCTATATGAACAGGTTTTAATTTAAGCTCCCCATTTTCGACTATTAGTAGAGGTCTTCTCACACGTCCAGCATCACAATTAACATAAATTTCATCAAGATAATCACTCTTATAATGAGCTATATTTACCTCGTGATGTATCTTGTTCTGTCTACGCATGTTTCTGACAGTCTTTACAAGCTTTTCACCGTTCTCATGAACTCCTATAAGCCTGCCATTTAAGTAAACCTTACTTCCTTTGATACCCTTATCTCTTGCTTCCCATATCGGTATTACACCTAAACGATATATAAGTAAATCATAAATCTCTCTCTCATCAATACCTATAGATAATGTAGCCAAAAGCGCCAAATTCTTTACCAAACCACAATTCTGTCCTTCAGGGCTCTCTACCGGACAAAGTCTACCCCACTGAGTTGGATGTAGTTCCCTAGCCTCAAAATGTGGCTGTGTTCTACTTAAAGGAGAAACAACTCTTCTCAAATGACTCAATGTAGATAAGAAATTTGTCCTATCAAGTATCTGACTAACACCCGTTCTACCACCAACCCAGTTACCAGTAGCCACAGCATGTCTAATTTTATCAGTAATAACATCGGCTCTAGCCAGAGTAACTAAGTTAACATCACGACTTCTACTTCTATATCTTTCGAGCTGATAACGTAGATCTTTCACAAACTGCCTAAAAGCCTGTCTAAATATCATTGCCATTAAATCTCCAGCAAGCTTAAGCCTCTTATTAGCATAGTGATCCTTATCATCAACCTTTCTATATCCGAGAACAGTTTCAATTAATTTTTCAACCATTTGACCTATAAAATATGCTTTATCCCTTCTATTCTCTGGTTTATTACCTATATGAGGCAAAAAGAAGTTATCTAAAATCTGTTTAGCTCTTTCTATCCTTATCCTCCTTGGCTGACCTATAGCAACCCTAGATCCAATATAATCTAACGCCTCTTCAACAGTACTTGCAATCTTAGATTGTTCTAATAAAGAGGGAACAAGTTCATCAATAACCTCATCATTATCGCTTATCGCATTAACGATCTCTTTATCCGATTCTAAACCTAAAGCCCTCATCATAACAATTAATGGTATCTTAGAGGGTATTGATGGAATAGTAACATGCAACATACCATCTTTAGTTCTTTCAACAGTTACAGGAATTCTATATGCAGCTGTAGATGAAAAAACCTTTGCAGTATGCGTAACAGAAGACCCTGTACCTCCAGTATCAACTAAAACCCTATTAACAGCTAAATCCTCTTGTGTTATTAAAACCCTTTCAGAACCATTAACGATAAAGTATCCTCCTGGATCTTCTGGATCCTCGCCCATTTTAATGAGTTTACTTCTATTTACTTTAGATAAAATGCATTTAGATGACCTTACCATTATTGGCATCTCACCAATATATACACGTGTAGTTTCTCTTTCTTCATCATCTACAATCAATGACATTTCTAAATAGATAGGAGCAGAATAAGTCAAGTCTCTTAAACGAGCAATCATCGGTGTTACAGCACTTTCGGAGCCATCCGCTTCCCGAATCTTAGGTTCTCCAACCTCTATACTTCCAAGCCTTACCTTTACACCAGGAATCTCAGTCTCAACAATACCTACCTCATCAACAATCTCCTGTAAAACATTGTCAATAAAATTATTGTATGAATCCAAATGCTGTCGAACAAGACCTTTTTCTCTAATAAAAGCATTTACTAGAACCCAACCAAAATCTTTATGAAATGACCCATTACCCATACTCTCACCTATCCAGGCATAACAAACCTAAAAGCGACAGATTTACCAGACGTTTTACTTTTTCTAATTATCATTATTACGTCCCCAGGTTTTGCACCAAGAGCTTTAGCCATAGGATCTGAAGCAAAAATCCAAGGAATCTCACTTATCCTAATCTCCATTCTCCTAAAAATTTCTTTTACTTCCTCCTTTGTTAGTAACCTTGCTTCAGGGACTAACTCATGTTTGAGAATATTAACTTTTCTAACCAAACAGTCCCACCATAAACATATAAATCCTCAATCAAAACCTTTTACAACTATATAAAATTTATATTTTAAGTTTATGATGCGGCCGCCGGGATTCGAACCCGGGTTCTGCGGCGATCCGCGCCGCTAATCATGCATGGCAGGCCGCCATCCTAATCCAGGCTAGACTACGGCCGCTATCCCTATTATCTGCAAAATAAAATAAAAATTTTATTACATAAAATTTAACGGGCCCGGCGGGATTCGAACCCGCGACCCCCGGGTCTCATCGAATCTTAAGATTCTTAAAAGCCCGGTGCTCTAACCTTCTGAGCTACGGGCCCCTTTTTAACTATTAAAAATCGGGGAAATAAATATTTTATTATCCCTTGTCATAGAGGATAACTAAAAGAAAAACTTCTAGAATAGATCCCTTAACCAATTTTTCAATAAGAGCTCTATCAATATCATATGACGCCTTGTTCGAGTGAATCGCTACAGTTCTATCATCAATATATTCACTTTTTCTAAAAACCATAGACTTATTACTTGAAAGCAATAATTTAGATGATCCTTTAGCTATTACCAAATCGTACAGCTCTCCACTTTTAAGAATTATAAAAACATATGAATTATCATTTTTCAACAATTTCTTAGTTTTTTCATCTAACTTCCTCGCTGATTTATCCGCCTTAACTCCTATAATACAGTTCCCTCGAATAGATAAATCCTTCTCACATGTAATTTCAAAGGTAGTACGATGAGTAGCTCTAATATTTTGATGCCCATAAGCAGTTATTTTTTCTATATTAAAATCTATAATCTTTAAAACCATATTTTCCTCTTAGTTTTACAAAAATACATCCGCCTAGATTTTTTCTATGGATTTCACCATTCTCATCCTTTATGATAAGCAAAAGATTCTGAAAAAATTCTGACCCTACTGGGACGACCATCCTTCCATTCCTTTTTAACTGAGCAATAATATTCTCAGGAATCTTTGGAGCAGCAGCAGTAACAAGAATCCTATTGAACTCTATCCTTGCTGGTGCACCCATACTTCCATCAGCAACAATAACATTTACACGATCATCATATCCAGCTTTTCTTAAATTATCCCGTGCAAAAATAGCCAATTCTTTAAAAATCTCTACTGAAAGGATAATACTATTATTTTCTTCACCTGTTGGAGCAGCAATTTCAGAACATAAAGCTATATTGTATCCGCTTCCCGTACCTATTTCTAAAACATCATCACCCTTCTCTACATCTAGAGCCTCACACATTATAGCACACATATGAGGAGCAGAAATAGTTTGTCCATTAGGAATCGGTAAAGGATGATCTTCATATGCATAAGAACGATACGCGTCAGGTACAAAAAGTTCACGAGGAACTGTTAGCATTGCTTTCTTTACTTTATCAGAGATAATTACTCCTTCATCTACTAATCTCTTAACTAATTCTTTACGTTCTCTTATGAAATCTTCTTCCCTCATCCGAACCATGATTCAAGAGTTGTTTGTCTAAATAAGCTTGTATAAGCCTTTAAAGCTCTATCTAAAGCATTATTTACTCTTTCAGGAGAAAATTGATGCCTCTCAACAAGAAACTCTCTAATCTTATCTCCATCAGGATTATTCCAAGAGATTTTATAATCGTCAGTTACAGTAGGATTAAGAAATATTTCAATTATTTTACGTGGATCAACATCAAGATGCTTCTCTAATATTTTAACGATAGCATCATTAGTTTTTGCTTCCTTAATTATATTCAGCGCTTTTTTTACACCTATGCCTTTTACACCCTCCGGATTATAATCCGTACCTAAAAACAAGGCAATATATACAAGACGCTCCCTATCTATACCATGATACCTAAGTAAGTCCTCTAAAACAATTATCTCAGGTCTAACTTCTATATATACGTTTTTCCTGGGAAGTTTCCTCTTACCAGTTATACCTAAGTTACGAACCAATCTTACACTACCAAAAAGTAATGAGTCATAATCCTGACTACCAGATGCCCATGCATCACCTTTTCTAGTCATATAAGCTGCTTGAGCCTCTCCTTCAGCAGGCGCTTGAATCCATGGTACTCCCATATATGTAAGAAGTTCCTTGGCATCATCCACCATAGTAGAAGTTAATCTAGAAGTTTGCTGAGCATAAATCCTTGCCTCTTCTAAGTCACCACGTTGAAGAGCTCTTATATATTTTTTAGATGCCTCTTCCTTTATCTGTAACCTCTTTAAAATTTCTGTTTTCTTTAATTCAGGAGGCCTGCCGTCAAAGACATATACAGGCTTAATACCATTTTCTAAAAAGTTTATCGTCCTATAAAATAGACCGTTTAAATGACTTGTTACATTACCATATGCATCCATTAGAGGAGTCCCATCCCTTTGTCTAATAGTAGCTAAAAATTGATAAAGAATATTATAAGCATCAATAGCTATAACTTTCCCGCTAAACGTCTTTAGATCAACCTCCTTCTTTATAGGCGATACCAATTCTTTAAGATTAACGCCCAATTCTAATCCCAAGTAATAATAATTATATTATTGAAAGAAAAACTATTCGATAGGCCTTGAATCTTCAGTAAGAGTTTTAACTAGATAAACCATTCTAGAACCCTTTTTTATCGATTCAACCCTTATAAATCCTCTTATCTCTAGTTTCATCAACGCCTTATTATACATGCTTATGGAAAATTCTTTATTCATACCATAATAAACCTTCTTTAAACTTTCATACAAATCCTTATCTCTGGCCATCCCATTCAATCGAATAAGCTCAGCTAGAATAAAGAGTTCAGGAGAAAACATATTACATCATTACACATAGAACCCTATATTTGATGCTTTACCCTGTACTAATTTCTTTGATTTTTCCTCCCATGACTGATAATACTTTAATATATCTGGTGTCAAAGAGGGCTTAATCTTACTCAGTGCAAGTTCAAAATGCCTTCTATAAACCTTATCTATACTAAGGTTTTCCCTAAGTGCAGCTAATCCAGCTTCACGTACAAGAACCTCTAGATCGGCTCCTGTGTATCCTTCTGTTTTTCTGGCTATTTCTTCTAGGTTTACGTCTTCTGCCAGCGGCATCCCACGGGTATGAACCTTCAAGATCTCAACCCTAGCCCTAAGATCAGGAGGAGGAACATATATAATCCTATCAAAACGACCAGGCCTAAGCAAAGCAGGATCAATAATATCAGGCCTATTAGTAGCACCA
>JAGGXB010000034.1 GCA_021163245.1 Thermoproteales archaeon
ATATAGGATAACAGAAAATCTTATTTAGCAGTTTTTTATAGTGACCAAACTCGAGTTATATGCCATATGCAAAGTACATGAAGCTCTGCCCATTATGTGAAGGTTTAATAGAATCTGATAGATTGGAAAGGGGGTTAGCATGTTCTAGATGTGAAAAAAACATAACTATTCATGAAAAAAATAAACAAACACTCCTTCTATTCAAAGAGATAGAGGCAGATTTTAATGAACTCAATAGTTTTTTCAAAAAATCTATTGGCGCTTCTATGTGGAGCGCTCAAAGAATGTGGGCGAAACGGATATTAAACAACCAAAGTTTCTCAATGATAGCCCCTACAGGATCTGGAAAAACAGTTTTTGGTATAATGATTTCCCTATTTTTAGCTAAGAAAAACAAAAAAATATTGTTTGTTCTACCAACCTCAATTCTAGTTGAGCAAGTATATGAAAAAATGTGTAAATATAATGAAAAACTTGGTTTAAAGATAAATATAGTCTCATATCATACATTTCTTACTCAAAGGGAAAAAGTCCGAGTAAAAGATGAGATTTTTTCACGAGACTATGATATTTTAGTGATTTCTTCATCATTCCTATCAAGACAATATGAGAATCTAAAAATAAGAAAATATGACCTTATTTTCATAGATGATGTAGACAGTATATTAAAATCCAGTAAACTTTTCGATAAAGTTTTATATCTTCTTGGATTTAGCTCCGAAATCATAGAATATGGTCTAAAGATAGTAGACATGAAGGGTAGAGCTTTAAGAAAAAGAGATATCTCACTATTAGAAGATGTCGAGATATATCAAAGGAAAATTAAGGAATTTAAATTAAAAAATAATATAGGAACTTTGGTTGTTTCGGGAGCATCTATCCGAGGAAGAAGAACTAAAAGAGTAAAATTATTCATGGAACTTCTAGATTTTGATATAGGTGCCAAAGTTGAAGGAGTCAGAAATATAATTGATACTTTTCATTTTTCCGATAATATTTTAAAAGATACATTATATTTTGTTAAAAAACTAGGTAAAGGTGGAATAGTCTTTATTTCACAAGATAAAGGTTTAAAATATGTTAAGGAAGTATACGACTATTTGATATCAAATGGTGTTAAAGCGGAAGCCTATATTAGACCGAAAAAAGGTATTTTAAAAAGATTCAAAAGTGGAGAAGTCGATGTCTTAATCGGTATAGCATCTAATAGGTCTCCACTATCGAGAGGTATAGATTTACCAGAAGTCATAAAATATGCAGTTTTTGCAGGTGTCCCAAAACTTGATTTTTCTCTAGATCCTAAGAATCTATCCCCAGCTAAAAAAATTATATTTCTAGCAACAATATCTGAATATCTATCGAGACATGATAGAAATTTATGCAGACAATATATGGGTAGACTTAGAAGAGTTTTAAGTGTAGCTTCTTTATTCCATAAGAATCCAGACGTTGTTAAGGGAGAAATAAGAAATTACCTGGTAGAATTACTTAATGAGATAGACAAATTTATACTTGAAAAAATGGAAAATAAGGCACTTCTTAAGAGAATATCTAAAAGTCCTTATGTTGAAGTTCTAGAAGAACAAAAAATACTTAGGCTCATTATATCAGATCCTATAGCCTATATTCAGAGCTCAGGTAGAACATCAAGGCTTTATGCAGGGGGTGTATCCAAAGGTTTATCGATATTATTGATTGATGATAAGAAAGCTTTCCAACATCTAAAGAGAGAAGTTTCTAGAAGAATATCCGATATAGAGTTCATAGATATAAAAGACATTAACATTGATGAAATTGTTAAAGAACTTGATAAAGAAAGGGAAATAATTAAAAAATTAGAGGAAGGTGAGATAACAGAAAATATCAGAAGAGATACGAGAATTGCTCTCTTTATAGTAGAGTCTCCTAATAAAGCTAGAACTATCGCTTGGTTTTTTGGGCGGCCATCTAAGAGAAGAGTAGGTAAACTAAATGTTTTTGAAGTACATACAGGAAAAAATATTCTTCTAATAACTGCTACAGGCGGACATCTCTTTGATTTAGTAACTAGCAAAGGAATATATGGAATTGAAGTTCAAGAAAAGAATAAGATTGTTCCTATATATAACTCTATTAAGAGATGCATGGATTGTGGTGAAATGTTTACTGACGATATTGAAAGATGCCCAAAGTGTGGAAGTCATAGAATTAGAGACAGTATAGAAATAGTTAGGTCGCTTCGAAAAATCCTTTCTGATGTAGATGAAGTTTTAATAGGCACAGATCCAGATGCAGAAGGGGAAAAAATTGCATGGGATGTCTATTTGGCTTTAAAACCCTTTATAAAGGTTATTAAAAGAGTAGAATTTCATGAAGTTACTCCTAACGCCATTCTAAATGCTATTGAAAATCCAAGAGAGATCAATTATCACTTGGTAGATTCCCAGATAGTAAGAAGAATAGAAGATAGATGGATAGGATTCGGATTAAGTGTCATTGTTCAAAATAAATTTGGTATAAAGACTCTATCTGCTGGAAGAGTGCAAACACCAGTACTTGGATGGGTTATACATACATTTAATGAATATAAGAAGAATAAATTTTATGTTGCTATAGTTGAGTTAGAAAATGGTCTAAAAGTTGTTATTGAACTTAATGATGTATCAAATGGTTGGGAAGCTAGAAGAAGAATAAAGGAACTAAAGAATGAAAAAGTTTCTTTTGAGCTCATCGATAAAAAAATCGTCGAGTTTTCTCCATTTCCACCCTTTACAACAGATTCCCTACTTAGAGATGCTTCCTCCTTATTAAGATTTAGTGCTGATAAGACTATGAGAATAGCTCAAAATCTATTCGAGGTAGGATTAATAACCTATCATAGAACAGATAGTACTAGAGTATCGGCTCTGGGAATCTCTATAGCCAGAAAATATATTTCTGAAAAATATGGTGATGAGTTTTATAATGGAAGACCATGGAGCTCAGGAAGAGCTGGAGCTCATGAATGTATAAGACCAACTAGACCTATTGATGCTGAGGAACTTCGTGAAATGCTAATCACTGATATGTTAAGAATCCCAATAAGATTAACCCAAGATCACTTCAATCTATATAATCTGATTTTTAAACGATTTATCGCCAGTCAAATGAAAACAGTAAAAGTTGAAAGGAATACATATTTGATGAAACTTAATGGTTATACTAGAGAAATTGAATTAACTAGCCGAATAGTTGAAGATGGTTTTAACAAAATTGTTCCTCTAAGAGTTAAAAAAATTGATATTTCTACATTAACAGCTCTAAAGAAGATCTCTTATAAAAGAATATCAAGAGTAAAATTATTGAGACAAGGTGATCTAATTCAATTAATGAAAGAAAGAGGACTTGGGAGACCATCCACTTATGCTAAAATTGTAAACACATTATTGAACAGAAGATATGTCTATAGTGCCGGTAATATAGGATACCTAGTCCCCATGAAAATTGGTGAAAAAGTCTATAGCTTTCTAATAGATAGTTATCCAGATATTGTATCAGAACAAGAAACAAGAGAATTAATTAAAAAGATGGATCAAATAAGTGATGGTAAAATCGATTATACAACAGTTCTAGAAGAACTCTTTAATCAATTAAAAGAACTTAACATAATATAAGTCTTAACTCTATATAATTAAATTTTTCATAAAAAAGAAACATATAAAAATATTAGGGAGAAAATAATTTTTTATTTACTGAATTTTGATGTTGAAGGGTACCAAATCTGACCAATGATGATCAAGATAATATTTTCTTGAACTCTTTTTCTATCTCTTTGTATTTTTCTAGATCTTCCCTAGATACACTTGGTTTAACTACCTCTAAAGCTTTCATAAAATGCTTCATCTCTACCTTTGTAGGTTTACCAACTTCTCTTAAAGCAGTAATAGCAGCTTCTCTACATAACGCAGCCAAGTCTGCTCCTGTGTATCCTTCTGTTTTTCTGGCTATTTCTTCTAGGTTTACGTCTTCTGCCAGCGGCATCCTACGGGTATGAACCTTCAAGATCTCAACCCTAGCCCTAAGATCAGGAGGAGGAACATATATAATCCTATCAAAACGACCAGGCCTAAGCAAAGCAGGATCAATAATATCAGGCCTATTAGTAGCACCA
>JAGGXB010000042.1 GCA_021163245.1 Thermoproteales archaeon
AATACCTTATAGATACTTCTGCATTATATCCTCTTATTTTAAAACTACGTGAAAAATTTTTGGTATATGCTGATAAAATGGCTGTACTTGATTTAACATTATATGAAGTTGGTAATGTATTATGGAAGGAGTATAAAAGGAGAAAGATAAAAAACTTAGAGAATATAACTATTCTTTTTCAGGAGATGTTAGCTTCTCTTCGCAGATTAACAATTAATGATTTAGGAGGTGTTCTAAGGATGGCGGTTGAAAAGGACTTGACATTTTATGATGCAGCATACGTGTATGCTGCTGAGAAACTAAACATTAAGCTAATTACTGAAGACACACAGAGTTGTTGGAGAAAAGTAGGAATGCGATAAATATAGAGAATTTTTTAAAGGATGAAGGATAGCTTAAAAATTATAGAAAAATAATTATTGCCTTGCGATAATCTAGTATGTCTACTGATAGATTTCAGAGATTTTTTTTATGTTACTATTTTACTTAAAATAGGAACTTTTTTATATTATTAAATATATAAGATAATTGGGATGAGGAATGGGGAAGTATGATAAATTAGGGGATATTCTTAGAAAGAAAGATTCTGATATATTTACTATTAGTTTTAAGGAGATTGAGAAAAGGCTAGGTTTTACTTTACCTAAGTCTGCATACAGACATAGAGCCTGGTGGGCTAATGATATGACTCATTCTCAAGCACGTGCATGGTTGAATGTTGGCTGGTTTGTTAAAAGTGTGGATTTAAAGAAAGGATTGGTTACATTTAAAAGATATGGTAATAGGACTAAGGCTGATCGAGAAAAACCTAGTTATGAAAAGTTTGAGGAATTTGCTAGAGAGATAATGTCTAGGGTTTTTGGATGTGAACTTTTACCTAGGAAGAAGTCAGATTGGCCTAAACTTTTTGATTTTGTCTCTGATGATTTTAGAATTGTTGGTGATGCAAAGTTTTTTAGTATGGTTCGTGGAAGTAAGATTCCTCCGGCTAAATTTTCAACGATTTCTGAGCATGTATGGTTCTTAGAGAAGATAAATGCTGATAAAAAGTTTTTAGTTTTTGGAAAAGATATACGTGTACCTATGGAATGGTTGAAGAGATATGGAAGATTTGTAGACGATGTTAATTTTTACTTTATTATGAAAGATGGAGAGATTAAGAAATTATTATGAGTTTATTTAGTGTGTTATGAAAGTTAATTTAAAATATTTTTGTTTTATAAGGCTATGTGTGAGGAGGTATTGGGTTTTAGTGTTGTGTTACTTTTTTCTTTTGTCCTCCTTTTCTAGCGGGTATGGTTTTTCTGTTTCTCCTGCTTCTGAAAGTGTTTTTGTTCGTGGGACGGTTTATGATGCTGAGACTGGTCAGCCTATAGAAGGTGTTCTTGTAGAGTATTATATGGTTTGTTGGGATGAGTCTGAGCACTGGGGTTATCCTATTGATTATGCTGTGACAGATAGTAATGGTAAATTTGTGATTAGATTGGATAAGGTTGAGCAACAGATTGGGAGTAGTGCAACTTATTCACTGGATTTTATATTATCTCATGGGTTTATGCTTATATCGTATAAGGAGGGGTATATTAGAGGATATTTTGCTGTTAATCTCTCTAAGCCAGAATACTATTTCTGGAGTCCTCATGATAAGGAAAAAGGAGTAAAAGTCATTAATATCTATATGTATAAGAATCTTCCTCTAAAGGAGATTAAGAGAGGTTCGATAACAGCAAGATACTATTTTGATTATCAGAGAGCGGCTGCAATTAAACTTATGCATTTTACCAGTTACTATATTGGTATTTTGAAGAAGAAGCTAGGCGTAGGTCTTGAAAATAAAAATATTATAATAGAGTTTAATATGGGTGTTAAAACTCTTGGAGTCGGTTCCGCTCATGCAAGTGTCGTAGAGGCTAATCATGTTACTGTTAACTGGTATCCTTGGATAACAGATCCCTTAAATGAGAAATATTTTCTCCTACTTGTTCATGAATTTGTTCATCTTTTCCAAGATAGGGTTAACTCAAAAAATGTAATTTTGTCCCCTGCAAGCCCTTGGTTCACTGAGGGACAGGCTGTAGCGATTTCAAAAGCAGTATTGTATGAGGAGGGAAAGGGAGGATTATCCTTTGAGCAGCAGGCATATGATGATTCTGTCGGTTTACCTGAAGGCTTCGAGGACTTTATTGATCCTAAGAGTGGAACTAACTATGCTAAGTGGGGTAAGATGTTTTCGTTGATAGTGTTAGAGGCTAAGAAAGAGGATGAAAGTGTATGGGATTTTATCACAAGGTTTATGAGGATTCTGGACGAATTTGTTGAGAAAGATTCTGTAGGATACATGTATAATGGAGATAAACTTTATACTCTCTCTGACTATGAGACTATCCTAGTCTTATCTCTGGCCGCCTGTAAAAATCTAACAGATCTATTTGTCCAAACCTTCAATTTTCCTGCAGAACTTCTTTCCATTCAAAGATTGGCATACCTAAAGTTTCTCAAGGCAAGAGAATATCTTAACAAGATGTCATATTCTTGGCAAGGTCATGGTGTGTTCCTTGACCATTTCAAAAATGGTATATTTAATTTCTTGAAGAAGAGATATGGAGTGGCTTTGAGCGAGTTTAATATATGTTTGAATTTAGTGAATTGGAGTGGCAAGCTGCCGGATCCATTGAGTACTAAGTGCTTCGTATTTAAGATTCCGGTAATTGTAGTTTTGAATACAAAATATACTCAGAACGAAGAGAAATATGAGATTTTTATAGATAAAGAAAAGATGTATCCTTCTGAGAGAATAGTTTGGTTGACTAGGGGAGATCATCTGATACAGGTATACTTTGGTAAAGCAAAGATATTAGAGAAACATGTAAAAGTGGATGAATCTAGTCAGAGTATCGAGATCAATGTCGAGGAGCATCTATTGACGCTAGAGCTACCTGATAAAAACCTGCCTAAAAACGTGACCATAATTAAATCATGTAAAATAATTGATTCATACAACGTTACTCTTAGCAGTTTAAAGATTGCATTACCCGAAGGTAGATACGTAATTATAGTTGAGTCTCCAGACAGAAAATGGTTGAAATCTATTAACTTAAACACTGATATTTTTGGGAGAGTTGAGAAATGGCCTGGACAACTATTCCTATATGTTAAAGACAGGTATGGGAATCCTAGAAACATTATGTTAGTATTTAATGGCAAAAAGATACATGTTAATGGAAGTATAAGAATATATTTGCCATACGGTGTCTATAAAGCTGAGGCGTACTGGAATAAGATTCCCGTATGGAAGGGTATGATAGATTTTAACCATAAAGATCAAAAGGAGGTAATCATATTAGATTTCTATAATTTGAATATTAGAACGGTTAAGAATGATAATCCATTACCGAATTCTGTCATCGAAGTATATTTTAATGACATTCTTTTAGCCAAAAATCATACTGGAAGCTCAGGTAGAGCTTCATTTAAACTACCTAAAGGAGATTATAAAATCAGAATAAGTTATAGAGATAAGGTAAAGGAACATAGAGTATCTTTAACCAATGATAAAGATTTATGTTATTCATTTGACGAGGAGATTCTACCGTTTACAGAATACTTTTTAATAACTGTTCCTATAATTCTTCTTACATGTTTTATATATTATATAATCAGGATAAAAAGAGGGGTCAGAAGATAGGGATTTACACTGAGTATATCGCCTTACAAAATATCTAGAAATCATTTAAAAATTTCAAGTATAAATATGATTTACACCTCCCATAGTTTCATTTTAGAAAGATGTGTTCCATGGACATATAATCTAGTATTATCATATTGTTTTGTAATCTAGTTTATAGATAGTTATCATTGCTATTATAATGGATGGTGTTGCCGATGCTATAACTGTTATATATGGGTTACCTGTTATAGCTATAACTGCCAGAGCTACAGCTACTGTAACTGCGGTTAACGCCAGCGTTATTAGCGATATTTCTATGTTTGATATAGTTGCTTCTGTCCATTGTGAGGGTGTTTCCGGCAACATTAATGCCATTATATTAGATAATGAATATGCTAAGGTTAATGAAACAGCCGTTTCAAGAATTAGGGCATATAGAGAAAACCAAATGTTCTGTGTGAAGATAAAGGTTCCTACACCTAGTATGATACTTGCCACAATAGAAAAAGGTATTAATGGTATAGTTTTTATTGCTGCGAGTTTCCTCCTGGTTAAAGGTAAAACATATAGAAAAGGTGCACTACTTCCCTCAACATAATATATTTTTGGTATTGTCGATGACACTATTACCCCTGTGATACATGAAGATAATGTTATCATAAATAGGCTGTTTCTTTGGAAGGGGTTAAGGAATAACAGGAAGGGTAGAATCAAGTTATATAGTATAGTTGCCAGTCTTCTGGGTTCCCTAGATAATAAACGCAGATCTTTAAGCAGATAACTATATGCTATGGGTCTAACCTTTATCTCTGATACATGTGTTTCTACAGATATGGTAGGTTGGGGAAATATTATTTTTCTAAACGATTTTAAGGCTATTCTAACGGTAGCTCCCATCAATAAAACAGAGAGAATAAATGAAATGGTTGAGATTAACGGGTATCGATACCATAAGAGTGGCCCAAAATACGGTATTAGTGCAATCCACCGATTTTTCTCCAGCGTGCCTCCCAGGACATCTCTGATAAATCCGATATTCATTAATCTCTGAACCAGTATCCATATCAGGAATACGGCTAACCATCCGAATGTTGATAAAACTCTCATTACAATATTTCTTCTAATACGTGTAGCATAGGTGCCTAAGGAGATCCCTATAAAAAATATAGTTAACACGGCTGTTACAAACGAAGATAGTAGAGTTAGTGCGTTTAGCGGCGGTAGCTCATTTCTAATAATTCTATATATCGATGATGCTAGTAGGGGGATTACCGGTGTAAAGATGCTGAGTCCACCCCAGTAGAATAGTAATGCTTTAAAATATGTTTTTGTCACCTTCTCTTCTGATAAGGGTAATAGATGCAATATTTCTATTATCTGCTCTGAGGTAAAGGTGGCTGTAAAGGAAACAGTGATCATGAGTGTAAATATTCCTGAAAAACCGATGATTGCTGTTGAACCCGAAAGATAGGCGTTTTCAACTTCTTTTTGTGGGGCTAAAGCCAGCATGGCGGCTAATGGTATTGAGAAAAATGTAAGAATAATTATTAATAGGATATTAGAATGTATTATTGAAGGTTTTACCTCCCTGTTTATGAGTGTGCCTCTTTTCCATTTTCTTCTTGATCTATAAGATATTTCCTTTGCTAGAATATAGGCGAGGTCGACCATATTGGCACCTAACCATAAAGGTTACGGATGATTTCCTCATATTGCTGCGGATAATAGCCGGTAACCTCGAGGAATACGTCTTCCAGCTCCTTTACACCAAAAAGTTTACGTAGCTCCTCAGGCTTTCCTTCTGCCTTTATCTCACCTTTATGAATAATTATGATCCTATCAGCTACAGCCTCGGCTATGGGTAAAACATGTGTTGAGAAAAGGACTGCTGTCCCGCGTGTAGCCTTGTTTCTTACCCATATCTTAAGTAGACGCGCTCCTACAGGGTCTAGACCTGTAAAGGCTTCATCCAATATCAGGATATGGGGATCTCTAAGCATGAGAGATGCGAGAAAGACCCGTCTTTTGTTACCGTGACTTAGCTCGCCTACAAGTTTTCCAAGCTCTTTTTCCAGCCCTAATACCTTTAGTGTTTCATATATTTGGTACTTAGACACCTTTACTTCATATATTGAAAGTAGAAACTCGACGAATTCCTCTACTTTTAGAGATTCAAAGAGTGTAAGTTCCTCAGGCATATAGCCTATAATTTTCCTGGCCTTTAAAGGGTTTATTAAAGGATTTATGCTTCCGACAGTTACATAGCCTCTGTCCGGTGAGAGAATGCCTAAAGCTATTTTGAAAAGTGTTGATTTACCGCTTCCGTTAGGGCCAAGCAAACTAACTATTTCTCCATATTTTACTTTTAGGGAAATTCCTTTCAGGACTGGC
>JAGGXB010000067.1 GCA_021163245.1 Thermoproteales archaeon
GATGAGTTTGCCGAGTACTGACTTGATGATGTATAAAATAGTACTGAACTATAATTTTTTAAGAAGTGTTATGGCTGCTATTACTAAAAATGCAACAATCGTATAAACTTCATTCCTTGTAATTAACCATACAATAAACGCGATGATAAATGCAGGGATTAATAAAATAACTGTCTTTAACACAAGAAAGAATATCACTAATAATACAATAAATACTATAACCATCATTAATATTCCAATAAGTCCAAACATCATTCTATTAATAGTATCATTTCTTATATTCCTTATCTTTCAACATTATAAGATATCTCCTCAATAATATGTAGAAAATAAACAAAATATGCAAATATCATTTATTTATACATCTCTAGTTCAAAACTATAAAAGGTTCCTTGAACACTAAGAACTATGTCAAAATTTGGTAGTCCTGTAAATTTTCCTGTAGTTTCGACAAAGCTCGCAATATTATTCATCAAGTCAGTTACGTCATTTAATACACCCTCAACACTAATAACTAACTTGCCTTCTTCGAGTTTAATGCTTATATCTGCGTCTTTAAACTGTATCTTAGCTTTTTTCTCAACCATTTTTCTCATATCATTACTCATATAGCATTACCTAGTTTCTATTCAATTTAAGAATAAATCATTAAACGCATTAATAAATTATTTATTCATAATCTTCGTTTCTAATCACTAACAAGAAGTCATATATTTTTCCTTGCTTAACCATTTTTTCATAAATTCTCCATATACGTTTAGGAGTAACTAAACCCGTGTAGAATCCTCTTTCTTCTAAGATCTTAACTACTTCTCGAACTAGGTCATCTGGGTGTATAAAAAATTTATTACCCGCTACATAAAAAATAGCATTTTCTATATCATAATTCCTAGGATACGGTTTTTTCCTCATTTTAATACAGAGATTTGAGTTAACATTTCCTTTCTTACGTTCTTTATTCCTAAACCAGAATCGCTGCCAGCTCTCCGAACTCCTTGCTCTATCGATGCTCCACCTTCAATAACAACATCCTCTTTTAAAAGTAAATCAGAATCTAGATCATAAATCATAATATTCTTTAATCCCTGCGCTACATGTACACCAGCAGTTATACCTATCCTACTCTCACCCATACAACCTATCATATTTTTAATACCGGCTGCTTCTGATATTGATGCTATCTTTAATGCCCCCCAAATTCCTCTACTTTTCATAAGTTTAATATTAATAATATCAACTGCATCAGCTTCTATTACTTTAATCGCATCACTAGGAGTCTTCACAGACTCGTCTGCAGCAATAGGTATCGAGCTCTCCTTACGAACTCTTCTCAACCCCTTTAAATCATCCCATCTGATAGGCTGTTCAACCAGCTCGACTTCATAATCAGCCAATTTATCAATCACATATATAGCTTCATTTACACTCCATCCTTGATTAGCATCAACACGTAATATGATATCATACCCTACAGCATCTCTAATAGCCTTAATTCGTTCGATATCTTTTTTAGGATCAATCCCCAGTTTTATTTTTAAAGATCGAAATCCTTGAGCCACAAACTTCAATGCCCTTTTAGCCTGTTCTTCAGGTTCCATTATACCTATTGTAATATCTGTTTCAATACTTTCGCGATAACCCCCCAATAATTTATAAACCGGTTTCGATATCTCCTTTCCATAAAGATCAAAAAAAGCGAAATCTAATGCTGCTTTTGCAGAAGGGCTATCAGGTGTTTCCATCATTAATTCATATAATTTTTCAATATCTGTGCATTCTAATTCTTTAACCTTAGGAAAAAGATTTTTTAAGGTTGCCTTTACTGTATCTAAAGTCTCATTTAAAACTCTACGAGAAGGAGAAGCTTCACCCCATCCCTCATTACCATTTGCGTCGACTAAACGAATAACTATATTTGTACTTCTAGTAGATGTACCTGAAGAAATTCTAAAAGGCTCATTTAAAGGTATCTCTAAGAGATAAACCTCCATTCGACGAAGCATATCTCTTCACTTCTATTTAATAGCAATAAAAAGTAATTATAATTATCTAACATAACTAAATTTCTATCTATGTTATTAGCTCTAATTCTTAGAAAATATTATAACTTTTATATGAATAAGAGCTCTTCGTTCTTAATATCATAATATAAATAGGAAAAATTCTTCTCATATATTAATGTCGATCAAAACAATTTGATATAAAGAAATAAAAATAAGAGAGATAATTTTATATACTAAAAACAATAAAAACTTTAATCTAAGATTTTTATTATCTTTGTCAAAAATATATATCAAAATATGGTTTTTAAAAACATGTTGAGTATAATTAAAACTTGTTTAAAGAAACATAAGAAAAATTATATTATTGTTCTTCTTTTTATATTTTGGTGATACTTATGACGTTAGATCTGGCATTAGCAGAATACCAAAATATTTACCTCATGACAATAGCTGAAATCTATGGCAAAGAAAAAAGTGGAAAAACTATTACAGAACCTTTATGGCTAGCTATGAATTATACTATAGAAAACATTGAGAAAATTGAAGAAGAAGAACTTAAAGAAAAAGCAAAGAATAAAGCATTAGAAATAGTTACAGCAACGGAGGATTATAAAACATTGCAAAGAGAAAAGCCAGAAAAAGCAAATCAACTATTAAAAAGATTAGGAGATAGTATTTATAGAATCATCGGAATTTTGATAAAGTACTCTAAAACAAAAGAGCAAAAAGATATACTAGAGTATGCATATAATATCAGAAAAGAAATAACAGAAAAATACGAATTTAATAGATGATTTTACCCTTTGATCTAAAATATAATGAAATATTTTATCAATTCATTTTCTTGATAGTTCTCTATGAAGGATGGATAGCTTAGCCTTACTCTCCACTAACGATCTGTCCAAGTTTTGAAACTTTTGCAAACCATCTTACAGGTAACTCTCTTTCAAGCCATGTATTCATGTTCCGCTTACTATATTTTTGTAAGACCTTAATGTCTTCTTAACTATTTGTACAGAAAATAAACGACATGTCAGAAAAAGTCAAGCTAGAAAAGGAATACTCACTATTTTTGCTTTCAACAAATTAGCATTTTGTTATATTCCAATAAAGAGTTAGAAAAATGAAAATATATAATATTTTTAAAGAAAAGATAGAAACTATGAAACTAATACTAAAGCTATTAACTTGCTAAAGTAACATCCTTAGATATTACTAAGGAAATATTTAATTTATTTAGTATTAGTTCTTTAATATTGAGAATATCCGAGTTAGGTCGAAGGAGAAAGGATTTAAGGCTTGTCCGGATTTAAATCTCACCGCTTTCAGCATCACTATTCAATTTCGGCACTCGTATCCTTATTTCTTCTTTTCTAGAATAGCCCCTACTAGATCAAGGTCGTTGAGTCAAGAACTTTAAATCCCTTTAATTAGATATTTTAAGATTAACTTTACAGTCAAATATTAATGCTAAGGTGAAAGTTTGAATGTACTTCTTTATAGTCATAATGTCTCTTTTCTATTTGCCAACCCTTCTTTTTCCAAGCATTTCTCATCACTGGATTTCTTTTTAAAAATTCATCGATGACCCATCTAGGTTGATTATTTAGAGGACATGAAAAGTTAAAACATTTAGAGCAATGGAATTTTTTTATAATATAGCCAAAAATTAGTAAACCTATGATTGGCGGTATAGCCCATGGATAGTGTTTGTTAACTATTAGGATTATTGAAGGAATAAGTAAGATCAAAGAAAAAAGGATGAAAATAATTATAAGCTGAATTTTTTCGCCTTTATTCATCGGTTCTGGATTATAATCCCATATTTTTAGACTTCCATAATTACCATAACAATGAAGAATTCTCCCTTTTTCTGCATAAAATGGGCAATGAGTACAAAGGATCTTAATTTCCCAAAATTCAAAAAAAGAATAGAAAATGAGGCTAAAACAATTAAGAAAACATAGAAATCCATAAATAATGCATTAAGCAATAAACCTGCTGAACCTGTAATGATAATAAACAAGAATGCCGAGATGAAACGGAGTAATTTTTTGAATTAAACCTACAGTCTAATTGAGTTTTCAAGGGACATTCTTTACAATTAGAATCTGAACGGAAAATGCATATATTATAAGGATTATTTGTCTGTTCTTGACTTGTTAAAGCAGCCCACCTTGCATCTAACCCATTCTTTGATTTAAGACACTTATGATTTGTTCTCACATCTTGTGAGTGTTCTTTCATACTAAGTATATTAAATTTAGCATACTATATTATTTAGTATCAGCCTTTAAGAAAATACTGGACTTTGTTACTCATACTAAAGTATTACTTCAATAATTTGAAATAGTTCATTTAGTGTTTCTGTCTTATCTTAATCATCATGAGTTTATAAAGGAAAAACCAGTTCTCAAAATTTTTTCTATTTTTCTATAAAGCTAGAGTATTCATCTAATCTAAGCTAGAAATAATAGAGTATTAACAAGAATTATAGCTGTATAACTACAACATTTAATTAGTTAAAATAAAAATTAGACCATTACTATTTTTTGAGGCACAACTTGCTGTATTACTCCTATAAGTTTATTAAATGTCTCATTAGTCGGTATATCAATCTTGACCATTTTACCATAAAAGGGATATATCTTAATATGTCCACTGCTCAGTAATCCAGGTTTCTTAGCCTCAATAACTCTAATATATTGCCAATAGATTTCAAAGTTCTTCTTCTTGGTATTTAACTCATAAAGTAGCTTTTACTGATTCTCAGCATTTAAAGCTTCTTTACCTGCCATGATTGCAGCACCTAATGGTGACATATCCAAGAATGCTCTCTTACGAGACTTAACGCCTGCTATCCTAATATTAGTAACATAGATATAGTAGGGCTCTATTGAATGAATCCACTTAGGCTATAGAGGATAATCTATAGTGGTTTTATCATTGGAAAAATTAAGATAAACCTCATATTTATCTATAAAACTGTTTTAGAAGTTTCTATTCTCTAATTGTCTTCAAGTATATAGCCAAAAATATTATTAAATAGTGATACTCTCCAATTATTTTATCCTGTTTATTGAGTAGAGATATGTCAGGCACCTATGTATGCACCTGACAATTTTCTCAGTTCACCTCCTTCACATCACTACTCAGAAAATTTAACTCATCATTCAATCATATATTCACTAATTATACTATATTAATTTTCTTAATTTATAGATATAATGGTGGAGTTATATGAATGGAATAGCATTTATCGATGAATATCTCAATATTGGTTTTACTCCTATAAATTTACTTAATAGATGGACAAGTAGAGTAAAAACGTTTATGGAACTATATACTAAAACAAATCTTTCTAAAAATTATAAGATAATTACTCCTATATCTTGCAAAATTCAGGATCTCCTTTTAGCACACTCAAAGAAGTATATAGATTATGTAAGAAAAATGGGAGAAAAGGGAACTGGATATCTTGATTATGGTGATACACCCGCATACAAAGATGTATTTGATAAAGCAAGACTTGCATGTGGTGGCACGATTATACTTGCTAAAATTATCATCAATAGGAAACTTAAGATAGGGTTTAATCCTCAGGGAGGCTTCCATCATGCTAAAAAAGATGCCGCCTCCGGATTCTGTGTATTCAATGATATTGCTATTGCTGCGAAAATATTCTATAACAATGGAATTAAAAAAATAGCTATAATTGATATTGATGGTCATCACGGCGATGGAACACAACAAATTTTATATTCCGAAAGAATTTTGAAAATATCATTCCATAAATATGACCCTCCTTGGTTTTATCCTGGTACAGGAAATATATATGAATTAGGTGAGCGTGAAGGATATGGATATTCAGTAAATATACCTTTACCTGATGGGGCTGGAGATGATCTCTTTATTTATGCTTTAGAGAAAGTTATTACTCCTCTTCTATACTATTATAAACCAGAGATTATAATAGGACAGATGGGAGTTGATGCACATATAGGAGATCCATTAGTAGGATTGCGTTTAACATCAGCAAGCTACGAAAGATTCATAGAACTAGTTTCTGAAATATCTTCTAAATTTTCATATGGAAGATTTCTTGGCACTGGAGGTGGAGGATATGTCCCCGAAACCACTGCTCGAATGTGGTCTTTAATGCTACATAAACTTGTAAAAAATGAAGATATAGTAAAAAAACTAAAAGATAAAGATGAATATACAATTAGTGACGCTTATAAAATAACTAAATTCAAAAAAGAAATTACGCATCTAGCTGAAAAACTTTCTGAAATACATGGGATTAACTTTTCGTAGGTGGTTATATGAATGTTAAGATTGGAACATGTGGATGGTCAGTAAAAGGGGGGAGAAAAGAATACTATAAATATTTTAACGTTATAGAACTTCAGGACACTTTTTATAGATTACCAAAACTTAATACAGTGAAAAAATGGCGGAGCGAAGCGCCTGAAAATTTTGAATTTACTTTAAAAGCTTGGCAGACTATGACCCATACTCCAAAATCTCCAACATGGCGTAAAAATAACATTAAGGTTAAAAAAGAAGATTTTAAAAAATATGGCTTTTTTAGACCGACTAATGAGGTTTTTTCTGCTTGGGAAAAATTTAGAGAAAATGCAAAAATGTTAAATGCAAAAATCATAGTTTTTCAAACTCCTCCTTCATTTAAATGTACTAGGGAAAATATCAATAACATGAAAGAATTCTTTAACTCAATAGATAGGAATAGATTTATATTGTGCTGGGAACCACGTGGCAATTGGTATGAAAACGAAAACATTCTAAAACAGGTATTAGAAAATCTAAATTTAGTGCATGTTGTTGATATTCTTAAAAGAAAACCCTTAGTATATAGAAACATTCTTTACTTTAGAATGCATGGACTCGGAAAAGGAGAAGTAAACTATCGATATAAATATAATGACAAAGATTTACAAAAAATAAAGAATATTATTTTCTCATTACAACACGAAGTAAGGGAAGTATATGTTATGTTTAACAATATATTTATGTTTCATGATGCACTTAGACTCAAAAAAATGCTAAGCTGATAAAAATGCATTTACATAACCTTAGAAAAAACATAGATAAAAACGACATGTATTCACTACTTGTAAATTTTCCTTCAGAACTAGAGAAATCATTCAAAGAATATGAAAAAATTAATATTCCTGAAACATTAAAGATTAGAGGCAAGATTAAAAATATCTCTGAAATAAGAAACGTTGTAATAATTGGGATGGGAGGTTCTGCTATAGGTGGAGATATAATTATATCCTATCTCTATAAAAAGATTAAGATTCCTATATTTCTAATAAGAGATTATGTTTTACCAGGATTTATTAATAACCATACATTATTAGTAGGAGTTAGCTATTCAGGAAACACTGATGAGACTCTCTTAGCTTTTCTTGAAGGAATTAAACTCGGTGCATATCCGATAATAATTACTTCAGATGGTCTATTCGAGAAAATTTCTGACAAAATAAACGTTCCAATATTCAAACTTCCTATAGGTAGACCTCCACGTACATCAACAGCCTATATGTTATCTGCTTTGTTACACGTTTTAGAAAAAAGTAACGTGGTCTCACTCGATCGAGATGAAATATATTCAACATTTTATTTCCTAAAAAAGATAATTGAAAGGTATTCTAGTTTAGAAGAAAATACATTACCGGTACAACTCGCTTTAACCATCAAAGATAAAATACCATTGATCTATACCTACAAGCCATATACACCTATTGGTTATAGATTTAAAACACAGCTAAACGAGAATGCCAAATATCATGCTTTCTTTGGAGAATTTCCGGAAGTTGATCATAATGAAATCATGGGATGGGAAAACGAAACAAATAAGGATTACATCCCTATATTTCTTGAAGGCAGGTTCGGTGAAGAAAGCACAAAAACTATGATGAAATACTGGAAAATTCTTTTTGATCATAAAGATATTAAGTATATTACCTTAAAAGGTATAGGAAAAAACATACTTGCTGATATGCTATATTTACTTCTAACTGGAGACTTTACGTCATACATACTGGCTTTACTAGAAAAAATAGATCCTACACCTGTCACAACTATTACTGGTCTTAAAGACTATCTAACAAAAAACACATCTTTAAGACAAAGAGTTCTTGAAGAAATGAAAAACTTATAAAACTCTAGTAATTATTTCTGACATAGAGAGTTTTTCTTCCTTCCATTCCTTAAGATCTCTCAAAGTATATTTTCCTTCTTTTATTTCTCGTTCACCAACTATTATAGCATATCTAATCTTCATTTTATCAGCATATTCCAAAGCAGATGAAATTCTCCGACCAGTAACGTCTAAAATTGTAGAGATTCCGTTCTCTCTCAATTTCTCTGCAATCCTTATTGCATCTATAATATATTTTGCTCTTAGCGGAATCACTATAACGTCACAAATATTATATTTTAAGGGAACAGGAGTTTTCAATTCATTGAGAGCCTCCATAACTCTTTCTACACCGATAGCCATCCCTGTGGCTGGAAAATCCCTTCCACCTATTAGACCAATTAAATTATCATATCGTCCTCCTCCAGCAACACTACCAATATCTGGAGCATCAACTACTTTAATCTCGAACACAAAACCAGTATAATACGCTAATCCTCTCACAATGGTAAAATCTATCTCAATTTCATTTTCAGAAAGATTATAACCATTATAAAGCTCTTCAAGAATAATATCTAAGTTTTCTATTCCCTTAATACCCTCACTTATATTGGATAAATAGCCTCGAACATTTTCTAACTTCTCATAATTACATCCTTTAATATTTAAAACCTTTAATAATTCTCTACCCTTTTCAAAAGATAAACCAACCTTACTTAGCTCACTTATAACATATTTTCTCCCTCTCCTTTCCAACTTATCTAATATACGCATAGAATTATCTATTTTTTCATCCATAACACCAAAACTTCTCAATAAATATTCGATTATTCTCCTGTCATTTATTTTAATTTTTATATTTTTTAATCCACAATTTTTAAGTGCTTGATATGCTACCATTATCACTTCAGCATCCGCACTAGGAGAACTAACACCTATAAACTCAACACCAGCATGATAAAACTCTCTCAACCTTCCTTTTTGAGGCTCTTCATACCTCCATACAGGCTGAATATAATAAAATCTCAAAGGCTTAGGCATCATTGGATTAGAAGCAACTATACGAGCAATAGGCGTCGTCATCTCAAACCTTAAACCAAGTCTCCTCCCAGCCTTATCTTTAAACCAATAAATTTGGTCCTTTACTTCCTCGCCTGCTTTTGCCTCTAATAACTCTAAATGTTCAAACGCAGGTGTCTGTACCTCTCCGTAACCATATCTTTCAAATATCTCTCTAATTTTCCTAAATATATATCTTCTAAAAAACATCTCTTCAGGTAAATAATCTCTTGTACCCCGAGGCGTTCTTAACTCCATACACATTCTCCATCTATTTAATAAATACTAAATCTTTATCTCTCCAACATATATATTATCCTTATTTCTCAAGATCTTAACCTTTATAATCTTTCCTATTGGAATCTCCTTATCGTTAACACCTACAATAGTTATGACTCTTTCTCCAGCAATACCTAACCATTGATTACGTAGCCAGCCTGGACCTATAACTTTAACCTTTATAGTTTGGAAACGTCTAAAAGGATTAGGTAACCTTTTAGTTTTTATTATATTAAAATCCTTCGGACTTAACACAAGTTTTACTCCGAACTCCTTTTCCCATTCTCTTAACTTTTCATAGAAAGCATACCAGCTCAGTTCTCTAACACCTTTAACTTTCCTCCCATATTTATGAACCTCATATTTTTGTATTCCCAACGGAGGCCAACGTTTCCCAGCACCAATCTTTAAAGCGAATTCTATTATCCTTGGTATTTCATCATCATTTATTCCAGGTATCCATACTGGAGCAATAATAATATCCATATTAAGACTCTGAGCCACATATTTAGCAAAATCCTTTATTTTTTCGACATCATACCATTTTGTACCAGCTAAATATTTAGCCATGTTTTTATCCAAAGCATCAATAGAAAGATTCAATCTAGATAATTTGGCATCATCAAGTGCATCAAGCAACTTCTGAGATAGTAGTGCTCCATGAGTCTCTATCGATACTGTCTTAACAACAGGTATTTTAGATAATTCTCTAACCAACTCAACAAGATAGGGATAAGTAAAGGGATCACCAACAGCGTCAAGATGTATCTGAATATCATTCACACTCTTTAATTTAATAACATACCGAATCCATTCAAGCAAGTAATCTAAATCAACCATAAATTCAGTCATACGGTTTCTAGATCTCGGACCCGCATCAACAGAACAAAAAATACATGATAACGCACAAAAAGATGTAGCCCTTATTTGTAAAAGATTAGTTCCTCTATCAATTATACCAAAAGCTATATGACCAATCAAAGGAATATCATCTTCTATTTTAAAAAAAAATTTGTTATTGGAATATTTCCATATCTTCATCTTCTTCCTCTTTCTTATGATAAAAAAGTTCTTCTAGAAAATCTTTGAGATGCCTATAAAATCCTCTTATACCACTATACTCAAACTCTTCTAATTCTGTCTCTTTAGTCTTTCTAGCAGGCTTCACTAACCTTTCATCAAATATATGAGATACCTCTCTTTTATACGATAACTTTCTATAGACAACCACGATACCGAATATTCCCCCTAACAAAATTATTAAAAACACAAGGGACTCAAGAAAAGAAAGTGCATAAAAAGGAGTATCAATAAAAACATCCATAAAATATTCTTTCTCTATTACCCCCTTTTCATCTTTTGGAACTATTAAGTCTGATATCCTTTTCCCTTTATACTCAAGTATTATCTTTAAATTTGATCCTTTAGGTAATGGAACTTGTAAAAGAAGAATATCTCCGCTTTCAAGTGATGTTGCGTTAAACTCCTTTATCTTTATATTATTCATTTTTAGCATAGCATTCAGAAACACATCTTTTAGCGGCGTATTAAACCATCCATAAACCTTCAAGTGTATATCGTATACTTCAACTTTGATAACTTTAGTCAAATTCATCCCTCTAGCAATTCTAATAATTTCATTATAGACTTGTACTTCTTTCCAGTAAATCGTTATTTTATAGTCTCCAATCGTTGCATGCCTAAATTCACATATTCCATCATTATTAGATCTAAGCTCGATTAGATTGTTAGTTGGTGTTAATATCTTTACAGATGTATTAGACAAACTCATCTTATTCATATCTATAATTTTGAAAGTTACATCAAATAGAGGAACATATACTTTAATATCTCTCGTATTATTTAATATTTCAACCCTTGTATAATTAAGAATTTTATTCTTCCATTTTACTCTTACATAATATTCACTACCTATAGGAATCTGATACATCTCAATCTTAATCTCCGGCATCTCTTCTTGAGCCGTATAACTATCTATTAATATACCATCCTTTTTATAAAAGAACGAAACCTCAATTTCTTGTGGAAGCGTATCTGAAAATTCTGGTAGAATTGTTATTGTTAAAGTCTTTAAAGGTACCTTAATTACATATAATCCCTTAGTTGTAATCTGCTCACTCAATGATATTGTAATTATTTCATTCCAGGAAAACCTTATATAATATGTTCCTCCAATAACATTTTCAAGTTCTACTATACCTAAAGCATTGGTTTGGACATGGAAGGTTTTTAATGGTGATTGAATCGTCATATTATATTTTTGTAACAAATTACCATCTAGATCAACAAATCTAAATTTCAGAAAAGAAATGATATTCGTATATACATAAATATCTTTATTATTCAAATTAATCATAAAATCTTGTTTCAGTATTCTCTTACCTTCTTTATAGATACTAACAATATATTTACCATAAGGTACACCTGAAAATTCTATAATGTTCGAGGATGATAAATAAACTTCCTTAAGAATATGTTCTTCATCTTCCATCTGAAGTTCAATTCGTGCTTTAACATCATCCATAATAAGAGGTTCACCCGATACCTTGAAAAATCTAAAGATAACTCTATGAGCAACCGGAACTTTAGCAATAATGTTCTTGCCACATTTTACTGTTACAGAGGTAGTGACATTTATTTCACTAGAATTAAATACATAGTTGAGAGCTCCCTCTTTTGTGTTAAACGTATATATAACCTGGTAAAATGAATATTCACCTAAAGGAAGATAAATATCTGTATCTCTTTGAAATGAATAAAGTACGTTATCTCTAATTGATTTAAGTTTACCACTAAAAGCTTTTAATGTTACACCTTCATCATCTATTATATTTATACGAATCTTAGTTATATTGACATTTGCCTCTATCAAAAAGTTAGTTGAATTTTCTTCTACTTTGATGTCCTTTTGATAAACTATCAATTCTTCTTTCTGAGGGTTTTTATAATTTATAAATAATGTATAGTTTCCCACAGCAACATTAGAAAGAGTACAATTCACACCAGCACATTCTTTGACTTTAGTATCATTTTCATAAAGTTTTACATATATTGGAAAATTATTAGGTAAAGGTAACCCTTTACATGTACGAGATATAACTGTTATATTTATAGTATGTGATCCTTGAAACAATGTATCTGAGTTCTTTTCTCTATATAGGGCACCAATATTTTCTGTAAAAATATATATCGACAATAAACTAATAAGTATAATGAATACTACTATATATTTATGTTTCATTTGAGTTAACAATGAAAGATCATTTATCGACATTTGTAGTATTTATATAGTTTACGTCTTATATAAATCATGCTTTCAGCTTCAGTTAAAAATAAAATCAAGATATGTCGAAATAATAGCAATTTATTGAGTATTTTAGACTTTCATTTTTCAAATATTAAAATATAATAAAGCATAGTGAAAAATATTTAAAGAAATAATGAAAATATATATAGTAAATAGGGATCGTTAATGCAAGAAAAAAAGAAAAGAGGAGTAAAAGGACTAAATATAACAAAACTTCCATATGAAGTAAAAGTTTACATGAACAACCAAGTATTAATACCAGCTCAACTTATTAGAAGTCTTGGACTTACAGATGCTACTTATTCGAGAATTAAATTTAAATATCGTGATAAAACATTTGAGATCGAGGTTAAACTTTTAAGAACAAAATATACTGATTCTCGTCAATTTACAATTCCTAAGGAAATAAGAACAAAGATTAGATTATTACCCGGAAATACCATAAAAATTTTGGATATCCAAAAAATTAAATAAATGTGCCCGATGATAATGGTACAAAGCTCTGAAAATGATGAAACCGCTACACAATGAGGGCATGCATAAAGATATCTCCTATCTATTATTTATGAAATACAAATATTTTTTAATGAAAACATTTAATCATAGCTATTCAACTATTAACCTAGCATATAAAGTGAAAAATTATGTCTACAAAAAACATTATAGAAGAAATAAATGCTGAAATTAAAAAACTTTATGAAAAATATAATAATGCACTATCAAACAACGAGTATGATATCGCTTTAAGTATTGGAATCGAAATTATTGAAAAGTTGCTGGATACAACTAATACATATGTCATCGCAAATCTTTCTAATCCATATGTAAAGGAAGTAGCACAAGGAATTATTTCATATCATGAAAAAACATTAGCTTTTGTTAAAGGTACACAGGAAGCTTTAAAAACTATGCCACCAATCTATTCTTTTGATGCTAAGGAAAAAGCCATCGAATCTTTAACTTCGAGTATTAATGGATTATTTAGTTTTCTTCTCGGTTCTTTAATAATACTAGCAGATATTCTCTCAACAAATAATAAAAACAAGTCCAGAGAAGATAAAAATACTATTCCTAGAGTCGTCTAATCTAATACAAGAACATTTAATAAATCCGAGTAAGATTCTAGATATCCCTTTAAAACCTTAGGAACCCTAATTTTTTTCTCTTCTGGAACATAATAGTTTTCAATTATAGCTGTTAATGCACGTGTAGTAGCAATTGCCGTACTGTTTAATGTATGAACATATCCCTCACTTGGACCTCCACGTGACACAGAATAACGTATATTAAGTCTATATGATTGATAATCAGTAGTATTACTACATGAAACCATCTCTCTATACTTTCCTTGAGCTGGCATCCATACTTCTAAATCATATTTCTTTGCTGCTACAGCACCTAAATCTCCAGAACAAATATTAACAATCCTATACGGTATCTCAAGTTCACGCCATATCTCCTCAGCATAGCCAATAAGTTTTTCATGCCATTCCCAAGACTCTTCAGGTAATGAATAAACAAATTGTTCAATTTTTATAAACTGATGTACACGAAATATTCCCTTTGTATCTTTTCCATGAGCGCCCGCCTCTTTTCTAAAACAGGGACTTATACCAGCATATAAAAGAGGAAGATCTTTTTTAGGTATAGTTTCGTTCATATGTAAAGCAGCTAGTGGATGTTCAGCTGTTGCAATCAAATATAAATCCTCTTTTTCAATCTTATATATCATATCTTCAAAATCTTCGAAACTAATAACTCCCTCCAAGGGTTTTCTTCGAAGCATGAATGGCGGCTCTACTAAAACAAAACCCTTTCTCAACAAGAAATCTATAGCATATCTAATAAGAGCCATCTCCAAAAGAACTAAATCAGTGAAAAGATAAAAGAATCTAGCACCAGCAACTTGACCTGCTTTTCTTACATCTGCTAATCCTAGTTGCTCAACTAAATCAGCATGTCCAATGAAATTTTGATCAGTAACCTCATACTTAACATTGTATTTACCGTTCTCTTTTAAAAAGAGATCCAAAAACTTCTTTGAAACCTTCGGTTTACCCCAATATCTTATTGGCCGATTTTCAGTTTCATCTCTTCCAACGGGTACACTTTCATGTATAATATTAGGTATACTTCTAAGAATCTTTTCTCTCTTTAGACTTAAATCGCTAAGTAACTTTTCTTTCTGCTTAATAATATTACTTAAAGTTCTAGCCTCTTTTACAGCTCGCCTATACTCATCGTCTTTAAGCCTTGGTATTTTCCGCGATACAATATTTAATTTATGCTTCATCTGATCTATTTCATTTTTAACTTTACGCCATTTATTATCAAGCTTGATAGCAATATCAATTATATTTTCATCCTCAAATCTAGCTCTTTGAGACCATCTTAACTTTTCTGGATTATTTCTGAGATAATATAGTATGCTCCACACTCTTTACAACACCTAAATATTGTAAATATATTAAATACTAATAAATTGAGCAAATTATATTTTTATAATTCGATAGGAGGGGGCTCAGTCTTATTTTTTTTCTCTAACCATTCCATATATTCATGAGAAGGAGGGTCAGAGTTATAAAGAAACTCTCTTAAAGACTCTAGAGGCGTGAATTCTCTCTTTAATATACTACTGTATAACTCAAGATTATTTATATCTATACCATTTTTCTCTACAAAGTCCTTCCAGTTTAGATCTCTTAAAATATGGTGAGAAAGAACGATTTTTTTAATAGAGAGATAAATCTCTTTCAGGTTACTTATACCTTTTGTTACATCTTCTTCCCTAACCTTATGACCTGATAAGTATAGGGGAGGGCCTCCAATTACTAATACATCAGGATTTGTAAATAAAATATATTTCTTTACATTTTCAGATATTGGACCCTGAACATCAGGTGCATATAGTATTTTTTCTTTATCTAACAAAACAGTAATAAGCAACACATAACCTAGCTTAGTATTCTCAGGACCATGGGGAAAAGGTTGTGAGAAAATTATCTTTGTTTCACCATATTCAAATATTTTATTATCAGCCTCGATTACCTTATCTGTTGTCTTCTCTAGATTATGGATGAAAGTGTATCCTCTTTTCCTTTGATTAAAGTTTATATTAGAGCTTATACTTTTTACAAAAACTATTTTATTAGAATAAATCTCCTCAAAAAATTCAGGCGAACTCCATTCATACCATGATAAAAAGTTAGGTGTATAATGATCCAGATGATAATGACTTACTGTTATTATGTCTGCCTTCTTTGAATAATATAAAATATTTTTCCGAGCCTTATATAATGCTCTAAACTCGGATGGATGGGGTCTAAGCCCATATCTTCTTGGAGCTAGACTAACACCTGCATCCAAAATCAACCTGACATCAGGTGTTTCAATATAGATTGCCATTGATCTAACTCCAAGACTCTCATCCGCCAAAGGGATTATCCGTATATGCTTTAGCATGTTTAGATATCCACACTACTCTTAAACTTTAATTGATTATAAAATCTTTCTTGCAACTCTCTTAGAGATGTCACCTCATAAGGTGATTTATCATAGCGAATCCTCGTTATCCTAGCAAACCTCAATGCCAAACCAGATTCATATTTTGGACTCCTTTGTATCTCACTGTATGCCACCTCAACCACTATTTTAGGCTGAACATAAACAATATTTCCCTCTTCATATATCTTAAGAGACAAAAGCTTCTTAGTAATTTCTTCAAATTCTTCATCTGTAAGACCCTTAAAGGTTTTCCCAACCATCACAAATCTTCCCTTATCCTCATCATAAACACCTAAATGATAATCACTTAGCCATCCCATTCTTCTTCCATGTCCCCATTCAGCGGCCAAAATTACACAGTCAATAGTATCAACGATTTTTAACTTAAGCCATTTTTTACCCCGTTTACCGGGCTCATAAAAACTATCAAGTTTCTTAGCTATAATACCTTCATGCCCATTAAGAATTGCCTTTTTATAGAACTCATCAGCTTCTCTTAAATCATCCGTTATTATCCTTTTAGCTAAAAATTCTTCATCTAATATCATCGAGAGAATGTTCCATCGTTCAATATAGGGTTTTTCAATAATCATTTCTCCATTCAGATAAATAATATCAAAAAAATATACTTTTAATGGAATATTCTTCAGATATGCATAAAAATCACGTTGTCTTCTTATCCTCCGTATAACATCCTGAAAAGCTATAGGTTTACCATCTTTAATACCTATAATCTCTCCATCGAGAACTAAAGATTTTTCTCGAGCATGATCCATAACCACATTTACAATATCTGGAACGTTATAAGTTATTTCATTTAATCTTCTAGTAAAAACCTTAATTTTTTCCCCTTTTTTATGAACCTGAACTCTTATACCATCATATTTAAATTCTAGAGCTGTTTTGCCTTCATGTTCTTTAAAAATTTCTCGGATACTATACGCCATCTCCGCTAACATTGGCTTTATAGGTCTAAACAACGTCAGAGATACACTTTCAATATTTTTATATCCTCCAACAATTGCTTTATAAGCTATCTCGCCAATATCGCCCAATAACATGTATGCTCTTCTCAGTTTATCAGTTGGAATACCTGAGGCATTACTAATACTTTCTAAAACCAATCCTTCACTAACACCTATCCGTAATTCTCCAAAAATTAACCTAATCAAATAGGTTTTTTCAATACTAGACAATCTTGATAACAAACTTCGAAATAACATCTCCTTCCTTTTTCTCGATCCTTGACCAGAAGTTTCAGCTATCTTTTTTAAATAAGTATAAACATCCATTATCGTTAACTTTTCTTTCTCGAAAAGCGAAAATTGTCCCTCTAAAGACCTCAATACTTTCCATACAGTAGTGCCACCAATATCAAGACTCAAATTTGAATACTCGGGAAAAATTCGATTTGAAAAAAATCGAGCAACTATAGCAATCTCATCTGGAAATACAGTAATTAAAAAATCAGATAATAAACGTATTTTCATATTTCTTGAAGAAACATTCTCAATTTCATAACACTTTTTAGAAAATTTTTCGAATAAAGTACCCTTTTTTAACATTTTTTCACTTTTATATAAGATATCTACGGATATCCTTTTGAATAAATGCTAAATTTATCTTTTCAAGTCTCTCTAATATATTATTCACTCTTTTTCTTGAGAAATCTCTCTCGTCTACTAAAAATCTTAAAAGTTTATCTCTATCAGGCTTTGTAAACTTAATAGAATAACACTTATTTATCCTTGGATATAGAAAAATTCGTCTTATTTCATCATAATTTTCTGGAACTTTCACATAAATATGCTTTGGTAATTTTTCTAACGAACCATATCTTTTTATCAGTTTGAGAGCTTTTTTAGGACCTATTCCCTTAATACCTTCGTTATAATCAGTTCCCACAATAATAGCTATGTCTATAAGTTGTCTTCTAGTAATTTCAAGATAAGATAATACATTTTTAAGCTGAATTATTTCAGGAAAAAGCTTTCGAGCTATTCCTTTACTAGGCAACCATTCAAACCCTGTTATTGTAATATATCTTGTCATTCGAGAGGCTCCATATAGAAGTGTATCATAATCCATGGTTCCAACCGTCCATGCATCCCTGTTTAATACCATGTATGCAGCTTGTGCCTCAGCGTCATTTATAGCGTCAACTATCGGTATCCCCATATATAATAATAATTTTCTTGTATCCTTTATCATATAGTCCTCAATTCTCAAAGCCATTACAGCTTTTGAAAAAGCTTTCTCAATATCTCCTTTATATAAAGCTTCTCTCCATTCCTGATAGGCCTTTTCTCTCAAAGCTTTCCTTTTCTCTATTTCTTTTTTCTTTAATGGATGTGGAGGTCCATCAAAAACAAAAATGGGTCTAATTTCATACTCACTCATTAGCCTAGTATATCTATTTAATATTCCTACTAGGTGTGAAGTTATATGTCCCTTTCTATCTTTTAAAGGTTCTCCATTAGGTAATCTTATTAGTGCTAGAAATTGATAAATTATATTTAACGCATCAAATACAATATATTTTCCTTTAAGGTATTTTAATGTAACCTTTTTTCTAGGTATTATAGGTGATAAATTTACACCCATAGCATCAAAAATAAAATCATCTGTATACTATATAATTTTAAACATTTTATGGAGAGTGAAAAAGTGACAAATGAACTACAAGAGGTTGGTAGTAAGTTACCTGAAATATTAGCGAGTTATAAAACTGTAGTGGTTGATTTCTGGGCTGAATGGTGTATTCCTTGTAAAGCTGTAGAAGATATTCTTGTTAGAATTAAAAAAAGATTTAGTAACGTATATATCTGTAAACTTAATGTTGATGAGAATCCAGATATAGCAGCAAAATATAGTGTATTAAATTTGCCAACAGTAATTATTTTTCATGAAAAAAAAGAAGCCTATAGATTTACTGGTGCTCCTACGGGTCTTTATAGAAAAATTATTCAAATATTATCAAATTATTAATCAAGAAAATGAAAAGCGAAAAAAGGCTTCTGGACCCTGGAATATATAGGGTTTATGGACCGATAAAGTTAACAGTAGTTGATGGTTCTATTTTTCATTTTGGACGGTGGGTTTCATCAACCGAAACCATTATTGTTCCTGCAGATGAAACAACTTCATTCTATATTGAAAAACCAGTAAATATTAACATAACATATCATACTTCAAATCAACTCATATCTTCATCTGAAAAAGAAGAACCAATACTTGAATGGAGAAAAAAAGCAAATGAGATTATTTCTAAGGGATATAGACTCGTTATAGTTTTAGGTGAAACTGATAGCGGCAAGTCATCCTTTACTGGTTTCTTAGCTAACTATGCATTTCAAAATGGATTTCAAGTTAATATAATTGATTCAGATGTTGGACAAAACGACATAGGATATCCTGGATGTATATCATCTGTAAAACTAACAAAAACCATTTCCTGGCTTAGAGAATTGCATTATGAAAGATTATATTTTGTTGGCTCTATAACTCCCTCGGAAAATATTGATTCCGTTATACTTGGTATAAAGTATTTAATTGAAAAAATACGAAAAGAAAACAGTTCTAGTATCATAATTATCAATACTGATGGCTGGATAGAAGGTATTGAAGCTAGAAAATACAAGACTAAATTAGTGATGTCGATTACACCAGATGCTATAGTTGTTATGACGGGGAGGGGAAAATCAAGCTATCTATATAAATATTTTAAAAACATGATACCATGCTATTTACTTTCTACACCTACAATTAGAAAAATAAAACATAGAAGCAGAAGAAAATTACGTAGAGAAATTTCCTATATTGATATTTTTTTAAACGGAAAGAAACAAGCAGTAAACATAGATAAAACTCCAATAGTTGGTTCTCTACTTTTTAGTGGATCACTTGTTTCAAGAGAAGTTATTGAGTTTTTTAATAAAAACTATGGAATAAGGATATTGCATATGGAAATCAACGATAATACATGCATCATAGTTCTTAAAAATCCCATAGAAGTAAAGATTATTAAGAGATATGTAAATGAAATAAAATCGTTCTTAAATGTAAATAAAGTTGTTGTTCTTTGTATAAAGGATATCCAAGGGATTATTGTAGGATTATTAGGAGAAAAATTTGAACATTTGGGTATAGGAATAATTCAAAAAATTGACTTTCAGAAAAAAATACTTCATTTTATTTCATCAGCTACTAGAGAAAATTTATGTATAAAAGGAATAATTCTTGGAAACATAAAGATTGAGAGAGATGGCTCAGAGACTAAATCCACCACTATTCTAAGATATATTTAGATAAACCATTTAACAAAATCTTTATGTTATTATTAATCTTTTATGAACTGGGATTAAATGACGATATTAAGACAAACTATGAAGGAAATTGCTAAATTTATAGAGAGAACCGCCGATATTTTAGATGAAAGTCAAATATCAGATTTTTTAAATATCTTGGTTAATGCCAATAAGAATAGAAACAAAATTCTTATAGTTGGTGCAGGAAGAAGTGCTTTGGTTGGTAAAGCTTTTGCTATGAGACTTATGCATCTTGATTTTGATGTATATGTTATGGGAGAAACTATTACACCACCAGTTAGGAAAGATGATGTCATTATAGCAGTATCTGGTTCTGGTAGAACTCAAATAGTTTTAACAGCAGCAAGTGCTGCTAGAAAAATGGGAGCTCATATCATAGCTATTACATCTTTTAGAGACTCGCCATTAGCAAGAATTAGCGACCATGTAGTAATTATTCCAGGAAGAACCAAAATAGCAAGAGAAGCTGATTACTTTACAAGACAAATATTAGGAATTTATGAACCATTAGCACCTCTAGGTACACTTTTTGAAGATACAACAATGGCTTTCTTTGATGGAGTAATTGTCACATTAATGAAAAAATTAAACATAACCGAGGAAGATATGAAAAATAGACATGCTAATGTGGAGTATATTGGCTAATATTCGTTTTTTGTCCTTTTTAAAAGATACTCTTCTAGCTTCTCATCATTGTCGATGACTCTAACAACTTCCCATTCTAATGTACCCTTATTAAAAGATCTTTCTATAAGGCCATGTTGTTGTAACAGTTTTAACGCTTGATAAAGTGAAGAATATTCTTTAACTATATCTTTCTTAAGCGCTAATTCAAAAAGGTTAGGAGTATTAATGGGTCCATTGTTGTTAAGTAATATTTTATATATGTTAATTGCTCTTATGATAACTCTACGAGTTCTCTTACGTCCCATTTTAACATTCACCTTATCAAGTAAGTTAATCATAAAATATGGATTAGAAGTATTAATTTTTTTAGTTTTAGGATAACGCTCTGATTAATTTATATCATCTACTATTTCTGGTCTATAACCATATTCATTTAACCTTTCCAAAATATACCTATCCTTAGCTCTTTCATCTAATATATACACTAATGCTTTATCTCTTTTTGACCTAATACTTCTCCCAATAGCTTGTAGTATCTTCACTATTGCCGGTGAAAAGAAAACATGCTTCCAAGCAAGATCTCTGTCTCTTAACTTTAAAGAAACAATCTCAAGGATATTTTTTAAAAGAATATTGGGTTCTGGAACTGGTAGCCCAGCTATAATAACAGTATTTATGATACTTTTACCATCACTTTTTATTTCTATACCTTCAACCATTTTTCCTCCAGCCACAACATATAAAAGAATTTTGCGATATTTCTTTGCTTCACTTATGACATCTATTAACTTACTTTTTTCTCTTTCAATAATTATTGGCGATGTCTTTGTATACAGTCGTACATTTTTCATAAAGTTATAGGAGGGAAATACAGACAAAATAACACCGTCAGTACTCTTTTTATATATCAGGTCTATATAATTCGCGATCTTTCTATATAGTATCTCACTACGCTCCACATATCGTGAAGTAATACCTTTAATAATCTTAATAACAACATTAGAAGATAAAGGAGAGGGCATTCTTAACTCCCAAATCCTATCTTTTATAGAATCTAAATTAACTAACGCGATATAATACTCCTTTGGCGGTAATGTTCCACTCATCATTATCGTAGAATAAGAATCAAGTATAGGTTTAACAACATTCATTCCAAAAAATATGGGTGAGCTTTTAATTACAGCATAACCATGCGTTCTTTCAATATATAATATATTTTGCGGTAATCTGTAGAAATTATCAACGAAATCATAAATCTTTTTCACGTAACTAGTTTTAAAAATCGCAAGCTGTTCATATTTTGTTTCTATTATTATACTTGTTTTTTTCAAACTTTGTGATGAAGGTAAAATATCATATAATGATTCTCTTTCTATAGCGACATAGTTTTTATTAACAATATATTTATCAAGAGACCTAAAATAATTATAAAGACCTTTCAATGAATTAATAATACTAATTTTATCTCTGCCCATATAGAATTTTTTTATTTCTCTTATGGCGTTATACACCCATTCTCTTTTTAATTCAAGCGTCAATATATTACGTAAAACATCTGGAAGATTATGTGCCTCATCAATAATAAAAATGCTTTTTTTAAAATCTACTGAAAAATCCCTTGTAAATATTTCTCTTATTTGCGGATCAAAAATATAGTTATATGTAAGTATTATAACGTTTAAGTCACTAGAAATATTTTTTATCAATTCATAAGGACAAATCTTGTTTTCTCTAGCTATATATAAAATATCTTTATAAACTAAATCAGCATCAGAAAAAGAGAAGAAGTTTAATTTTTTATAGAAGTCACATCTATAGTTTTTTCTTAAGTAAATGCAATATCTTAAAAAATCCTCATAAGGTAACTTTTTTAGATTATTTATAAGACAAAAATCTTGTCTATTATACAGCGTTAAATACTTTATATATCCTCCAATTTTTTTATTTATTGCATTCAGCTCTCGTCTAGGAGCCTGAAATTGATTTTTTGTTCTTGCCAGATATAATATTTTATATTTTTCATTTAGAGAAAATTTCAGAGCACCAACTAATACTGGTAAAGTTTTCCCTGCACCGGTAGGAAAACTAATTAAAAGAATCTTTTTATTAATAATACTTTCATAAACAGCCTTAGCAATATCAAGTTGTCCTTCTCGCCATTTTTTATAGGGCAGTAAATAACTTAACTCATATCCACACATCAATTATTCTTCCAAATTTATAACTTTAAGATAATAACTTAAAAATATTTTACATTTATGACACTCTAAGAATTTATTTTAATCCGAGTTTCTTCCTTGATGACACGTAGAACATACATAGTTCTTGTAGACTCTACCCCTTCAATCTTTCCAATTTTATCAAGGATGTTTGCTAATTCTTCTCTATTACTAACCCTGACTTTAGTAATAGTATAATATTCTCCAGTTACATCATATATCTCATAAACATCTGGCATAGACTTTAGTTCTTCTAAAACTTTTTCATATCTTTGAGGTACAGCTGTAATAGCTACAATAGCTATAATATTTTTACCTATCTTATCAGGATCAACAATAGCTTGAAATCTCTTAATAACCCCCAGTTTTTGTAACTTTTTAATTCTTAAATGAACTGTTGCTTCAGATACTCCTAACCTTTGAGCTATCGTTGAATAAGGTGTTTTCGCATTATCTTGTAGAATCTCTAAAAGTTTTTTATCAATTCTATCTAATTCAGGCAATATTTTAACACCTAAATATTTTTAATTTCGTTCTCCATTAAAATTATTTTCTATTTTATCACAATGAGATACAAAATAAATAAAATGTTAAATGAATACTGTTAAATTACCTTAACTAAATATATTTAATCTAGTGCTACAGGTATTTTTTTAGTAATATAACTATTTCATCCGGCTTAACAGCAACATCTACTCCTGCTCTTCTAAAATTATCAACCTTACTCTGATAAGTTCCTTTATAACCTTCAATTATAGCTCCGGCATGCCCCATACGTTTGCCGGGAGGCGCCGTTCTTCCTGCTATATATGCGATTATAGGTTTACTATATCTTCCTTTTTCTATTTCGATAGCCAATTCTTCCTCCGCCATACCTCCTATTTCACCTATTACTACAACTGCTTTAGTATCTCTATCTCTTTCAAACATATCCAATATCTCAATAAAACTAAGACCTGTTATAGGATCGCCTCCTATACCTACAGCTGTAGAAATCCCCAATCCATGTTTAACTAATGAATAAGATACTTCATATGTCAATGTACCACTTCTTGAAACAATACCTATATTACCTTTCCTGAAATATTGTCCAGGCATAATCCCGACTTTAGCTATATCAGGAGATATGACCCCAGGCGTGTTCGGACCTATAATAAAAGTACCATTATATTCTGCATAGGTAACAAATCTTAAAACATCATGAACGGGTATATGTTCGGTTATTATAATTATAGTCTTAATCTCGTTATTAATGGCCTCAATAACAGCATCGCTAGCAAATTTGGCAGGAACAAAAATTATAGATGTATTTATGTTAGGATGCTCACGTATAGCATCTTGAACAAAATCATATACAGGAATACCAAATATTTCCTGTCCACCTTTACCCGGTGTCACTCCAGCCTCAATAACAGTACCATACTTTTTCATTAAATCAGTATGATATCTACCTTCCTTTCCAGTAATTCCTTGAACCAACAATCTTGTTTCCTCATGGACCAATATAACCACTAACTCATCACCACTTCCTTAACAGCCTCCTCTAAATCGACAAATGCATATATTCCTTTATCAAACAATATTTTTCTTCCAATTTCTTCATTATTACCAACTAATCTTACGAATAATTTCTTATCTGTTTTTGTTTCTTCCATAGCTCTAACTATACCTTCTGCAACCTCATCACACCTTGTAATACCTCCTAGAATATTCACGAATACTTTATCAATATCCTTATCATGTAACACTATAAGCAAAGCATTTCTTACTCTTTCTGAACTTGCTCCACCTCCAAGATCAAGGAAAACACCGGGTTTACCACCATGTAGTGATATTAGATCCATTGTAGCCATAGTCAAACCGGCACCATTACCTATAATTGCAATATTACCGTTAAGCTTAACATAGCTAAATCCATGTTTATAAGCTATTTTTTCAGACTCACTCATCTTACACATACGTAAATCTATATACTTTTTAAGTCCTTTATCCAAACGAATAAAAGAATCATCAAGTATAATTTTACGATCTATCGCAAGTAATCTTCCATCGGTTGTTAATACCAATGGATTAATCTCGACAAGCAGACATTTATTTTCTATAAAAAGCCTATACATAGGAATAAAAATCTTCTTTACCTCATTTACTGGTAACATCAATTTTTTAGCAATCCTTCTTATAACATATTCGGAATATCCTAAGAGTGGATCAATAATTATCTTTTCTATCATATGTGGTGAATGCATAGCTATCTCTTCAATATCCATGCCCCCTACCGCTGCAATTATCACTACGTATTTTTTCTTAGACTTATCTATTGTTATAGCTATATACATCTCTTTTTTGATATCTATCCTTTCAGATACCAGAATAGAGTCAACCTTCATACCAGCTATATCTTTTCCTAAAAGCTTTTTACCATATTCTAAATATTCGCCTTTAGTATTTGGAAATAAGATACCTCCACTCTTACCTCTTTTACCAGATAGCACCTGAGCCTTTAATACATTTGGAGGGGGAATCTCGTACAAACATTTTTTAAGTCCTTCATAGTTTTTAGCTAAACATGTTTTCTCAATAGGAATCTTATATCGTTTAAACAATTCTATAGCTTCATATTCGTAAAGGTACACTGTCATAACCTCTACAACATATTATAGAACCTTGAAAATAACAAGTATAGACCCCCAGCAATAATATAGGCTATTATACCACCAATAATAGCCCGCTTCATGGATAAACGTCCACCTACATTCAAGGCAGCAATAATAACTATTGTGTTCCATATAATGAAGAAGACCTGATGTCCCTTAAGTAATAACATTATTTCTCCTATTTTATTAATTCCAGCAACTATATATGAAACTATCATCTTAACATTAGAACCATAAGGAACGATAATTTTTATACTATACGATCTTAAGAGAACATAAGTGATTATTGCTCTTGTAAGATATTCATATATCTTAGATGATAAAACATATCCTGAAATATATGTGAAAGATTTGGTTTCTCCACCAAGTACTTTAGATGAAAGATACATTCCTATAAACGTGGCTAGCCAAATAGCTAAGGATAACATTATAGTATCCGAATATATTCTTGTAAGAAAAACGTTTTTGTCCTTCAGAAAGAGAACCTCAGAAGATATAGTTATATTGCTAGGATAAACCAAAATTGTATTATCTGATATATTTATTGCTGGAAAAGCAAATCCCGTATTCTTAGTGTATCCTATAACTGCATTATATGAAAACATGTATATATAAAAAAAATTAGTCAATGATAAAAGCAATATACATATAAATGGTCCTAAAATATCCGGTGCTATAACAATATCTTCTAGATATTCAAACGGCAGTAAACCTGTTAGAATAACTCTCTTTATTGAATCATATATGCTAACTTCTTCTTTATATTCTTCGATATAGACTATTTCCTTATCTTTACTCATGGAATATCATCCTCAAATCGTTATAATCTCGATACCTGGATCTTCTACTCTAATACATTGAATTATAGTTTTTATAGCTTCTTGATCTTTTTCATCTAATATTTTTATAAAAACTCTAGAATAGTATGGCTCTATGAAGATTATTGCTTTAAATCTTTTATAATCCCCTACAATATATTCATATGCATGCATTCTAACATAAAATCCATTCTCTTTAAGACATCTATGGAGATTTATTCTTCTTTCAAATAAAAAATAACTTGAAAAAATATCTATCACCATAAATCTATGGACTTATTTTTATCGGTATTCCTTTTAAGTAACAAAGCATCTGTGTTAGATACGGAGTTAATACTAATAGGATTATAAAACGAATAGTATCGCTTACCATACCGACCCTGAACATATTCCAAAGTTTAATATGTTTTGAACCATACACTATTGCCATTGGAGGAGTTGTACTGGGCAGTGCACTTGATATAGAACATGCTAGTGCTGAAGCAAGTACTGCTGGTATTGGATTAAACCCGCCACTTAAAGCAAGAGAAGCAGCTATTGGAGCAGTTATAAGTGATGAAGCTGTGTTGGATGCTGGATAGGTTATGATGAAACCAAGCAGTGCACTAACAAAAATAATAGTTACAAAGTCTAACGTGCTACCAGTAATAAACATCATCGAATTAATCAACCATTTTGAAAATCCGCTATTTTGTAAACCTGTCCCTAGGACTATTCCTCCTCCAAATAAGAAAATAACATTCCAATCTATTCCTTCTTCCAATTCTTTCCATCTTAGTAAAGGTCTACCTTCAGCATGTATTAATCCTAGGAGTAACAATGCTAATACTGCGGGAGCCGATGTAGGTAATATTTTTTGGATTATATTGGCTAGAGAAACTAGAGTCTTAAAAGATGAAGATAATATTAAGAACATTCCTGGTAGCATCCAGAGAAATAATACAAATAGAAATATCAAGAAAACGTATTTTTCTCCTTTACTCATTACACCTAGTTTAGATGCCTCATCATTTAGTTTTTCTCTCATTCTACTGAGATCAACCTTCTCAACTTTTATAACTTTAAAGATAACAAACCATGCAATAAATAAACCTATTAAAGCATGTGGTGTTCCTATAATTAACCAATCGAAGAAAGTAATTGTCACACCTGGTACAAATTCTTCAATTACTTTCTTGGCAACAAGATTAGGAGGTGTGCTTATAAGCAAAAACATCGCTCCAGCAGTTGCTGCCTGACCAAGCAACAACATTAATGCTTCTGCATATTCTTTTTCTTTTTCTAAGTTTAAAGCACCTATAAATGCCATAACTATTGGAAATACTATAGATGTAGAAGCTGTTATTGATCCAGTCATTGTCAAAAGAAAAGGGGGTAGTCCAGCTATAAAAAATGCGGAGACTAAAGGATTATTCCCTTTATAGAGAGAAGATAATTTAATAGCTATCCTCTTATCTAGTCCCCATATTTGGAAAGCTTTCGCCAAAACGAATCCTCCCATAAATATCCAGATTACAGGATCCATAAAACTCGAGAGAGATTTTTTCCAAGAAACAATATTGAGAAAAGAGAAAATTAATGGTGGTATTAATCCTGCTAAACCTAGAGGTACAACCTCACTAACCCACCAAATTGCAGTCCATAATAGAACAGCAAAAGCCAGTTGTGGAGCTTTTGATATTTCTGATCCAACTTCAGAAGCCGCTTCTATCACACCAGGTAATGGCGGTAGAATAAATAAAATAAAAAATATCAAAGGTCCTAATAACAACATAATCTCTCTCTTATAGTTCTTCATAACCGATTCACCATATTTGACAAATGTAATTATTGTAAACGATGATATAACTATTAAGCTATGTCTCTCTTTCGTAATTTAACTCTATGAAAAATAAGCTATGAAAAACTTTTATAGCTTTTATAAAATATAATTCGAGTATATTATCATTAAGATAAATATTAATCTCCTTCAGATAAGGGATAAAGATATGAAAAAAGAAAAACTTAGACAAATCAGACAAGTATATGGCGTTCTAGTAACTATACTAGTTATAATTGCAGTCTACTCAATATATCAGATAGTAGGCTATATGCTAAACTTAATTAAAGGTTCATTAGAATTTTATACCTTTTATATGCAACTATTAGTTATTTCTACTTTTACTTTAGCTATCTCCTTTATATTACTTGAAACTTTCATTAAATCAAAAAGAGATTAAGAGATCTCTTTTATTTCAATTGTCTTTATAGGCTTTAACTCATATATCTCGAGTTCTGCTTTTACAGGTTTAAATACTCCTTCGCTATCATAATAATATATAGTTAAACGAGCAGCTTTATCTGAAACCTCTTCCTGATTTGATTTCTCAACAAGCATTCTTGCCAACTTAGTCCAATTCTCTTTAGAAATCTCTTTCACATCTCCTTTACTTTTTGAATAAAAAGTCGCATAAAACCATCTTTTCGCTCTAAAAATAGCACCTCTTGTAGTTGGAACAATACGACTTCTCCAAACCTTTAATGCGCCTTTTTCCATTTTTCTCACCTAAATAATTATTTTCCATTAAGTATAATTATGTATTGTTTATCCTAAAGTGGTATAAAAGAAAAATTACCATGGATATTCTTTCAGCTTAAGTTTATATGCCACATAATTAGTAAACCTATGTAGTATTGGTGTAATTATACTTAGAAATATTATAATATTGACCTCTATAGCATCATAAAAGAAATAATATAGAAAAAGAGCGAAATATAAAAAGGTCAACTGATCAAGAAAGGGTGCTTTTTGACCTCTTTTTATACCAATTCTTCTCTTAATAAAAGATCCAATTAAATCACCAAGAAGAGTGCCAAGAGAAAGTATGAACGCTCCTTCTACAGTATGATAACTAAATGTTTCTAGAAACAAACCCGTTAATGTACCAGTTATTAAACCTATAATAAAACCTTCATATGTTTTTCCATCGCCAAAAATTCTTTTATGATCTATGAAAACTTTTCCCATATCAATTGGATGTCTTCGTATAAATATTTTTGAAGATATAACTGGAGCACCATTAGCTATGTAACTAGGCAAAATAAATATAATTGATTTTATTGTAAAGTCGATGAAATCACTAAACATATTTTCACATGTATAATGTATTAAAACCAATAAGATTTAGAGGTACCAGAAATTATATATTTCTGTATCAATATCATTTTATGAATTCTATAATATTGTTTGTGAGAAATGATGGAATACTCTAAGGGATTTGAAGAATTTTTAAAAAGAGTATCAAAAGGTACTAAAGTTAGAATGATGGGGAAAAGATACTATATAGTTGAAAGCAGTCTTGAAAATAAGGAAAACTCTCCAACAGAATATCTTGACTTTTTCCTACTTAATATTGGTAATGGACCAATAGTTATCGAAAGATCAGTAGCATACGAACTTAAAAACAGGTTAGAAGAACTTGAGAAAGCTAACAGGAATATTAGAAGAAAAAATATATTTTTAGAAGTCTTACTTTCTTTATCTTGGCTTCTTTTTCTTCTATACATATTCTTTATCCATTATTCTTTTTAGAAAAGTGACAGATATGATTTTAAGACAAAAAATAAAGAAATTAGAGGAGGAAATAACTAATAGATTTATTGGGAATAAAGACTCTATACATTATATTATTTTAAATTTACTTCATAATAAATCAACAACTTTAATAAGAGGACCTAGAGGTAGAGGAAAATCTACACTCATGATTCTTTTCTTAAAAGGTATTTTCGGAGATGATTTCGTTGTTATCTCTGGTTCAAGCGAAATAAAAAGAGGTGAGGTAGTAGCAAGATTACATATACCTTCTCTCGAAAAAGAGGGTATTGAAAAAGTTCTTTGGTCTACCTTTGTTAAAAAGCCTGGTAAAGGTATTGATGAACTTAATCGATTAAACCCATATACTGCTGCTAGTATTTATCATTTACTTCAATTCGGTGAAGTATGGGCATATGGACAAAAATACTCTATAAAAGATTTTATATTGTTTGCTAATGAGAATCCTATTGATCCTACATCCTTTATCCATCCACCACCTTTCTATGATCGTTTTGACATAAGCATATATTTAGATTCTTTAACACTGAGCCAAAAATTTGAACTACAAAATCTTGTAGAAAATAATCCAATGCTTATCGAAGATATGCCACAAATAATTACTTTTGATGAACTTAACGAGGTAATCAACGAAGTTGAGGAAATTGAACTTGATGTCGAGTTAAAAGGAGTTATCAATACTCTTATACGTGATTTCCAAGCATGTATACGTAATAGAGATATATCTAGTATTAAACCTCCCGCATTATGTGAAGGATGTCATTTTGTTAGGAATATATGTAGCTCTATTCGTGATGGTCCAAGCGAGAGAGCTACTATAATTTTAACACAACTTGCAAAAGCTAAAGTATGGCTAGACAGAAAGATCGATGAAAATGATGTTTATAGTTTGGCTCAAGTTGTATTACCACATAGAGTAAATCTTGTAAGACAAGGCGTACATTTTATCGAAATAAAAAAGATCGTTGATAGAGAAAGAGAAATAAATCTTGAGAGAAAAGCACGTAAACAGTGGTTTATACTAAGAAGGTTATATGATAAATTCTCTCCAGAAATGTATCGATTGGCAAGAGAAATAGCTATAGAAGATCTTGTATTCGCAGAGGAATTAATGGCCTTAGAAGAGAAATGGATTAAGGAGAATTTAATAAAAGAGGAAGAGACTCTTAGATATAGACTTACATAAAGTTGAAAATATGAAAAAAATAAGTTTTCTTGATAAGAATAAATATCTTTCTCAAAGTAATATTATAAATGCTTTAGAAAGAGCTAGGGTAGAGATGTTTATCCCTCCTCTACCATCCAAAATTGTATTTTCTAGCAATGATTTCTCAATGAACATATTTAAGAAAAAAATATATGCAAACATACCTAAAAGACTTCTATATTTAGTGGATGGATATGATATAATTCTTTGGTATTTCAGACATTGGTTTTCATATATACATTACTGTCCTTTCAACATACGTACAGCTTTTATGCTACAGAAAACCGCCTATCAAGAAGTTAATGATTGGAAACTTGCATATCTTTCACTTAAAATATTCTCAGATCTACAGATAAATCTTATATATTTACCAATAAGGTATCATCAAATGCCACTACATCTTACCGATATTTTTCATATAAAGCCTAAGGGAATATGGAAAATTGAATATGCTACTTTTATAAATGTATATGAAAAATATCTTCCAAAATATAAGATTGATAAAGATATATTGTTTTATTCAAAGATACTTTATAGATCTATTTTAAGTTATAGACCTTGGACATCAAAGATAAAACTTGTAGCATCAATATTTAAAAAATTATACCTGATGAAAAAGATCGATAAAGAGTTTTTCGATAAGAGAAAAATCAAAGGAGAGGGAATAATACCCCTTTATAGTGATATAGAAGACTTATCTATGAAAGAATTTCGAGAAGTGTTAAGTACCTTAAAAGAAATAAAAGATGTAAAAGCGTTCTATGAGCAGTGGTTAAAAGAAAGAATTGATTTTAAAGAAATAAAAAAAGAGCTAGAAAAAAAGAAAATTGGAAAATTAGGAGGTAAAGACTATAATAAAACTAAGGTACCAAAGATACAAGATATAAAGGAAAAACAATTTAGGAAAGGATCTGAAGAACCATATATTTCTTCTTCTGTCTCTAAACCATTAACGAAATTAAATAAAAAACTATGGTCAAATTTATGGCGATTATTCTGGTATAAATCTAAAGCAGAAAAAATTATACTAACACTTGTAGGGGATAAAGATATAAACAGGCAGGGATGGAATATATATTCTTATACAGAGACCTGGTTTATAGATGATGAAATTGAAGACTTAGACCTAGAAACAAGTCTTGAAGAAGGTCCATTAATACCTGAAATAACTACTCTAACACCCGTATATAGGCCTAGTCCGTCAGGAAATGTCATTAGGAGAATTAAAAATGTGTCTACTTTAATAGTATTGGATTCAAGCAAAAGCATGCTACCAAAATTTGATGATGCAGCTATAGCTGCATTTATTGCATATCTTAATACAAAAAAGGCTGGAGGTGAAACAGCAATAATAAACTTTTCGTCAAACTATATAATTGGTGACTGGAAAGATAGTGATAAGTTAAAAGAATTAGTTTTGTCTATACCTCAAGGTGAATTAACGATTTTACCATTAAATGCTATTAAAAAAATTACATCAGAGTTACAAAGCAGACAAATATACATAATAGTAATAACTGATTGTGGTTGGCAAAATATAACTGAGGCAATAGACTTTCTAAAAGATATCACATATAGAGGTCATAAAATAATAATTTTCCATATCGAAAGCGGAAAATATCCAAAAAATGTAGAAACAATAAAGCATACAAAACTATTAAAATTTTATAGGGTAAAAAATCCAGAGTCATTACATGGTCTTATAATAAGTGAAATACAATAGTGCGGCCGCCGGGATTCGAACCCGGGTTCTGCGGCTTTCACCGAAAACATGGGGGGCCGCCATCCTAATCCAGGCTAGACTACGGCCGCCTATCTTCTCTTAATAAAAGAGGAAAAATAATATATTAGTTTTATGTAAAATCATAAAACCTCATTCTATTAGATCAATGGTGGACCGGGCGGGATTTGAACCCGCGACCCCCCGCACGCCAAGCGGGTACTCTCCCACTGAGCTACCGGCCCAATAAAAATAAAAGAAACTAAAAATAAAAACTTTCTTCATAGAAAAATAAAAGTATATAGTTAATATGGGGGTCATACACGCCCAGGCCTATACTGACATAACTGGACACGCTCGGGCTATTGGGAGTGGCCGGCTCACGCCTCGGTCCATAGGACCTTGGCGCTTACACCGCCACCCCATCAACCCCGTCTTCTACGGGTGCCCTCGTCCCAGCCAATAGGCTCGTCGCCGAGCCCAAACGGCTGAGAATGGCCGCCTCGTCTCGGGGAGGGTTTCGGGCTTAGATGCCTTCAGCCCTTATCCCTTGCGGCGTGGCTGCCCGGCTCTGCCCTGCCGGACAACCGGTAGACTAGAGGCC
>JAGGXB010000013.1 GCA_021163245.1 Thermoproteales archaeon
ATGATTATAAAAGGTTTTCTTTTCTTTGTTCGGTCGCTTAGGTATCCTGCTAGCAATGTTGCTGGTAGAGCACTAAAAGAGAATACGGAGAAAAACATACCTATGAGAACTGGGTCTTTAGCTACTCTTTCTATAATATAGATTATAGCAACGGTATTTAATATACCCATAGCAACGCCATTAATCAGTCCATTAATATATATGACTTTAATACTCCTTGCAATATCATTTGACATCTCTTTAAGTTTTCTCAGCACCGTTCTAAATCCAATTTTTTCATCTTGATGAATAGTCTCAGTTTTCTTAGAAGTAGGGAGAAAATATAATGTGACCATGGAAAAGAAACATGATAAGGCTAGAAAAACTATGGGAGACTTGAGAGCTAGAACAATGTTACTGCCTCCAAAAAACGTTACGTAGAGCTTATATACCCCAACTCCTATGCTTGGTCCAAGAATCTCAGCTACTAACATAGAAGAAGTATATATTGATATAGCTTTTCCTCTAGACCATCTAGGTGTAATGTCTACGAGATAGGCTTCGGCAACAAGCCATACCATAGCCGACGCAATGCCTTGCAATCCTCTAAAAACAATGAATAGAAGTAAGTCATTTGACAAGACAAATCCTAGAGAAGAAACAAAATATACACCCATACCTAATAGTATAGTTCGCTTTTTCCCTAAAACATCGCTCAGAAAACCAACTATGCCAGCTGTAGGAGCTCTGGTAACCATAAATGCAGCAGTAAGCATGCCGAGTTCGACAGCTCCTTTATGTGCTTGTATCATGCCTTTAGCAAGCTCTGGTAGTTCTTTTAAAACGCCTTTAAGAGCCAAAATAAGATATGGAAAAACAGGAGATAGAGCAGAGAATCCCAAATTAATAATGAATGATGCAATTAATAACAGGGAAACAGCTAACAGATATTGTCGTTTGTCTATGCTCATAGCAGTATACACCATAAAAGGGATAATATATTAAAATTAGCAAAACTCATAAATCCTATTTGTATATCAATTTCTTATTCTTAAATTAATAGTTTAGGATAACATGACTATGTAAACACAGATATAAGTCATATAGATGTAAAATAAAGAATTGTATAGCGATTGAAGATCCATATTGTAGATTCATGATAACGAAAAATCTAGAAATTATACTCAGTTATCTAAGAGAATATATTGCAACAATATATTCTTCAAACTACGTTCAGGAGATTAGATATTTTATATCTATTGTTCATATAGTCCTTGAATTATTTATATTATATTAGTATAATAATCATAGGCGTTACCTAATGGTGTATAAGAAAAAAACTTGGAAAGAAAAATTCGAGAGGAAAAAAGAGCCAAAAATAGTTAACGATCCTAAAGGTAGAGGTAGGATGCTCATTCCCACACCGAAGCTTGTTTATTCCCTTGTTAAGAAAATTCCTAAGGGAAAACTTATTACCTCTAAGATGCTAAGGGATAAACTTGCAAGGGATTTTGGGACAGATTTCGCTTGTCCTTTAGCTACTGGGTGGTTTATACGTACTGTTGCAGAATATAGTGAAGAAGAAGTAAGGATTAGGGGTAAGAGTTTAAGTGAAGTTGCACCGTATTGGAGAATACTTAATTCCGATGGAAGCATATATAGAAAGTTTCCAGGAGGAGTAGAACTACAATCAAAGAGATTACAGGAAGAGGGATTCAAAATTATTAGCAAGCGGAGAAAACTTTTTGTAAAAGATTATGAAAAATATCTCTGGAATCTAAGTTGGCTTTGTTTATATTTTAGGATAAATAGTTTATTCATTGTCCCATGCTTCTAGGACAACAGGCTTCTTACCCAGATATTCTGCTGCTGTTAAAAGCTTTTTATTTTCTATTTCAGCTATGTGATAAAGTTCTTTTATTCTCTCCTTAAATCTTGGTTCTCTAGGTAAATGATGATCATATATAATAATTCTAGTAGATGTTTCAAACAATATTCTTTTGACATTCTCCAAAACTCTACGGAAATTTATAAGATTTAACATATAACCTAGCATATACGTCATGGGTCCATCTAGAATAAGCATGTCAGGATTCTCTTCTATAATTAGGTCAGCATAGTCTTCAATGATAGGACCATTTAGATCGCTCGAATAAAACAACTTCTGTCCTTTCTCCTCAACTATAACACTGTAAACCCATCCAACCCTAGAATACTCAATTCCATGAAAAAGAGGAGGAGTAAATCTTATCCTAGTATTCCCAAATGTAACCATTTGGCCCTCAGAAAAAAGAATTCTAGTATCTCCAAAATTTATCTCAGGTATACGCCTATAATTTCTCCATTTTCTAACTCTATTTAAAAACCATTTCTTCCCTTTTTCCAAAAGCTGATTTCTCCTATCTTGATACTCTCCAAAATTTTTCTCCTTAGCTTTCTTAAGCTGAAAGAAAATGTCATTCCAAGGTTTTTCAACGGGTTCCTCTAAATGTTCCTCGAGATCCTCGTTAAAAGCTTTAAAGAAGTGTTTAAAAAACTTGACAGCTCTATTTCTCTGAGAATCATTGATATACTCGTTAGGATTCTTGATAAAAACAGTTTTTCCCTCATATACTGTTTTATCAAAATCGATAAAATGATCATAATGATAATGAGTAACAACAATAATATCTACATCTACTGCAACTTTCTTAATAATCTTCAATGCCTGTTTAACCCAAAGAATCTTTAAATTGTTAGGAGCTGGAAAACTCCTATGCATAACAGCAGCCCCCGGATCAATTAAAACCCTAATATCATCTGTCTCAACTAGGGTACATGAAGACTTAGCTCCCATAGAATCAAAATAAACCAGTCTTATATCCACAATATAGAGAAATCATGCAAATTATAAAAAGATGTTCGATTTGTAATAATCATAATTAACATAGGCTCTAGCAAAAATCATTTCTCGTTGGCTCTTTTGACATTCTGGATTCATAACCTTAGGTAGCTTTAGGAATATCCTATTGCGTAATTATTTTAAATAAACTAGTCTATTTTAATTGTAACTTTGAGAGGAAAATGATCGCTCAAAAATATATTCTTATACACTATGTTGCTGTAAACATTATTGTTAACAACATTATTTTTTAACTCCTTTATAACCCAAATATAATCTATTCTTTTTCCACATACAGTAGTATTTTCTATCTTTCCGAAAAGAGAAGCAGAATCAACATACCCTATATCATGCATATAACTATAAATCTTATCTATAGGTTGAGCATTAAAATCTCCTACAATTATCTGTGGCTGACTACAAGCTAACACATAAGAAACTTCTTCCACTTGTTTGCTTGAAGCATCTTTTACATATTTACTGGAAGGGAGATGTAAGTTACAAATACTAATTTCCACTCCCCGAACATCAAACACGGCTATTTGGCAAAAACGTGTAATGTTCTTTAAAGCCATATAATCAACTAAACTAAAACTTTCATCAAATAGTATAGCACCACCGTATTGCCAGTACATTACACCTTTCATATATATCCCTTTCATAGAAAGATTATTTTCTAAACATTTAACTTGTCTAAGGCTCTTAACTTCTTGGAGACATAATAAATCAACCTTCAATTTCCTGTAAACCTCAGTAAATTTATCCAAAATCTCATTTTCAGAAACTCTACTATCATTGTCTCTATATAATCCTGTAAACCAGTGAGCATTATGGGACACTATGGAAAGAGTATTTTTAGACGACACAATTATTCAATAACAAAAGTAAAATAAATTATAAACTGAATATTCATAAACTATTATATTATTATTACATTTTTCAATATACATCGAGAGAAACAAAAATAAATAGAAAGAAAAACATTTTGATAGGTTAATAAACTATTTAGAAAAATTATAAAAAAATATTACAAAATATCTAATAATACAAACTAATAAATAGTGCTTTCTCACTAACATATATGAGTTGTATTTATGAATGAAAGTATAAAAATAGATATTAGTAAAGTTTTAGCTAGTAAATTTTGGGATAAGGCTTTAACTACATATGGCTACAGGAAAGGTGCATTTAGAAAAGCCCTGGAAGATCTACTGAAAAAATATATAGGTGTCGGAGAAGTCGATTGGAGATCTCTACGAGGCAGTATAAAAAGCGATAAATCATCTTTAGAATTACAGCATAGAACTCTGGTGAGAACAGATTGATGCTTATTGGAACAGATATATTCTTAGAATTAATGCTTGACCAAAAAAGAGCTGATGAATGTGAAAAATTCTTGAATAAGCTTTCTAGAGGAGAAATAGAAGGTATTATTACATGGTTTACTATTCATGCAGTTGAAGAAATTGCAAACGATTCCAAAATTATTCTTACTTTTCTCAGAAATATAGAGAATTCTGTTGGATTATGGATATATGAAACAACGAGTGATGACGAATTAGCCGCGGCTATTTTAATGGAAAATAATATGTTGGATTTTGATGATGCGTTGCAATATTATATTGCAAAAAAGGTTGGGGCAAAAGCGATAATAAGCTTTGATAAACATTTTGATAGCCTTGACATACCTAGAAGAGAACCGGGAGAATACATTTAACTACATTAAGATCCAAATAGGAATAAAGTAGCTGGAAAATATATAAATGAGAAACACTTGATTTAAAAACTATATTTCATGAAGTTAATCTCCAAGTTTGTAAAATCTGGGAAATCTTTTGAGAACTTTGTTGACTTTATCGTAACCAAAGTTGTCCACTAGAACATAATAGATATTTGCTAATGTCGGAGAAGCCCAGGGACCATGCCTATACATGAATTTAAAAATTTTTTCTGTCTTAAAAGGAACGAAAAACACGTTTTTAGTCTCCCATGCATCTTTTGCTATTGAGACTCTACAATCTAAAATTTCTTTGGAAGTTGCATCTACTCTAGCATATCCCTGAACAGCATATATATAGTATTTAGTATCAACACCAAAATCCAAAAGCATAATATCGTCATATTTAGGTCTAACGCCTATCTCCTCAAATGTACCTCTAGCCACGCACTTATAAACGCTATAGCTATTTTTCTCTTTATCCAAAATAGGGTGAAACCCTTCTGTAAATGAACAATCGAAATAATTCTTACGAATACTAACAAAATCACTCCTACGAGTAAAAACAGCCATGTTATCATTAGTCACTAGTAACACATTGACAGCAAAGGCATTTGCTAAATACACATTTGGTTTAAGGAAATCATTATTAACAAAGTATCTTTCTCTCAAGGTTCTTCCAGAAGGATTAGGTGTTTTAAAAGGATCTGGAGGAATATCAGAGATATCAACATCTAACATCATTTGAGTAGCGAGAAAATTATAATAGTCCGATAGTCCCAGAAACAAAGAAAGAGCAAGATTACCATTTATTCTCCCGATAAAAAACTTTTTGACACAGAAAGAAGGACCGTTCCAACAGTACTTTTTACTTCTCGAAGTGTTCCTATACTTTTCTTCAACTATTTTCTTTTTTAAAACTAATATATCATTGGGCAAATCCATTTTCTTATTCTTATAAACAACATTAATACTATCACGTGTATATCTCGATTTACCATCACCGTCTAAGATAACCCAATTAGTTTCTAATTCATTAAACATAAAACGAAATGGTTCATGTACTAAAGAAGAATCCTTCGACATTAATCTCTCCAATTTAAACATATACTAAATCTAAAAGCATATCTTAATACATTTCTATAACTAGACGCACCTTAGTAAACCTTAGCCGTAGCTGGAACAATTCTATCAAAATAATCCCTGAAACTACCTCAAATCTTTAATTATATACCTTACAAAAATCAATGTCAACATCTGGAGCCTTAGTTCCTACTACAAGATGTCTATGGAGGTAGACTGATAAATTTAAGAAATTCTGTTTAGCTCTAGGTTGGGATACAGTCCTTAACTTTCAGATACGAGGCTTTCCGAGTTACAACTCAAGCTCTACCAGAGACGAAGCTTTTATTATAGGGAAACATCGGGTGAATTAAACCTATACCCGCTTATGGAAATGCTAATGGCGAACTTTGTTTATATATCATTAAGGCAAGTCTGAACTATCTTCTTCTAAGGGCTGTGAAGGAAAAGTATATTAAAATTTCATTTTTCCTTTGGATATCTTCTTCACTGTAGAGGTTTCCAAATATTACAATAAAATAGTTGGAGAAGCGATGTAATCAGTATACCTTATCCGTCTTTGACTTCAAACAAAATATATTATGCATTGAGACATTTAATAAACTGGTTAAAATATGAATGAGGAAGGTTTTGAGTTAATCTCGGATGAAGAAATCAAAGAGGAAGTATGTAGAGTAATGAAAGCATTATATCAAAGAAGCCTAATTTCTGCTCTTGGAGGTAATGTTAGCGCTAAGGCTCCAGGTGCAAAAGAGTTTTGGATTACACCTAGTGGCGTTTTCAAGGGTGCTGTAGAGACTGATGACCTAGTTAAGCTTGATCTAGAGGGTAATTTGATAGAAGGTTTTCTTAGACCATCAATTGAGTGGCCTCTACATGCTGCAATCTATAAGAATAGGCCGGATGTTAACGCAGTTGTACATGCACATAACCCATTTACGCTAGGGCTTGCTCTCGCAGGTGTAGGGTTAAAGCCGATATCCGTAGAAGCAGTTATGGTTCTGAGAAAAGTTGAAATAGTCCCCTTCGCTTTCCCCGGGACAGATAAGCTTGCAGAACTCGTAGGTAAAGCTGCTTCTACTGGAGCTAGGGCTTTAATCTTACAAAATCACGGTATTGTGGCTATGGGGGCAAATCTTATAGAGGCAGAGGCCGTGGCTGAAACCCTTGAAGAGGTGGCTATTGCCCAATATGTATCTATGTCTTTAGGAAAAGAGCCTCCCACGATTCCTGAAAAAGACGTAGAGCTTTACATGAAACTTTACAAAATGTAGTTTTTCGGTGTTATATGTGCCAGAATGGTTCGGCTATATCGGAAGAATCCTGTATGTAGATTTAACAAATGAGAAGACGGAGATAAGAGAACTAAAGGAAGAAGAAGTAGATATGTTTATTGGAGGGATCGGGTTAGCTACCAAAATTATTACAGAGGAAATGGATCCCCTAGCGGATCCTTTAAGCCCTGAAAATGTTCTTGTATTTATGACGGGACCGTTAACAGGTACCATGGTTCCTTCCTCGGGCCGTTATGTAGTTGCTGCTAAATCGCCGTTAACATTGGCTTGGGGAGAAGCACATGCCTCTGGTTTCTGGGGAGTTGAGCTAAAGAAGGCTGGTTTTGATGGAATAGTCTTGAAGGGTAAAGCGACTAGTCCAGTATATCTATGGATACATGATGGACAGGTAGAGATTTGTGACGCAGAGAATCTATGGAGTTTATCAACGATTGATACGGATATTAAACTTAAGGAAGATTTAGGGAAAGATATACGGGTAGCTGCTATAGGTCCCGCAGGTGAAAAAGGGGTTAGGTACGCAAATATATGTAACGATATTACCCCTGATGGCCCAAGAGTAGCCGGACGTACCGGTATGGGGGCTGTAATGGGATCAAAAAATGTTAAAGCTATAGCAATTAAGGGAAATGGTAAAATCCCTGTCAAGAATGCTGGAAGGGTTAGAAGTATTATTAGACGGATACTGCCTCTTATATTATCTTTTCCAACAACTCAAATTCATGCAGTTTGCGGTACACCTGGTGAAATAGAGGAGTTCTATGAATACGGTGATATGCCGATAAAAAATTTCACTGCTGGTATATGGGATCGTATAAAAAATATAACCGTTAAACGCTTTAAAGAACTAGGTATTATTAAGGGACATAGAGCCTGCTGGGCTTGTCCGATACACTGTTGGAAGTATGCTGAAACAAAGGATACTAAAGGTAGGGCTGCGGAATATGAGACGATAGCTTCTCTAGGCTCTCTTCTAACTATAGATGACCCGTTCTATATAACTAAGGCAAATGACCTATGTAATAGGTATGGTATCGATACTATTTCAACAGGAGTAACCATTGCCTGGGCAATCGAATCATTTGAGAAAGGACTGTTGACAAAGGAAGATACTGGTGGTTTAGAGCTAAGATGGGGAGATCCAGAGACTGTACTTAATCTAATAAAGATGATCGGTGAGAGAAAGGGTTTTGGGAAGCTACTTGGCGAGGGTTGTAGGATTGCTTCAAAGACCATAGGTAGAGGAACAGAAAAATACTGTATGCATGTCAAAGGTTTAGAAATTCCTATGCATGACCCAAGAGCTTTTAAGGGCATGGGGCTACAGTATGCAACTTCTAACAGAGGAGCATGTCATTTACAGGGCCTAGTTTTTAGGATAGAGCAAGGACAGAGAGTATATGATTTAAAGATCTATGAGAGACCTGATAGATTTAGTGTAGAGGGAAAAGGTAGGATAGTTGCCGTCATGGAGATGTGGCATGAAGTAATAGAGTCTATGATAATATGTAAGTTTACAGATATTCCACCAGCTCATCTAGCTGGACTATATTCTCTTATAACTGGGAAGAAAAGAAATGTTCAACAGCTTTTACAGGCTGGACGGCGAATATTTACGCTCAAACGCATGTTTAATGTAGCTAACGGTATCCGCAGAAAAGACGATACCCTGCCTGAAAGATTCCTTAAAGAGCCCTTGGAAGAGGGAGGTGCAAAGGGCCAGGTTGTTGAACTAGAGCCTATGTTAGCTGAATACTATAAATATATGGGTTGGAATGAGGAAGGTATACCCAAAAAAGAGACCTTGCAAGAGCTCGGAATCCTTGAATTAGCTAAAAAGCTTTATCCAGACATAGAAAAAACATAAGCATCCCGAATATTTTTATTTAAAAAGCCTGTATTGTGATCTTTAATAATGTTGAGAACCTTTGCTAGATAAGGTTTAAATTTATAGCCAGAGAATTTTACCTGTGAATAACGTGAGTGAGATAGAGGTAAGTTTTCCATACGGTAAAAAGCGTCTAAGTCTTTCTCTTCCGAGAGATAAGACATATATTGTTGAATCTAAGCCGGCCATAGGGGTTAAGTCTAAGCCTTTAAGCTATGTGTCAAAGGTAATAGATAACCCTATTTCTTCTGAAAAACTTGATGTATTGGCTAAGAAGGCTTCCAAGATAAGTATACTGATAACCGACAAGACTAGAGCTACTCCGACACGGGAATTATTACTTCCTGTACTTGAAAAATTCTCTAAAATAGGTTTTAAGAAAGAAGGGATTAACATTATAGTTGCTCCTGGATTACATGAACCCCATAAATATGATGATTTTATAGAACTTGTAGGAAAAGATATCGTTGATGAATATAATGTTTTCTCCCATGACTCGGATAATACTGAGGAACTCTCATATCTAGGTAAAACCTCTTACGGAACCGAGGTCTATGTAAATAAGAATGTCGTCGACTCTGATCTGGTTATAGGAATAGGTATGATAGAGCCTCATTTCTTTGCTGGATATAGTGGTGGTAGAAAACTTATTTTACCCGGAGTCTCAGGTACAAAGACAGTCTACCAGAATCATGGATATAAGATGATAGCCCATCCAAAAGCAGATTATGGCATACTTCAAGGTAACCCAATACATAAAGATATGGTTGAAGCCTCTAAAATGGTGACATCCTATAAATTCATTGTACATGCGATCATAGACAAAAATAAGAAGATTCTAGATGTTGTAGCAGGCGATGTCATAGATGCCCATCTTGAAGGAGTAAAAAAAGCTGAAAAACATGTAAATGTCACAGTCCCATTTAAGGCAGACATCACATTCGTGACGAATGGAGGATACCCACTAGACAGAAACTTGTATCAGGCAGTAAAAGGTATGAAAACCGCAGCAAGAGTAACCAAGAAAAAAGGCGTAATAATATATATTGGCGAATGTAGCGACGGAGTAGGTCATGAAAAATTCGGAGAAATTCTAAAAGTGGACAAAGACCCTAGAAAAATACTTAGATATATAGAATTGAATGAACCTCTAAGAGACCAGTGGAACGCACAGATACTAGCTCAACTACTACTTGAATATAAAATCATAGTAGTCACAAAGGGAATTAAACACAGTGAGCTAGAAGAAATGAATCTGATCCCCACAACCACATTAGAAGAAGCCAAAGAGATAGCCTGCAGACTAACAACATGCGAAAAAATCATAGCTATACCTGAAGGACCATACGTCATGCCCTATACGATGTAAAGCCCTGTCTATCAGCCATGAATTGATATAGCTGAGATTCCTAGTGTGGAAATAATCATCTTTTGATTTCTTAGAATTCTACTAGTATATTTTAACCCCTGTATTGACATTATTGATGAGGAGATTAATGTACTCTGGCATCTCTTCTAATATACCTATAGATTACCACAAGTATGTTAACCAATAAATCAAATTTAATGAATTACAAAGGAACGAAAACATAGACCATTATCTACATCATGGAGTAAATAATATACATTATAAAGAGAAACTATACTAAACTATATTTTAACTCATCAAATTCTTATTCTCAGAGAAAAAGGCTATTTAAAAATCAGGTACAAAACATTCTATACATTTTCACTAAAAGATTATTCTCCCATCCCACACTCTACATTTGGTAGTTTTCTTAAATTGTAAAACATTGTTTAATTTTCTACAAGTTCCTCCAAGTAACCTTTAACTCATCGTTATAAGTCTCAAAAAATGTATAGAAACTTTAAACTCAAATTCTCTCAGAACAATTAACGCGTATAGGATAGACAAAGTGCTCAGTAATATTGAGTTATGGTGATATTAACACGATTCATCTCACTAATCATAAGACTTTGAACATATACTCTCCAACACTCAATGTCATTTTAAATAGTACTTTGATACGAAAATTATACAAAGAATATCTACAAGCACTAGTAAAATAAAATTATAGAAAAATCTAAATAATATACCATGGTATATACCATGGTGATAGAAGTTAGAGCTACAAAAATAGACAAGATGGGTAGAACTGTTATTCCAAGCCCTATAAGAAAAATAATGGATATTAAAGAAGGAGACTATATAGAATGGGTCGTAGAAGATGGAAAAATATACGTAAGAAAAAGACTAAAAATAGACAAAAAAACAATCAAAAAAAGATTTAACCAGCTAAGAAAAACTGCACCAAAATGTTTTACAGAAAAACTAGAAGAGGAAGATAAATGGGGATTGCAGGAATGGGCTTTAGCCAAGCTTGGGCTCTAGGAATAGTAGATGTAGGCCTAATAGTATTAAGCCATTGTGAAAATCCAGCAAAAAATGAAGCAATAAACTTTATAGAAAAGATATATCTTGGAGAAATTAATGCAAAAATACCCCTAACAAGCTTTATAGGAGCATACCATATCATGACAAAGTACCTAAAAATCAATAAAGAAACAGTAAAAACAGA
>JAGGXB010000086.1 GCA_021163245.1 Thermoproteales archaeon
GGATTCTTTGGGTTAGAAATATCAATAATGCATAAACCTGCCCAACCATCAGCAACATACACGTTATGTCCAACAACAGTTATCCCTTCAGCGAACCCGGGTGTTTCGTAGAATCCGATCTTAGTCGGATAAGTCGGGTCTGAGACATTAAATATCCATAAGCCCTCGCTACTAACTACATAAGCAATGCTGTCGACAACTTTTATATCTTTTACAAGTCCATTTAACGGCACTGAGACGCCGACTTCCCGGGGTATAACTGGATTAGATATGTCTAGTATTATCAGTCGCATACCTACGCCAACATAAGCATATATTCCCTGTACAACCACACTAGATAGAGAACCGCCGACCTGTCCCATTAACCGAATCGTAGTAGATGTAGAAACTAATCTAGCTTTGTTTTTAGTCTCTCCTCTATCGATAGTAATCAACCTTATCCTAGTCTGAATTGGGACAGAAATTAGAGAAAACAACATTATGATTAAAATCGTTAATACTTGGCCAAATCTAATCTTTCGCAACCATAGATTAGATGTGCCCATTCTATCTTTCCTATAAGAATAATAACAAATAACTATAGTCGAATGTGATATTTAAAATGAGATATTTAAACATATTTAAATTAAAGCTAAATCGTCACAGGCGTTAGATAAACTAGCTGAAGGTAAGAGCTGTGCTCTAGTACCCCTATAGGTTAAGTAAGGAGATGCTTAATGCGATGAGGAATATAATTACAGGGATGGTCACTAAAGACTTTATATTGGTAAGACTTATGTGGTTTACTTTGTTTTTATTTCTTAGCGGTATTTATGGGTAAGCTTGTTACGTTTTCTGTTAAGATTCCTGTTGAGCTTAGGGAAAAGATGCGTAGGGTTAATGTGCGTTGGTCTGTATATATCCCTTTAACTTGACTATATCAAATTTCTTATAGGGAATAGGATTATTTTTGAGCGTTTTAAACAGTTCTACAAATTTCTCCTTGTATCTTTGGATGTTTTAAGTACTGTCTTTTTTATTTCGAGTCTAAAGCTTCCCATAGTTCTTCTTCACTTAAGGATTCTTCACTTAATGCCTTTTTAATTATTTTTCCATTCTTCTGGTTCTTCAACACCTATAACTTGCTCTATAACAAATTCTAGCATATTCCTAATAATCCTTATTTCTTCAAGAAGAGATTCCATACTATATACCAATTATCTATTAGAATTGATATAAGTTCTTCTACAATCTTTTCAAGTAATTAGTATTCTTGGATTTTATATGGACTCTTGAAAGACTTTAAACTAGCAGAGGAAAATATACTAAAGATAACGAGATGATAAAGGAAAGGAGTATGGAAGAGATATAGAAAATAATTTAGGCCTGATAATCGGCGCTAACAAATTCATCATGTCCTATTAGGTGCAAACATTTTCTGTTTTTGCATAGGGTTAAGGATTATTTATAAATGTGTAAGGTGTGTATGCTATATATTATGGGTGAAAAATCTTTTAGTAGGATTACTCAAATTGCTATTGTTGTTTCAGATATAGAGAATGCTGTCAGGGCTTGGAGTAATGTTTTAGGCGTAAAAGTTCCTGAGATTATTGAGACTGCTGGTTGGTCTAAGAGTAAGGTTATGTATAAGGGTAGGCGGTCTAATGCGAGGGCAAAGCTTGCCTTCTTTAAGTTTGATAATATAGTTTTGGAGCTTATAGAACCTATAGGAAGTCCAAGTACATGGAAGGAGTTCTTGGAAAATAACGGAGTTGGTCTTCATCATATAGCGTTTAATTTTAGGAGTTTTGATGAGGCTAGGAGCGCGTTAGAGAAAATAGGGGGCGAAGTTGTACAGGAGGGTAAATTTGAGGGAGGAGGATATATTTATGTTTATTCTAGGGAGTTGGGAGCAATAATAGAGTTGCTATATAGTGACTAGAAGCATAGTTTTATAAATAGTCTTTTTGTAGAAAGAAAAGTTTCTTTAATCTATTTTAAGGAGAAATATATACTAGTATTATCTATAGGGCATGTTTCTAAAAGTGAGATTTTATATATTTTGTTTGTGGCAAGGGATGTTTTATTATTTATAATCTATCTTTATCATTTTTATCTGAAGGCTATTCTATCTGTGACTTGTTAGAGGGGAAAGGTCATTAATGTGTTTTGGATAGATTGTTTGGAATGGCTATGTTTACTGGAGACTTGAAGCGTTTATGGTTTGCGACTCTTTTCTTATATGTCGCTTCAGGTTTTGTTTTTCCTATATTTCCTGTCTACATGTCTTTTAGGGGGTTGGGGCCTTTTGAGATTGGTTTGGTTGCTTCGGTCGCTACTCTATTATCTATTTTTCCTGTCGCTGTTATAGGCCATGTGTCGGATGTAGTTAACAGGGAGAGGCTTGAAGGTTTTTTGGGTTATATACTGTTTGTTCTCGTGTTGCTTTATGTTTTTGTTGGGAGTTTTGTCCAATTTCTTCTTTTGCATCCGATCTATATAACTCTGGTATATGCGTATATGACTCTTTCCGGAGCTATAGCTATGGACTATATCGTGTCAAGTAGAGGTATGGGTTTTGGACGTTTTCGTACTTCTGGTGCTGTGGGCTGGGTTTTCGGTACTTTTCTAGGAGGATGGGTAGTGGATAATTTTGGTTTTTTCTATGTTTTTATTTTTTCCTCCATGTTTTTTGTTGTCTCTGCATCATTGTTTATAATAGGGGGATTAAAGAAAAAAGAGGTAAGAGAAGCAAGGGACACAGTGTATCACTTGGAAGCATTTAGGAAAGTGTTATCTAATAAAGTGGTCTCTACTCTATATGCCTCTATCTTTATAGCTTGGTTGACGACGCCTGCATACTATACTTTTCTTCCGCTCTACATGACTAAGGAGCTCGGCACGTCACGTTTCCTGAGCTCGGTGGCTTTTACTATTACGCCGTTCGCGGAGGTTCCGGCGATGATATTTTTTGGTTCATTGTCGGATAGAATTGGGAGGAAGAAGGTTATTGCTCTATGCTTAGCTGCGTACCCGGTAAGATATTTGTTGACGGTTACTGGAGGTTTTCTACATGAGCCTTTACTCGTTATAGCGGTGCAGCTTCTTCATGGGTTAACTTTTGGCGGTTTATATGTTGTTAGTGTGGCATATCTCTCAGAGAGTGTGGGGACGGAGTTTAAAGGCTTGGCGTTGAGCCTATATACCATTTTCTCAAACATAGGTAGTTTTATCGGAAACTATGTGCTGGGATATATGGTTGATGTTTATGGTTTTACATTAATGTATTATGCTGCAGCTCTTTTTTCATCGTTTTCAGTTCCTATACTTGTTA
>JAGGXB010000118.1 GCA_021163245.1 Thermoproteales archaeon
CTGCATAATAAAAAGAGTATAAAAATATATATTAGAAAAACAACAATCCTAAAAACAAAAGAATCTTGACAAAGTCCCTTATATCCTGCTCATAGCTCATTCTAACAGCCTAAAGCATCCCCCAACCAACTATCATAAATGTCAAAGTGAGCAAAGAAGTCTTCAACAACTCTTTAAGCGAGTCCCCTATACACCAACCCAATGTCTTACCTGTAACGACTGCAAGCGTTAAAATGTTTGAAGTTATCATGAAATATATCCAATCCTTTAGAACCGGTAGTTCACTAGGGCTAGGCGGGTTAAAAGGCAGAGATACCATCCCCTTATTCTCCTCAAGTACACTACCTATCAAAGCCAGCTTAACCATAACCGTGTTCGACACAACCATCATTAACACAAGCGTTAAACCAGCCATCATTAAGCTAAGCCAACTATAACCAGTTGATGAACGCCTAAACTCCCGTATAGAAATCATGTATTCAGACATAGTATCAGCCAACCTATGTAATGCACCCGAACCACTACCAAGCTCATCTGTTAACGCTAATAATTCCAATGATACACGCCAAGGAAAAGGTAATAGTTCCTTTAGCCTACCGTATGCGTCTCTAAGGCTTCCAAAAATTCTGGCTTCCTTAACTATCAGAGATATAAGCCTAGATGTATACTTTCCGAGGCCTCCGGACTCCAATATATTCTCTATAGCCTGACCGACACTGAATCCCTTAGATGTTTGCTCCGCTATGCTTCTAAGAAAGATGGGAAGAGTCTCAAAGAGTTCTTCCTGTATCATTTTCTGTTTCCTCCACTCAATGTATGAGGGTATAGAGAAGGCTAACGTACCAAGCAATAGCGATAAAGCCTTCCTATAAACTAGTGTTAGAGGAGTATATATTAAACCGATATAGGAACTGACCCCTAAAGCCGCTCCCAAAGGCAACCATTTAAACAGGATCCTCTTATAGAAAGGCTTATAGTCTGCCAATCTGGGAACTTGTAGATCAACTGTGAAAAGCCATGTAACAGCCATAAAAAATACGGCAAACATATAGGATAAAACCAATGGGATTATGGATGAGCTAGCCATAATAGCAAACAATATACTGATCATCATCGGGAAAGCACCGAAGATTACTGAGGCACTGCTAATCAATGTCTGGAAACGCCTAGAAGTCTTCTCATACATTGTTCTAAGGTCTCGTAAAGCAACCTGTAGGAGATCGTTGAAGACAAGCCTAGGGTCTAAGCCAGAGGCCTCGACATTAACTATACTTGCAAGAAGCTTACCCCATACACCCGTATTATTCTTAACTTCTTCTTCAAGTTGCTCAGCTAGATGTTTAAGGTTAAGCTGTGTATCCCTAAGTATACGTTTAGCCTCAAAGCTTACCGCTTCCAAACTATCAATTTTTGAAAGAACATCTATAATCTTCAATGGAGGTAGAACGGACTCAACGACCATCGATGATGCGAGAATAGCGAAAGGAGCCTCCTTCTCAAGCCTACTGACATGATCCCTGTATTTCAACCTAGCAAACAATCCCAGTCTCTTAGGCTTACCCAGTATAAGCTTCCTAAAGATATCTTCCCTACGCATCAATCTTCACCAACTCGAAACCACATCTAGGACATTTTACTGTTCCAGGCTTTAGCTCAAGGCCACAACGCGGACAATATCTTATCGCATTATTAATAAATCCAACAGTTTTCTCAAGCCTGAATCTCCTTACACCTTTCTCCAACTGCCCTATAACACTTTTCGGACTATACCTGTATCTCAAGTATAGTTTCCAGAATCCCTCAGAGCTTACGACTCCGAACCTAGAAGCTAGGTCGAGAAACCTTGAACGCATATAGAACTCCTCGTCGACATTGATAGACAATATCTCTTCAAAAAGGCTGAAAACCTTGGCTAGTATCTTACTATTTGTTTTATGGCTATCACTACTTTTATCATATCTAAAGACTATGTCTGAAACAGGAACATAGTCCTGTAACCCATCAATGTAATGAATACTGTTAACCCTCCTAATCCTAACCTTATCGCTTTCTCTACTAATTATAAAGAGGCCTGTATTTACAGCAATCCTAACAACGTCTACCAAGCTCTCCTCAACCCCGAGATCCTTTAGTCTACCGAAAACTCTCTCTAAAGAGTCGGCATGTATTGAAGTACATCCTCCGTGGCCAGTACCGACGAGCTGAGCCCACCAATAGGCCTCTTCCCTAACCCTGACCTCGTTCACAACTAGGTAATCTACACTTTTCCTGAGTGCAAGCTTGGCAAGCTCCTCAAACCCTATCCTATCGCTAGTATATAGATACAGTATATTTTCATGAAATACCTTCATCTCAGGGCTATCCTGTACGATACAGATAGCTGAGTCCGGGGGAGCAAGCATAACTAGACTGTTCAAGAGAGACGTCTTACCTGTACGCATAGGTCCATAGACTATTATAGGTATCTTAGCGTCCATCGCAAGCCAAAGCAAAGCCATCATGTCCGGAGAGAGCATACCTGTCCTAATCATCTTTGTAGGAGTCCAAGGGTCGCGTGGAAACTTACGGATGGTGAAGCTGGAGGCCTCTGATACCTCGCTCCTATACGTTAAAGCAGCCCTGTCACCCTCAGGAAGTATAACTGTATCCTTAACAGGCTTGAAAAAGGATATGTATGAACCGCTCCTATATGCTAGTAATCTAACCATCTTATCAACTTCTTCCCTGCTGGGTACGATGTTTGTCTTCATCAAGCCGTAGTCTCTATGAACGACCCTTATCTGTATATTAGGTTTGAAACAGTGGATGTCTTCTAGTTTCTCATCTCTTATCAATGGATCGAGCCAGTCATAGCCTCTTATACGTCTATTAACCTCTGTTACCAGCTTGTCATCTACTCCCAGATCCCGAAGTTTTTCCTCGAGTCCGGATCCTAGAAGTTCGCTCGGCTTTAAAATATATGCTAGCTCGTCAAGAATGTTGTTAAGCTGTTCAAGCTCTTTCTCACATAGTTCTAGAGGATTAACAAGATAATAGTATGTGAAGTCTTCCTCAACGATAATAATCCTGTCGTATGGGGTAACATTGTACTCTTCTATAACCTTACCTTTATAATCTATATATCTAGGCATAAGTAAAAGGGAACAATGCTTAAAAACAATTAATAGAGCCTTATCTCCCTCAAAACATCTTCAACACTATAGTATACTCTGTCACTTATACTTCTCAAAAGCTCACTTAACCTAACCCTCCTATCTTCAGTTATGTCAACAACCTTCCATCCATTCTCTTTTAAAAGAGTTTCCCTATCAGCAGGAAAGACAGGCTTCTCCATGATAGCTTGTTTTATCGCTGGAAGTCCTGGTACAGGGTATATTGGTAGGAGTTTCTCAGACCTAATATACTCCTTTATTCTCAAAGCATCATCGTACATCCTTACCCCATGACCCATCACTCTCACCCTAAAACTTCTAGCTAGTCTCTTCGATTTCTTAGCTATGTCTATTACCTCGTTATCATCCAAGACCCACTTATTGTGCACCCCCTTACCGTAAATCCTAGTATAAACTATATCATTATGGTACACCGGTTTCTCATAGCTCATATCAAACACATGTGTAACATCATTCTTCTCCAGCAATTCCCTTAGAATATTTTTTGCTTTGCTACTTTTCCAATATGGACCCCTAGTCTGCAGACCTACAGGGAAGAGATTATTAACATGCTCGAGAAAATTGTTTAATCTTGAAACATAACTTTTTACAGGCCTAGAATTGTAAGGTAGCTGAACAACGACCATTTCTGCATTAAGTATTTTATAGACCATGTAAAGCTCCTCTAGAATCCTATAAACTTTCTCGCTGAGCCTAAATTCTTCTACATGTGATATTTCTCGAGGCATCATGAGCGTAAAAATAAAGTCTCTTGGAACGGTACTCCTCCATCTTGAAACAGTATCCATGCTTGGGATCCTGTAGAAAGTATTATCTACCTCGACTATGTAGAAAAGCCTAGCATACGCTCTAAGCTTGTTTGTTTTGACTGGTATATAGTTCCAGCCACATGCACCAATCCTCAAATCCATATGCACGAGGCCTCGTAGCCTAAACCTTTTAAAATACTTGCAAACTCTCTTGCAAAGCCGTAAACGGTATAAACTTTTTCTGGAGAAGAGTTATGGACATATGATAATAGTGTGTTTAATCCGCTATGGCTTGATAATGGTATAAATCTCTCATCTTTCTCTACCGCGGCCCAGCCAGTAACGAATATGCCGTTACCATCATCGTTTTTACCATACCATATAGGATATATGAAAATTCCATTAGAGCTTTCTGAATCAACCACTTTTATATTCTCGAATTTGAAGCCGTTCTCCATGTATAGCTTTGTATGCTCATAAACAGTCTTGTAAAGGTAAATATCAACCCTGAGCTTTGAAAAAAGCTTCAATAGCTCCTGTGCAACACCCGGGGAACGAGCGTAGACTACAGCCTTATCCTTCTCATAGTAATCGTTTATCACCTTCTTCAAAACCCATTTATAGAGTAGCTTCCTCTGCGGGAAAATGTATAGTCTGCTTCCATAAGTAGCCTCTATGATAAGAGTATTAGCCTTCAATACTTTAGGTGGCTTAAACATGTTCCTCCTTTCAAAACATATGTCGCCAGTGTATGCAACCTCGCCATTTATTAAAACCTCTCTACTGCCTAGAATATGGTTAGCATCATGCAGCTCAAAACTTACACCATTAACCTCAACATAGTCTTCTTCAGGAATCACAACATTCTTATGCTTCAAACCCTTAGACTTTAGAAATTCATATGTTTCTCTACTAACTACTAATGGAATATTTCTAAGTCTATTTAATACACTAATATTATAGTGGTCTCTATGGGCATGAGAAACAAAGATAACGTCTGGCTTACTACAAGGCTTTTTGACAGGGTCAAGTAAAATAATTTTGTTGCTAAGAGAAACCTCTATACCGCCACAGTATCTTACTAAAGCCATTGCATTATCCCGCGCTTGTCCTCGATGCCGAGTAGCTTCTTCATTACTAGGCTGTCATTTATAGCGTTGCCGTGGAAATGGTTGTTGAAATAGATGAAAACGTTTTTGACGCTTGAGGAGACATCTTTGATCTTAGGAACCCACTTCTTCAATTCATCCTCACTATACTTATAGTCATACCATATCTTTTTACCATGGCCGTGGAATCGGATGTAGCTGAAATCGCTTGTAACCTTTAGTACGGGGGGTAGTAGAGGCTCATCTACAGCCACATATGCAACATTATATTTCTGTAGTGTTTCGAATACCTTAGGATTCTTAAGCCATGATTTATGTCTAAACTCTAAACTATACTTGTATCCTTCAGGAAGCATGTTTAGAAAACTCTCAAGAATATCAATGTTTGCCTTTAAAGAGGGGGGAAGCTGTATCAGTATTGGGCCAAGCTTACTTCTTAGACCTTTTATAATATCAATAAAATCTATTATGTTTTCTCTATCTGTTACAAGTCTATGCTTATGTGTGAAAAGCTTAAACATCTTTACAGAAAATACAAAGTCTATGGGCGTCTTCCTATACCAGTATTCTACCATTTTTCTGCTCGGCGGACTATAGAAGCTACTGTTTACCTCTACAGTATCATAATGCTGAGAATAGTATGACAGCATCTCCCTGTTGTCTACATGTAGTGGGTAGAATACCCTGTACCATTCCTTGTAGCTCCATCCGCTCGTACCTATAAGATACACAAAAAAATAATGTTTTAAAGAAATATATTTTTAACAAACATCTATGCTCTCTGTACTATAGCCTTCACACGAATAGTCTTAGTCTGCCCGTTAGAAAATGTGGCAGTTACCGTGAAGGTATGCATCTGGCCAGCGGTTAAGCTTAGACCCGAGGCTGTAAACTGGCTTTCCTCTCCTCCCTCAAGCGGGATAGTTCCGGAGGCAGACTTACCGTCCACCTTAACTCCTGTTAACGGGACGGTACCAGTATTTTTTAGTGTAAAATATACGGTACCGTCATCGTACGCTTGTATATCCAGTACGCTAAGGTCGGCACGCTGCATTGCACTTATACCAAAATTAACAACTGTGAATACGATGAATGCTGTCAGTACGAGGCCTCCGACAATCCATAAAATCCTGGTTAGGCTCGCCTCCATACTCTAGAGCTTAAGGATTTATAAACCATGCCTTTCTGCCATCGCTATAAATCTTGATTAGGCCTGTAGCCTTGCCGTCTATGAGAGATAGATTAGAATATGTTTTAGCACTGTTTCTCCCGCATTCAACTATTATCTCATGTTTTTTGAACTCGATAATACAGCTTGTGTATATCTTGTGTAATCCAGGCTTTCTGATTATCTTCTCTATGCTCTGAGCTACTTGTAATGCATTATTGCTAGGTTTCGGGAAAAATGATGCTGTCAGGGCTAGGAATAATATTAGGCATGTTGTTATTAGAGCTATGTTTAGCCCTGTCATTGTGCTATCCACTCCTCATAGACAATTATAATCTTTAGTATCTCCCCACTATGCACAGAAGCTTTATATGCTTCCTGACCAGTTATGCAGATTTTTGAAACGCCACTGTAATCATATGTACGCAGGTATTCTACGGTATGAGAAGAATTATAGTATAGCGTAGCACCTTTACGCAACTGCCCCCTAATCTTTATCAAAGTTATCTTAAATATGTGAACCCTACGCCCGTACTCCTCATCAGTAAAATACTCTACTATAGGCTTCGGATCTATCACGATATGAGTATGGTTAAAATAAACTGCGGTACGCCTAAACCTTTCAAAACTCTTCTCAGGCCTACCCCTAACAACCTCGCTTAAGTCTCTAGGTACAGGGGCAGATATCCTAGAATATTTCTCATTAAGTATTATTGGCTTTTCATTGGGCTTATATATAGAGACAGTAACAGAAAAATTCTCAACATAGAAATCAATACCAGCTCTAACACTTTCAGTATTGTCCAAGGCCTCGGCTACCTCAACGCCACTATTCCTTATGTAACGAATCCTATAATCAATAAGAAGGTCCCAAGGTCTAAAGACTACTATTATGGATGATATAACTACAATCGCTCCAATTATAAGTATCAGTTTATTAAGATTCATGATATGAAAGTACAATTAAATATATATCGAATAGAAGAAAACTGCAAATTCTTTAAAAATCAGATAAGTAAAGCAAAAGTGATGATATGTATATGCCATATCATCGCAAATTATCCGTACTGGTGTCTCCGATCATCACTAAAAAGCTCACTATTACCAGCCTTCTTCATTTCAGATTTTAAATATATTGATTTAAATAATAAATATTGTTACTTAGTCGTGATATTTGTGAATAAAGAAGAGAAATATTGCTACATTAAAATTCATAAAAGAGGAAAGGAAAAAATCATAGCTATTTGTGATGAAGAACTATTAGGAAAAATACTAAAAGATGAAAAATTACAAATAGAGGTAAAAGCGGAATTCTATGGCGGGGAGAAAGTACCATTGTCCGAAATATATAAATACATTAGTGATGCAACGGTTATTAATTTACTAGGTAACAGTGTTGTGGCTGAACTAGCCAAAAATAATAGTTTGATTATGGATGCCGCTATAAGGATAGGTGGAGTATTACATGTTCAATTGATTAGGTGATATAATGGCAAGATTATTTTGTCCTGTTTGCGGAAAAAAAGTTGAAAGATTATATAATGGAATGTGCGAGGGATGCTATAAGAAAACCCATCCGCTAATAAATATTCCGAATAAACCAATAGATATAATTGTCTGTCCTATATGTGGATCATACCGAATAGGTAAAAAATGGTATAATCCTAAAATACAAGGCGACTTTTCAGAAATATTTACAAAAAATCTAAGTAAAAAATTAGAAATAAACGGTGTCTTAAAAAATATTAAAGTTCTGGATGATTCAATTGCATCTATTCTAGATCAAAAGAAGGGGTCTATCATTGTTTCAATTGAAGGTCGTGTAACATTAGAGTTACCCTATTACGAGGAAAAATACGCTATACCTATAAAACTCATCTTTAAGCTTTGTCCCAAATGTATTGATATAAAATCTAAAAAAAAGATGGCAAAAATACAGGTTAGAGCACGTAATCGTAATTTTACAAGACAAGAGATTTCAAAAGTCGAAAAAATTATAAATGAGACATTGGGTGAGTTATATCGCAGTGATAAATCAGCTGTTCCTGTCGAGGTTACAGTGAAAGAAAATATCATCGATTATACTTTTTCGTCACAAAAAGTAGCTAGATCTGTTGCTTTAAGACTGAAAAAATTTTTGGGTGCAGAACTTCTTGAAACATTTAAAGATGCAGGTATTAGTGATAGGGGAAGAAAATTAAGTAAAATTACCTATAGAATTCTTCTACCCGAATTTCGTGAAGGTGACATAGTTGGTTTTAAAGGTAAAATGTACTATATAGTTGATCTTTCGAATAAACAAATGAAATTGCTTTCATTAACAGATTATTCCATAAGGAATATTTCATTGACAAAAAGTTTGGTTAATAGTATTAACGTTATTGAAAAAAGGGAGTCTATTAGCTATGCATTAGTTCTTTCTATAGTACCACCATATGTTCAGGTAATGTGCTTAGATAAAGGATATTTGATAAAGGAGGTTTGGTTACCTAAAATACCTAAATGGATAGAAGAAGGTAAAAAGATTGGATATATTACAATTGATGATTCAATATTTTTAATTCCAATAAAAGATGTTCCTTAAATAGATTTATAAGACATCATGTATTATCTAATGGTGTAAAAATATGCCGAAGAAGAAGAAAAGAAGAAAAGATAAAGGTGAAGAAAAAGAAGAGTTACCATTGCCTAATCAGGAAGAAGGTACTATGCTGGGAGTTATTGAACAGTTTTTAGGATATGATAGAGCACGTGTATTATGTGAAGATGGAAAAGTAAGATTGTGTAGAATTCCAGGTAAAATGAAGAAAAGAGTCTGGATGAGGATTGGTGATATTGTTTTAGTAGCTCCTTGGGAATTTCAATATGATACTAAGGGAGATATAATTTATAGATATATAGGGTCTCAAGTTCAGAAGCTTGACAAAATGGGATTGTTAGAAAAATTAAAAGAGTTAGTAGAGACCGAATAAATTTTAGTTAACTGGAAAGAACTATCTCTTTATAAATTACTTCAGGTTTAATGGTTTTTATATACATTTTAAAGAACCTAGTTATGTTTGTTATATCTCTTAATAGGAATTCCTCTGAACGTGGATGACTAATATCTACTGCGGATCCCCAATCGATGATGTAAAGCCTTTCATTTTTATTCAAAATATTATATTCTGATAAATCCGCATGAACTAGACGAGCTTTCCACCAAAGTTTCTTTATAGAATCTATTATGCTGCGATAAGCTTTTTCCATATCTTTAGGTGGGTCCTCTTTAATTGTAGGTGCTGGAACACCTCTTATACCCGCGTCGATAAATTCCATTATCAAAATATTGTTTTCAAAAACATATGGTTTAGGGACGTTTAAACCAATACTATATGCTCTCTTAAGGTTCCGAAATTCCTTTGAGCACCATAATCTTACTATTTGACGAATATCTTTTTTTATTTTTTTAAATCTTGGATCACCCTCAATATATTTTAATCTACCCCGGCGAAACTCAGCAGTTTTAACTAGAAAAATTTTGATGGCTAAATCCATATTTTTTGAATTTACTCCCCAATATATTCTTGCCTCTTTTCCAGCTGCGACCACACCGTAAAGTCTCTTTATATATCCTATATTTATTAATCGATATAGTGTCTGTAGTGTCTGGTAGTCAAAAACTTCTTCGACTATCTTGAACATGTTTGAATCCTTTCTCCTTTTTAATGATTCTTTTTTTCTTATTTTTTCTTCAAAATTCTCTTCCATATTACTTTTTCATCCTTTCTCTATATAATTAACAAATGATAAATAAACTTCTGTAATATATTCTTACTATCTTGAACATGTTTGAATCCTTTCTCCTCTATCTTTATTATGTATCATTGAAAGAATGGGATTTAAAATACATCTACTGTACCTAGAAGCTTTAAGGAAAAATTAAGTGATTGTTGAGGAAAAATGTATATATTGTATCCTAAAAAGATTTAAGAAAGCATTTTTAGAAAATTTTCAGAAACAATGATAAAAATTCTATGATTTTAAAACATTTCCTTTGGATAAAGATATCTATCATCGTTAGTTTAATTAAAATTCTTGAATTTTAATTTACTAGAAAATATACTTATTAATTACTCTTTTATCTTAGTAAATTAGTTTTTTGAGGAGATTATAATGCAGGGATTGCTGCCTGTACCTGTAGAATCAAAGAGAATATGTTTGATTAAAGAAAATAAAGATATATTCGAAAAATCCTTTGGTGTTCAAATATCCATAGATGAGCAGAATTTTACAGTTTATTTAAAAGCTGTAAAAGAGACAATTCCGTATAAGTTTATGAAAGCAAAGGAAGCTATCGAAGCTCTATCTTTGGGATTCACAATAGAGGATATTTTGATGTTAAGTGATGATAACATTTTCTTTGAGAGAATTGATCTTATAGAAATATATAGAGATAGAAGAGATTTAAAGAGAATAAAAGCTAGGATTATTGGAAGTGAAGGAAAAATAAAGCTTTTAATAGAAGAGACAACAGGTGCTAAAATAGCTATTGGAGAAAAAGAAGTTGGAATTATAGGAGATTATGAGCAAGTTAAGACGGCCAGAGAAGCTATTGAGATGATTATTGCAGGAAAAAGTCATAGGACGTTAAATAATTTCCTAAGAAGTGAATCGAGAAAATTGAAAAGAAGAAGATTAGAATTATGGGAAAAAACAGAAAATATATTTCGAAATGAACTTAGTAATTAACTTTTTATTTTGATTGCAAGATTAATATTATTAGCGGGGGTGCCCGAGCCAGGTTAAAGGGGGCGGACTCAAGAACTTTAATTAAGAAATCCGCTGGCGTAGGCCTGCCCGGGTTCGAATCCCGGCCCCCGCATCAATTTTTTAGTTTTTTAAATACTAGGTCTTACTTCTATCTCTACTCCTAATCTTTTCCCTAATCTATCTAACTTTTTCCTAGTTTTGCCTAGCATGTAGTTGTAGTATTCTGCATTTACAAATATTAGTACCCGTCCATCATCAGTCATTTTTACATCAATATCTTCATCCGGAATATATTTTCTAATAATTTTCAATACTGAATTCTTAATTTTGTATTCTCTTGGCGTTTGTTTCTTCTTTATTGGTACAACAAATGTTCGTTCACCGAATACATAAAGTTCATATTCTGGGTCTCCTGTTATAAAGTTCTTGACAACAACAACAGGTCTTGCTAGATCAGCCTCTCTCAGTCCATGAGGAACCTTTACAACAGTTTCCAGTTCATACACCTTTGATACTTTGCCGTTTTCGATAAATATAACAGTATCAATTATAGACGGAATCATTCCAAGTTCGACTCTTCCTATAAATCTCTGTATAGAATCAATAGGACTGGTTCCATGTATTACTCCAACCATACCTACACCGGCAAGTCTTAGATCGGTATACAATTCAAAATCCCTTGTATCTCTCATTTCATCAAAAAATGTATAATCTGGACGTGATAAGAGAAGAACGTCATGAAGTTCTTCAGAAGTTCCATAATTTTTTGAGTACTGAGTTACTTCATCGGGTAATTGCATATCTCTGGGCGATTCTATCGTCTTAACGACTTTTCCCCGTCTATAATAGAATTCTGCTAATGCTTGTGCAAAAGTTGTTTTTCCCATGCCAGGTGCGCCTGCTATTAAAATACCCTCTGCTTGTTGTTCAAGTCTAGTTATGAGTTTTTGAGGTAACTTATAGTCTTCTAATGAAAGCTTTGCTATAGGCCTAACTGCAGTTATTTCTATGCCGTCTGAAAAAGGCGGTTTTGTTATAACTATTCTATATTTATCTAATTGGACAATTGTTGAACCTGGCCGCTCAGCTTCTATAAATGCATTTGGTGATGTTTTTACATGTTCAATTATTTCTCTTATAATTTCTTCGAGTTCTTCCTTAGTCATAGGCATATCACGAAGTTCTTCAAAATACCAGTTTCCAGGTTTTCCACGCTTTGCATACGGAATTACATTTTCTTTAAGATGTATGGACATGGTATCGTTTGTAAAGAATTTTTCGATAGTTAGTTTTTCTGTTTCCTTAACCTTTAGATATAATGTTTTTAAACCTATGGTTTCTGCTGCCTGTTTGAGTATATTATCTGAAGTAATTAATATCGCGTTAAGTTCTAATGCAATCTCTCTAGCCAGATCATCAGGATTAATATCTCTTATGCTTCTATACTTGCGTGGTATTTCATTAATATATTCTAGTTCAATGATTTCTTGAAGTGATTTTACAAGTTCTCTTATGATTTTCAATTCCTGTAAACCTGTAAAGCCTAGGCTACTTCCAGTTCTTGCAAGTTTTTCAAAATATGTAACATGGTATGTAGGGATTACTAGTCTTCCCACTATTTTATTTTCTTTGATAGCTTCCCTTAATGTACCTCTAAGAATAGCAGAGGTATCTGTAACATATACCTCTGTAAATGTTATATCTGCATTAATCATTATTCTCAATCATGCGTTTTGCTCTTATTTTTAAATGTTTCGGTCTTAAATTTCTTATGAACGTTAATATTTGTTTTATGTAAGTTTAATTAGTATATATTTAAATTATTTATTGAGGTTTTGTTTTATTATAGATATTTCTTTAATATATATGAATCACAGTTGTATTACATTGATATTTTTATATTTCGTATTTTGGAATGTTAAATAATATCCTTATAACTAAATAAATCATGCAGGGGAATAGTATTGTTTCATCTACAGTATATAGAGATTATGATGAATTAAAATACGTAGTAGTTAAGACAATAATGAGGTTAATAAAAAAGACCAAGGGAAGTGTAATAACTTTTACGGCTAAAAAAATAGCAGTACATGCTGGTATACCTACCCATCCTGTCGTTTTAACTCTTATAAAAGATGTTTTAGATAACCTTACTCAAGAAGGTTATGTGAAAAGAATGGCAAAAACGAGTCATGGTACAAAATATATGATTGGGATTTCAAGTCCTTTATGGCGTGCATCAAAAGATGAAAGTTTTATACATATGCTTTCATCTCCTTACCTTAAGACTGTAGTGATGAAGATAAATAAAAAATAGTTTTAATAACATTTATTTATGGTTTTTATTTCAGGGATTGAAAAAGCACCAATTTCATTAGGTGAAGTTGAAAATATTTTAAAAGTTTTAGGGAAACTTGTAACTTTACATGGCTTAAAAGAACCTATTATAGAATATTTAGTTATAGTTAATTGTAGAGAGATCGTTAGTCATTGTAGTAAAAAGGAATATATAGCAATAGATGATAAGGCATGTATCAGTTATGGTTTAATAACATCTAGTGGAGATGTCTGAACGAATGTTTAAATCAGAGAATGTAATGGAGCACAGAGCTCACTCGAA
>JAGGXB010000084.1 GCA_021163245.1 Thermoproteales archaeon
GATACATATTCCCAAATTCGGCTTTGCCTTGTATAAATGGAAGTCCTTCTCCTTTTTTGTTATAACTTTTTCCCGGTGGGGATTGTCCCATTATAAGATCTATTTCTTTTGACTCTTTTAATCTCACAACCTCCCACTCCTTCGGTATCCTGCCGATTTCTGTATCCTTAAACTCCTTATGCCCGATACCTGTCTGCGTCGCGGACGCGACAGACAGGCCCTTGGTCAGAAGCTCCTGCATCAAGCCCTTTTTGAGCCGCTCGGTTCTCGCTATAGATTCATCTACCTTCTCAATAGCCTGATCCACTGTTGAAAGAATCTCGGCGATTTTTTGCTGTTCAAGAAGTGGAGGGAGGGGAATATAGAAATCTTCTAATGCTTTTTTTGATAACTCTTTAAAGGTGCTGCCACTACTTAAATTCTCTAAAATCTGTTTTCTATTTAACAAATAGTAAGCATAAAACTCTGCGTGAATTTGATCTATATTCTTAGGGATTAGTCCTTTGCATCCTTGATTAAATGTAATACTATTCTTAACTATTGCTACATATCCAACAGGTGCTCTGGTAGATATGATAATTGATTCAGGAGGAAGAAGAGTTAAATTTGATTTTTTTAGCCCCTTTTCTGTAATTTTTCGTTCACTATCTTTGATGTATATTTTTCCATTTAATTTACTCATATCAGCTGGAGTTATCCAATTAATATCTCCTCCATCCCAATACTCTTTTTGCTTCGTTGATGGTGTTGTTCCTGTTTCCACTTCAAATAGATCAATAATTTTTTTAATCTTCCACTCTTTCGGTATCCTGCCAATCTCTGTTTGTTTGGAATTAACATCTTCCATCATTAATAGACCCCTCTCTACTTGTTTGTTGGTTTATTATCCTCAATCTCCAAAATATCAAAAAGAATGGAATCCAAATCTCTTCTTTTGTCATCTTCTCCTGTTTCTTGAAACCATTTATTAAAATTTTCAGTTGTTACAAATTCAACAATTGTTTCTAAGCTTCTATTTTTAGATATTTGAGGAAAATAGTCTTCTATTTCCCCATACTTCAATATGTATATTCCTTCTCCTTTTTTAGATTTTATAAATTCATTTAGCAAATGTCTTTCTTCACTTGACATATTATCCTTGAGTTTCTTATACCTTGATTCAATATACTTACAAAGTGATTTTAAATCTTTGGTCTCTTCTTCGTCTAGATTTTCCACATTGTCTATAACATCCTTTAAAAGCTCCGATAGGCACTTCCCGTCTCTGCTTTTTTTATTCAAAAGAACGTTTTCATCTATCTTGGGATAATCTACAACGAATATTTCTTTTATGTCTTGGTCTCCAACATCCGAGGCATAATCTAGATCAGCAATTATGTAATTTTTTATACCAAACAGATTTAGAAATTCTCTATACTTCAACAAATTTTGCTTTCCATGAACTTCTAATATTTCCACTATTTCCCGATTGTCTTTGTTATATTCTTCTATAAGCCTTTGGAATATGAGCCTATCACCTATGCCTTCTACCAAGATAACTTTATCTGCGAAAAATATTTTCTCGTTGTTAAAGGTATTTACTAAATGTAGTAAATCCCTGATCTTCGGTAGAGAAGTTCTCTCGGGTTGTATCACTTTACTTGTCTCATTATCTATATAAACTCTAAAAACATTCTCAACTGTCCTTTCGTTTATAAATATTGGAGAGTGGGTAACTAATAGAAATTGATTATTGTTTACGTGCGATAATTCTTGGAATAAATTGCAGAGAAGAATTTGCCATTTGGGATGTAAGTGCAAATCTGGCTCATCTATAATAACCAAACCATTCTTTATATTGAAAGCGAATATACCTAATAAAAAGTTTAGAATCTCTTTTTCCCCAGAACTAGCCATGCTTATAGGAAATTGCTGCCCATTTCTTTCCAAGTTTATCTCATATATATTCCGATTCAGATCTATACATACAAGTTTCCAGTTATAACCCAGACTATTAAGATATTTAGTTACAAATTTAACTTCCTCATCTTTACTAAAATTTTCATAATAGTTCCCACCACAAATTTCATATTTTCTTAATTTTTCGGCAAAATAATAGGTTGAGATATCTATAAGAGAAGCTGTATTTTTGGATGTAGATCGCGTGTATTGAAGCAGCAAATTATAGAAATCTTTTCCTGATAGATTCGTGGATAGTTCTGCCTGAGTTAAGATTCTGTAAGGAGGAAAATAAAGAAATGAAGGATTTAACCTGAAATTTGTTTTTAAGGCAAGGATATTAAAAAGTTCATAATAGTTTAAATAGTCTAAGAATATTTTTTCAGCACTATTAGAAGAAGGTTGTTGAAGATTATGATTATAGATTTTGTATGTTAACTCAAAGTCCTCTGAGAATATTTCAGTGTTCCATTGCGTTATAAAATTAAGGTCATTTATAGGTTTATTTCGATATTCATTAAGGACATTTTCTAACCTTTCCTTATTTTCTTTTATAAGTCTGATGTTATTTATATCTTCTCTGCTTATAGCAAATGTTATCTCTATAATAGAACTCTCATGCTCATTCCCCTGATATTTTTCCAGAAATCTATTTATTGGGTTAAATATATTAGGAGAAACTATGTCTTCAAACCATCTTCCTGCCTCCTGAGTTTTGTTAATGCGATAAGACTTTATAAGGAAATGTTTTAAAGTAATATTGATAATATCTAATAGATTGCTTTTACCTCCTCTATTAGGACCTATAAAAATGTTCAGAGACTCATTAAAGTTAATTCCTGTTCTTGTTTTATAGCTTTTTGTATTTTGAATAACAACTTTTTTTATTTTCATTATTTTTCTCTCTATCTCCCAGTCTTATTTAACCTTTTGATTATTTAGTCATTTTTTAAAGCACCTACTTCTATAAGATATTCTTCCATCTTCTTTTCAATCTCTGAAAGTTCCTTTTCAACTTTTTGTAAGCTTTGCCACTCCTCAGCCACATCTATCTCCTCAACTTCTTCCTCAGGAAACACATAAAGTGTAACATTCAGGTTATAGTCGTTCTCTTTTTTTATCTTCTCAATCTCTACAACCCTTGAAAATCCATCAGAGTCTCTAAACTCTTTATATGCTTTGACTATC
>JAGGXB010000015.1 GCA_021163245.1 Thermoproteales archaeon
CTTTTTATCTATACCGATTGATCTCAGTGTCCATTTGTTTATTAGTGCTAAACCCGAAACTGTTAAAAATAATACAAAATACATAGTAAGACTTAGTATTATATTTCTTTCATAAAATAAGGTTATATATATGCCAGATACTAAAGATACTGTTAAAATAGGTAGCACTAAAACCTTTATAAAATCCGAAAAAGAATAAGGCTTCTTTATGTTAACGATCATTCTACAAAAATTAATAAACCTACTTTTATATTCATGCATTTATATCACAAATATATACATGGTAGACTAAATAGCATTAAAATATTATATTTCCTTGCTTAACTGATTAAAGATATTTTCAAATATACTTAAATTATCTCTTTTATCACGTGCAGAGATATATCATCGATAATATCTTATTTCAGCTAGTTTCTTTTCAAGTCTAAAACGTACATAAAATTTTCTTGGGACTGGATTTACTCTTTAGCTTTACTAGTCCTATACTATATATTTCATTATTATATAATAAAGTAATATATATCATTTTTATGATATGTTTTGTATGGAACCATTCAATTTAGAAAATTTTTCCAGTATTTTAAAAGAGAATAGAAATAGGATAGAAAAAGTCCATAGTTTTGAAGAGCTCGATAGAGTTCCGGTTGTTATAGGGTTGGGTGGTCCATATTATGCTAAGATTTTTGGATACACCTTCGACAAATACTATAATGATTTGTCTGTGATGCTTGATACTCAGATAAAAGGTATTAAATGGAGGCTTTCATGGTTAAAAGATGATTTCACTAATGTGGGTGTGTTCTTGGATACTGGTAGTATTTCAGAAGGTGTATTCTTTGGCTGTGAGATTGAGATGCCGAACGCTGAGAATCCATGGAAGAGTCCGTGGATTGTTCCATGTATCAAGAATATAGAGGATATTGATAAGCTTGAAGTACCAGATCCTCGAGAACATCGCGGTGTAAAAGAATACTATAATAGGCTTGAAAAATTTGAAAAATTAGCGAGAAGTTATTATGGTAATATTCCTGTCGGTGGGAGATTCCAGATACATCCACCGATATCCGCTGCTGGATCTCTATTGGGTCCACGGCGTCTTTATTACTGGTTGTATAAGTATCCTAGAGAGATGGATAAGCTTTTTAGAAAATTGGAGGAGGCATTTATCCTTTTACAAGAGTACTATTATGAGATTCGTGGTGGTGAGAGGGGAAGCATAGGTCTTGCTGATGACCATGCAGGTTATCTTAATCGGAAAATGTATGAAAGATTTGTTCTTCCACATAATTTAAGGCTGTATGAATTATATGGTACAAGGCGTAGGTATCTACATATGGATTCTCACATGGATCATATTACAGATATTCTGGTCAATGTATATAGATTAAATAGTGTTGATGTAGGTGTTGAAAACGATATAAAGGTTTTAGCTGATGCTTTTAGAGGTAAGATAGTTTTTAATGGTAATGCAGATTGGCGAGTGTTGGTTGATGGAACACTTGAACGGATTGAGATAGAGGTTGAAAGATGCGTGTATTATGCTGCTCCAGGTGGAGGATATATATTTGATAACGGTGGTGAGACATATACAGGGGTTCCTCCTGAAAAGCTAAAATATGAAGTAGAATATGCAAAAAAAGTTGGAAGATATCCTATTCGGAAAGATAATTTCAGACATCTAGATAAATTTTTATAACTTTGTCGAGAAATCTATCCAATCTAAATATTCTTTTAAACCATCTATAATTGGTATAGCTATTATCTCAGGAACCTTATAACTATGTAATAGTTTTATTAATTCTTCTAGTTCCTTGTATTTTTGCTTTGTAGTTTTAATTATTAGAAGATACTCTGTTGATTCTTCTATTCTTTTTTCCCATGTATAAATGCTTTGTATAGGACCTATAATGTTAATACAGGCAGCTAGTTTTTTCTCTAATATCTTGTTAGCTATTTTTTGTTCCTTCCTTTTTTGACGGAACTGTAGTGAAGCAGATTATATAATCGTGTTTCATATATCTTAAATATCTTTTTCAGTATTATTGGTTTTTGTTATTTCGTTAATGTCCAAACTTTCATGCTATAAAATTGGTATACTTTTTAACTAAGTAATAAAAGTAATTAATAATATTTGAAAAAGATATATTGATGTAAAGTGAGTTATTCAGATTTTAATTTATATTTTGGGGATTTACACGCGCATTCAAATGTATCTACTTGTGGTGTTTGTATTGGTAGAGATGTATTAAGCAGAGATTTATATATTCATTCAAGTGTTATCAAGGAATATTTAAATAAAAGATTAAGCGACGAGGAAACAATTGAGTCCTTGTATAGTTTTGCTAAAGAAGAAATTGGATTGGATTTTGTAGCTGTAACGGATCATGATTTTACAATGTCTGATGATACATGGAGATATATGCAGAGGAAAGCATATGAATGGTATGAGCCAGGCAAATTTGTAACATTTAGTGCGTATGAATGGACATCCCGTCTTTATGGTCACAGGAATGTATATTACCTTAGCGATACTGCGCCTATTTTTAGATGTATAAGATATGATGAAAATGGTGTGAGAAAATTTGTTACTCCTAATGAGTTATGGAGATTTTTGAAGGAAAACAATATTAAAGCATTAACAATTCCCCATCATCCGTCTCTGACACAGTTTCCAGTGAACTGGGATTACTATAATCCGGAGTTCGATAAGGTTGTTGAGATAGTTTCAATCTGGGGAATTTTTGAATATTTTGGAAATCCGTTTCAGTGTATGACTTCAGATAGTCTTCCAAGATATTTCGCATTGGATGCCTTGGAGAGAGGCTATAGACTTGGTTTTGTTGGAGGAAGTGATTCACATGATTGTAGACCTGGTGATAAGCTAAGACCTATCCGAAAGAGAAATCTTTATAGGGATTTTAATATGAATTCACTTAGCCAAATATTTGTTCCCTATTTTGTTCATAATCCATTAGGCGTAGGATTAACAGCTATTTATGCTAAAAATCTCACTAGAGAAGCAATATTTGACGCTATATCGAAAAAGAGAGTATATGCAACTATCGGAGAGAAAATAAAGCTAGAGTTTTATGTTGATAATCGTTTAATGGGTGAAGAAATCACAGTTAGAGATTTAGACTATAAACCTATGATTCGAGTAAATGTTGAAAGTCCTAAAAAAATCGATAGAATTGAGGTTATAAGGAATGGAAAAGTAATTTGTCAGAATGTTTGTTTAGAAAATACTTGTAGTGTATCTTTCAGAGATGAGAAGATTAAGCCTTCTAGAAAATATAATTATTACTATGTTAGAGTAATACTAAGAAATGGTAGTAGAGCCTGGTCGAGTCCTATATGGGTGATATACAAAGATCTTGGAAAAATAAATGTTAAAATTGATGAAAAGAATAAAAGGATAAGTTTCTTTAAAACAGGTGTTATTTCTCCGAGAATAAAAGTGGCTTTTGTCGATAAATTAATTTTTATGGATAGATTTTTGGAGACTGGTTATATAGTAAACAGGATTGATTATGGTGCCTTTTTCTCAATAACTAGAACTAGTATAGATGAGGTAATTTTGAGAATAAGATTTAAAGACATCAAGAAGTCAAACTATCGAGGTTATATCAAACTTTATGGTTTTAATAACTATATGGTAAAACCTTTTAATTTTGCTATAATTAAGTATGGTGGAGACCTGTTTCTAGACGATTACCATGGTTTTATTAAATGGGATGTAACTGTTAACTCTAGATTAAATGACATTGATGTTTATAATGTTAAGGGTCTTGACATATATTTGAGAATAAACCCGTTTGAAAAAGTCTATGGGATAAGCGAAATATTACATGACGGTAGACCTGATTCAATGAATACTTATGTAAATGGTAAAAAAATAAATGCTTATCCATTTGAGGTTATTTTAAATGAACCTTTAGGTAAATATAGAGAAGTGTTAATAGATAATAAGTTTGTGGAAAATATTCCTCCTAGTTCAAGATACATGGTTTTATATCCAGCTACATATGATGAGCATGGTGTAAGAGCTGAAGTATACAACCTTAAAAACTAACTTTAATATAGATAGTTCCAAGGCTTATTTCAATATAATTTTTATTGTTTTATTTCAACTATTGTCTGAGGTGGAACATATTTTACGAGATATATTTTATCTGTTGCTTTATAAATAGATGTATATTTACTGAGTTTTTCTCCGTCTATAACTAGTATTACTGGTTTGCTTTTCCTTATAGTGGCTCGTCTATAAGCCTCTTCTAAATCTGTTGTTAGATGAACATAATTCCTTTTCATAGGTTTTAAGCCCTCCGTGAGAATATTCTTAAGTTTTTCTGATGTTGTTCCATGATAAAGAGGTCCGGAATATTTAGCTATTAAATATCTTATATTAACATTTATACTATGCCCGTATCTTGCTCTTATATAACCATTTTTTATTTCAAACCTATTTTTAGAATCTAATAGTGCTATAGCCTCTATATGTTCCCTTTTAACCCATTTAAACTTCCTAATTTTTGCTATATTTTCTACAAGTATATCAATTTCAGCATATCCTTCATCTGTCAATTTTATACCTATCCTATAAGGATAATGTCTTAATATACCGCTGAGGAACTTGCTTAGACTAATTCTCTTGCCTGGATCTAGCAATAGTGTGGTAGGTTTTCCACAATGTGTTCTTTCTTCGGTGTAAATATGGCATATCTGACATTCATATATGGGTTTTATATCTCCGGTATTCATACTCTGATCGATTTCTCTATGTAACTGATTGAGCTTTTGTAATCATTTCTTCACTGACGCTTTTAACATATTCCTTATCTTTATGACTTACGTCTTCTAAGTCATGATATATTATCTTATCTGCCTCAGCTATGCATCGTCCTGTAATATTTTTAAGGATATTTGTATGGTCGTATTTAAGAGATTTTGATGGGTAGGCTGAGACATGAGCTACAACTATTAAGTAATCTGATATCCTTGCAAGTTGATAGTACTCTTCATAGATTTTATTCATTATTCTCTTGGTTACAATATCTTTATTTGAAGTACATTGTTTAACGAATGCTCCCCATCCGTCAAGAAGAACAGCTACTTTTTTATCTTTTCCCTTGTATTTTTTAATAACATTAATGGCGATATTAAGGCTATCTTTAACCTCTATAAGCTTCCATTCCTTTGGACGTCTTTCAGCATGTTTTCTAATAGTTTCTATCCATTTATCTGTCCTAGACAATGTACCGATATAAAATTTTTCACCTGGAAGAAGAGAGAAAATAGCTTCGGCAAGTTCGGATTTACCAGACTTAGACTCGCCTAATATCCATAAAACGACCATAAAGAATACACACAATATAAGATTAGATTTTTTCTATTGTATATTTTATCTTATTGTTTTTTCTTTCAGCAATAAGTAACTCATTATTATCCATAAGCTTCCATTTATCATCATTTGTTCTCTCAGATGCCACAACGAGAATATTTCCATTATACAGGTATCTCATTCTAAAAATTGGAGCATCTCCATAACAGATAGATTTCCTATCATATAATTCTTGGTACCTGTTAAAGGCATAAAGCTTTTCTCCATCTGAGAAAATCATGTTTAGACTTGAGAAAGGATTTTTTATCTTTCTATCGATTTCTTTAAAGGTATTCCACATAGTTTTCTCTGTTTGTCTAAGTGCTTCCGGAACACTTTTTTCTTCTTCTAGATACTTGATGAACAGATAGAAATAGAGCTCGCTATCATTTACACCTTTTACTAACTCCTTGTATTTACCTAGTTTGTTCTCGATTTCTACTACTCTAACAGTACCATTATGGACGAAAACATAGTTTTTATAAAAGAAGGGCTGAGTGTTTTCGTAAGATATAAGTTTCTCATGTGGAAGATTTCTAGGGTTGCTTGCATTTCTAACATGTGCTATAAGCAGATCTGATTTCAAAGAATTGATTATCTTCAGAAAACTGTCTTTTTCATCATATATTGTATGGGGGTCTTTTATAACTTTAAGTGTGTTATCGACGTAGTATCCTAATCCCCATCCATCCTTTTGTTTTCCTTTCACAGCTTGCACATATAATGAGCATTCAGAATCATACAAGTATTTTATAGGGGATATTTTATCTACTGAGATATAGCCAATCATCCTACACATTAATATCCTCCTTATCCAAAGATAGGCTAATTATTGGCAAGAAATAAATTTTTTGTTTATAAAAGTTCATATATTTTTAGTCACAACTATATACATGTTAAAAACCATAATAGAGATATTACCATTGAATTACGATTGCCGGAAACGCTAAGCCATAATCTCAACTTATGTCTATAAAGACGCAATCCCTAGGTTTTGAATTTCTTATTGTTGTATCTGTCCTTCTTCGTGATTATAATGTGTGTTAATTACAATGAATATTATTGCGAAGGAATATGTACATTTTTAGATTTATATTATTTTGTTTATTTGATGATATTTTCCATACTATTTATCAGTTAGAATTTATGTTGATCACGTTGTGTTGGGGGGTGAATGGATTCAATGAATGCATGCTTTGCATTGTTTTACATACTTAATCTTGAGTTCCTTATTTAGAATAGTAAGAGATATACGAGAAGTATGAAAAAGAACTAGATATGTAATCTAAGCTGACAGTTTCTATATGGAATAACTTTAGTGGGTTTCCCTTTGTATATTTAACTGTTGGCTAGTAGTTATTTATTACAGAATAACTTTGTTAAAGAATAGAAACAATAGATTTATTTTGTATTTTATTGTTTCTTATCTCATTGAGAAGAAATTAAAATAAAAATATAACTTTAAGATAGTTAAGGTTTTTGGTGAGTTTATTGGCTGACTGGCATTGTATGAGGGTTGAAGAGGTTCTTGATGCTCTCGGTTCAAAAAGAGAGGGGTTAAGCGAATACGAGGCTAAGTCGAGGCTTGAAAGGTTTGGAAGGAACGTTTTCGGGAGGGCTACTCGCCGCACGAGTCTCAGAATACTTTTTAATCAATTTAGGAATCTCATGGTTTTTCTTTTGGCTTTTTCTTCCATTGTCTCATTTTTATTGGGAGAAGTTTTAGATGCTGTCTTTATCATGATTGTGGTTTTGGTGAATATTGTAGCAGGGTTTTTGTTGGAGTATAAGTCGGAGAAGTCTTTTGAGAGATTAATGGAACTTTCTCCCGATTTTACTTTAGCTTTGAGGGAGGGTAGAAGGGTTGAGGTGAACGTTGAGGAGCTTGTGCCTGGGGATATTGTTTTGTTGGAGGTAGGAGATAGAGTTCCCGCTGATTTGAGGCTTTTTGAAGCTAATAGATTGATAATTGACGAGTCAGTATTGACAGGCGAGTCGGTTTCCTCATTGAAACATGTTAATCCATTACCACCTAGTACGCCTTTAGCGGATAGGGAAAATATGGCTTTCGCAGGTACTTATGTGGTTCAGGGTTCGGGTAAGGGCGTTGTTGTGGCTACAGGTGCTGATACTGAGTTTGGTAGGATTGCGGGTATGGTGGGAGAGGAAACTGAGGAGAGTCTACTTTTTAGGAAGCTCAAGTACCTTGGTAAGGTGATGTTTCTTTTTTCTGCTTTGCTGAGTGGAGTTATAATAGTCGTGGGAATAACGCGTGGCGAAAGTATACTAGGTCTTTTTATTTATGCTGTGGGACTGCTGGTTTCGGCTATTCCAGAGGCTCTGCCTACAGTGGTTTTACTTTCCCTTGCTATGGCAGCTTTAAAGATGGCTACAAACAATTCTATAGTTAGGAGGTTGCCAGTGATGGAGGCTCTAGGGGCAGTCAGTTTCATATGTAGTGACAAGACTGGGACAATTACAAAGAACGAGATGACTGTTAAGAAGGTGGTCTTAATGGGCGAGGAGTTTGAAGTTACAGGGGAAGGTTACGAGCCTGTGGGTCATGTGGTTAAAGATGACGTATCGGTGGATCCTCTGGTACATGAAGGCCTGTATATGATTATAACTGCTGGTGCCCTATGTAATAATACTTCCTTAATAAAGGATGAGAAGACTGATAGTTGGAAGATAATAGGTGATCCTACGGAAGGAGCAGTCATGGTTTTGGCGCATAAGACAGGAATATACGAAAGGGTTTCCAAATATCATAGGATATACGAGATACCTTTCGACTCCGATAGGAAGAGGAGATGCGTAGTATATAACGTAGAGGACGAGTTACATGTCTATGTTATGGGAGCACCCGAAAAAGTTTTAGAGATATCTAATAGGCTGTATATAGGGGGATCGGAGGAAGAATTTTCAAGACATCATAGACTGGAACTATTTGGTGAGGTTGAAAGGCTTGCTCGTAAGGGGTATAGGGTGCTTGGCGTTGCTTTTAAAAAACTTGATTCTTTGGAGGGAGTGTCTGATTATGAGCTTGAGTCAGGGCTGACTTTCTTGGGACTGTTTGGTTTGCTGGATCCTCCAAGAAAGAGCGTTAAAAGGTCGATTGAGGAGTGTAAAAGGGCTGGGATTAAAGTGGCTATGATTACAGGAGATCACAGGTTAACCGCCGCTGCAGTGGGGAGAATGGTAGGGCTGGAAGGAGAGGTGTTGGATGGTTCAGAGCTAGACGAGTTAGCTGACAAGGAGTTGGTTGAGAGGGTCGATGAGGTAGCAATTTATGCACGCACTACTCCATCACAGAAGGTTAGGATAATCGAAGCATTGAAGTATAGGGGATACGTAGTAGCGGTTACAGGGGACGGGGTGAACGATTCTCCTGCTCTAAAAAAGGCTCACGTGGGAATAGCGATGGGGATCACTGGGTCAGACGTTACGAAGGAAGCGGCAGACATTGTACTTGCAGACGACAACTTCTCGACCATTGTCAATGCCATTAGGTATGGAAGGGCTACCTACATAAATATTCTTAAGTTTATAGCCTATTCGCTTCTTGGAAACTTCGACGAGCTATTCATAGTGATAGCTAGCTTCCTTGCAGGTTTACCGTTTCCTCTAACTACATTACAGTTGCTATATATAAACATTCTAACTGATGGGTTACCTGGGCTTTCTTTGGCATTCGAAAAACTTGAACCAAACATTATGAGGAAGTCGCCGAGAGAGTTTGGCAAAGGTATCCTTAGTAAATCCATATTGCGGGCGGCAGTACTTGGAATATATGCCCTGATAGTCGAATTGTTCCTCTACTTCAACTACTTGTCGCGTGGCCTCGGATTGGCGAGGACAGTGTTGTTTATGTTCTGCGTATTTTACGAGATCTTCGTGGTTTTCAGCGTTAGACGACTATCACCCTTTGAATTTAAGCCTATAAATAAGTTCTTGGTTGTAGCTGTCTTTGTTGCTACTATTATGCAACTTTTCACGTTTTTAAACCCATTAAAATCTGTGCTTGAGGTGCACTTTTTAAATTTTGGTGACATGATAATTGTCTTGGCTTTGGCTGCTTTTGGATTCTTATTTAGTGAGTTTGTAAAGCTAGCCGCGAAGAAATTGTGACGTCATTAGGTCGTGTTATCATCTATATCGCTATTATTTTTGGAACACATGTAAAGGCTTTTATCTTTTTAGTAATAGTGTTTCTTTTAATGACTATATTTTTCGAGGGAGATATCCGCAAGTATCCGTTAGGTATGTAGATAAATTTTCTAAAAGTTTAATTTATCGCTATATTGAGGTGTATGAAGAAAGATATATCTAGATTTCTATATTCTGATATATTCATTAATTATAATTAGAGTATCTAGTATTGTCTTTGAATTTTTTTTCTGAATATATAAAGAATATAAGGATATATATGGTTGTTATTCTCTCTATGCTATTTTTATATTATTTATAGTAACTTTTTCATACCTTACAATAATGAATGTAATTTCTTTGGCCTAGTTATATTTGACAAGATTAGTAAAATATTTACATTGATTATTTTGTTTGCGATGTCTATAATTTTTCTTGCTTCATATCCCATGACTCTTACATGTGAAAAATGTATATTTCCTTTCTTTGGCATTATATTTGTTCTTAATAGTGCTTTGTCGTTAGGATATTATACTCGTCTCATTAAAAGAATATATTTCGAAGAGCCAAGAGAAGGTATTGTTAGTTTTAAGTTGTCTATCTATGAATTGATAAGTCTAATGATAATATTAATTATTGTTGTATTCATAGGTGTTTATCCACAAATCCTGTATTCTAGCATTTAAAGTTTGTATATTTTTCGGCATTCTTATGAAGTAATGATTCAGCAATATCTAAAGCTGTGTCAATATCGATAGCTTTTTCATAAACTAGTTGTGCTAGTATATGGGCTATCTGTTTTCTTATGATATATATTTTCCATAGACCCAGTCTGCGACGTAAGCATCACTAAAAATACTAATTATTTTATTATATGGTAATATTTCTTTTATCCTATGTAACGCGTCTTTTATATTATATTTCGTGTGTGACATTCCTGCTGTGTATAGCTTAATCATAATATAGTGATAAATAGTATATCTTCATAGCTTTTCGGTGCCAACGAGACTTGGTTTAAATGATTATGTGTATCTATTGTAGGTATTTCCTTGAAATATGAATATATTTCGTTGTGAATATTGTGAAAATATTTTTCATGGTTTCATCGATTTTTAATGGTTTATAAGTGTTTTTTAGATATCTTTTTAAGTCAC
>JAGGXB010000114.1 GCA_021163245.1 Thermoproteales archaeon
ATAATATAGACACTATCATTCTTGATAATGCTGAATTATTTTCATATGAAGAAATTATTTCAGTAAAATATGTAACTTCTATCGTTGGAGCTAAATTAATACTAGTAACAAATACTCCAAAGAAAGATATATTAGAAATAAGTGAAAAAATTGTTTTATCACCATCTTTCTCTATAAAGACATTAGAAAGAATACTGGGAATCAATATTCAAGATCTCTTTAAAGAATTAAAAATAAAAGTTGAAGAGAATCAAACGATTACCATCTCCAAAGGAAAGGATACCGCATCCCCAATAATAGTTAAAAAACCTGAGAAAATAGACTACTTAAGCATAGCATTTAAAGAAGAAAAATCACAGGTATATGATTTACTTTCAGAAATATATTCTGGGAGTCTAACCATTAGTCTAGCCACTCTAAACTCCTTTTTAGAGACTAGAAAAATATCATTAACGCTTTATGATAAAATTGTTAAATATGGATTCTTAGAAGTAATAAAAGGAACTACTGGGGTACAAGTCTTTTTAACTCCTAAAGCATACTATGTGCTTGAAAACTCAAAGTTTTTCAAATAAAGCTATACATATTTTTTAAGATAATCAGGCAATTCAAAATCTTCTCCTCCAGAATAAATTTTTTGTAACTCCACATAAACTTTATCAAATCCTTCTGTCCGTTTAGTAGATATAGGAATTATTTTAAAATGCTCTAAGAAATCTTGTAGAATCTTAACTAAATCAAGTGTAAGTATACGTTCATAACCTTTTAATTCCTTATCTAGATCTTCTTTCAGCTTTTCAGGATTATCTATCCATGAATTTATACGTGTTAAATCTTTTTCAGAAAGAAGATCTATTTTATTTAAAAGAAGATATAAAGGAAGTTTAAATCTATAGTAGATTGAAGCTGCCAAAAATAGTTGAGATAAAAAGCCAGATGGAAAATTTGCTAAAATAGCATCTATAAGAAATACTATAACACACTTTTCTTCACAGAGAGATCGTACGATTATCTCTCCTGTTCTACGAAAAGCAAAAACTTCCATTTGTCCAGGAGTATCAATTAATATATATCCATCATCAAAATGACTTATATCCTCTCTAATCTTATCGAGATGCACTAACATTAAATCAGTGGATGCGATAATAGCCCCATTTGGTCCCAGGTTATATTTCTTCATTATTTCTCTTGCATCAACATACGTTCTAATATCTATGTCTGGAGTATAAGGTAAATATGTAGATGCAGGATCAAGATTCATTAACAATGCAATACCAGCTTCATTTAATAACCATTCTGAAAAGCTTGCCGTGAATGTAGATTTTCCAGAACCAGCAGGACCAAGAACATAAACTAACAATCTCATATTATTCCTCTTTTCCCATCCACCAGTCAAGATATTCCTTAGCTTTACTTCTTTTTTCCTCTTTCTTTGACTCAAAAAGAATTTTTTCCCTTATTTCATCTAATTGTTCACGAGTCAACATGATTCCACAACTTGTACAGACCCATACCTTTAAATCTTTCCTATATATCATCTTTCCTCCACATTCGGGACATCTAGGCATTTTCTTCTCCCTCCAAAATCTTTAAAATCTTATAAATAAACTCACTATCTATACTATCTTCATATTCTTGAAGATTTCTGGGAGTACGATGCTTCATTTCTTCTATAAACCTCTTAATATTTCTACCTTCACGCACTTCTATTTCTTTCAACATCTTTTTAAGAAAATTTTTCTTAAAATAGCCATAACTCTTTACACATGGAGGAAAAATATTAATGAGTTTCCCTATTTTCATCATTGCCAGACATGCTTTAGGGTCTCTATCCTGTGGACAAACTTCTTTACAGTGGCTTAAAGCATAACTATATATTAACCTGAGTTCCTCAGCATTAATACATATCTTTTCCATTACCACCACTCTAAGATAAATTATCTAAACTCACTAAAATCTAGAATACTTGTTTTACATTATCCATAAAAATATTAATAATTTTTATTTTATATTTTCTAAAATTCTGTTTACAGCTTCTCTAGGATTACTACTTCGTGTTATGTACCTTCCTATAACAAGTATATCAGCTCCACACTCAACATACATTCTAGCTGTTCTATCTGTTATACCTCCAGCTACTGCTATCTCATACCCAGTGTTTTCTTTTAAAAATTTTATAACATTACAGATTTCATGCAATGTCTTATACTCTCCACCTACTTCAACATCGATTCCTCTATGAATACAGAGAACATCGGGATGCAGATCTTCTATCTTCGCTAAAAAATACTTGATATCATTAATTCCTATCAAATCTATCACGGCTTTCGCATTGTATTTTCTAGCTGTTTTAATTACCTTCCTGATTGTTTCTCTACTTGCAACTCCAAGAACTGTAGTATAATCGGCTCCATTTATAAATGCTAATTCAGCTTCTATGTCACCAACATCCATAGTCTTCATATCTGCCAGTAATGGTCGCTCTGGAAATCTTTCTTTCAGTTCCTTAAGTATATTTATTCCTACAGATTTGATAAGAGGAGTTCCCGCCTCTAGAATGATTTCTTTTATATCAAATATTTTCGATGCAATATTCAATGCAGCTTGTTTATCGATAAAATCTAATGCTACTTGGATTTTAACCATCTTTCCCAACACCGCTAAATATTGAGTAAAGTATATATTAAAGATTATTACATAAAAACTATTTTAACAACCATATTAAATTTTTACATAACTAAGAATAAAAAGAATTATATAGAGATTTACGATTTTTGTGATGTAATGGTCTTTTACTAGTATACAAGGGATTTGCATGAGTAATAACGGCAACCTTGAAGAAATTAGAACCCGTTTCAATGAACTTAAGCAAAAACTGAGAGAAAAAGAAGAATTGGCAAAAGATGTCAGAGCGAAACGTGACGAGCTTAACGATAAAGTTAAAAAAATATCTCTAGAAATTAGAGAACTAAAAGAAAAATATTTCGAAATCAGAAACCAACTCAACGAAATAAGGAATGAAAAAAATGAATTATTTGAAAAAATAAAAGAATTAAATAACCAAAGAAAACAACTTTTAGATGAAATAAAAGAAATGAAAAAACATTTCATTGAAGCAAAAGAAAATCTTAAAAGTATAAGAGAAACCTTTGACAAAAAAATTGCAAGGATAAATCCAGAAGAAATCAAGAAAAAAATCGAAGAGCTTGAATGGGAATACCAGACAAAAACTCTAAGCATTGAAGAAGAAAAAATTTATATGGATAAAATAAAGAATCTAGAGACATTATATCTAAAGGTAAAAATGTATCGCGACGCACGTGAAAAAATAATACTAATAAAAAACAAAATATCTGAAAACATTAGTAAATTAGATGAAATTAGAAAAGAGCTCGATCCATTAGTTGAGGATTATAAAGTTAAAAAAGAAAAAGTTAATCAATTAAAAGAAGAAAGAGATTCCTTGAGGGAAAAAATCGAACAATTAATTAAGAAAAAGGAAGAAATACGACAGGAAGCAAACCAATATCATGAAAATCTCTTAAAAATAACTCAGGATATCAAGGAAATAAAGGATGAAATAGAAAAAGTTGTTCTTTTACTTAAAGCTCAAGAACTTTCAAGAAAAATCGAAAAAAGAAAACAACAATTATATTCACGTGCACAATTAATATATGAAAAATACAAACGTGGCGAAAAACTGACACTTGAAGAATTTAAAATATTAATGGAATTTAACATGATACCTAAATAAAAATTTATATTTTTACTGTTATTATAAATCCATTAGTATATCATTATATATTTTCTAGAGGTGTTAAATTATTGGAAAACACCAAGTTTTTACTAGTACTTTGCGTTGATAGAGATAATGACATTGGAACATATCTCAATATAGAGACACCTATAATTGGTGAGGAGAATGTTCTAAATGCTGCAATAAAATATGCAACTATAAATCCAGAGGATTCTGATGCTAATGCAATGTTTGCTGCTATTCAAACATATCGTGAACTTAAAAAAATAAAGAACGATAAAGTTGAAGTAGCTGTTATAGCTGGACTACCTGAAGAAGGTATTAAAGGTGATATAAAACTCTTAAAGGAATTCGATTCTATATTGTCGCAGAAACCCATAGAAGGAGTTGTTTTAATTTCAGATGGACCTACAGATGAACAAGTTATCCCTTTAATTCAATCAAGAACACCGATAGTGTCTGTTAGAAGAGTTATTGTTCAACAATCGAGAGGAATCGAAGAATCTTTCGTACTAGTTTTACGATATATGAGAAGACTTGTAGAAGATGAAAGATATAGAAAATATACTCTTGGAATACCAGGGATTTTTATAATGTTATATGTCTTCCTTTCAAACTCTATGCCAAACTATGCCTGGCCACTACTAATATTTTTATTTGGTGCTACCTTATTTTTTAAAGGTTTTTCACTAGATGAAACATTTAAAAAAATGTATACAACTCAGCCAACCATGTTTACTTCAACGATAATTTCAATTCTTCTCTTGTTTTTAGCTTTTGTAGGAGGACTCACTTATGTCAATAGTCTTCCAGGATTAAAGCTGGAAGAAGTATTAGGATATTTTCTGTTAGCTTCCATAGGAGGACAAATTTTTGTAGCTGATTTGATAACAATTGCAGTTGCAATTCCTTTAACAGGTAAGATACTTGATAGTTTAATGCATGGTAGAGAAACAAAGATTAGCGATTATGGTTTATTAGCTTTCGTGGTTATATCTAGGCAAATATTAGTAGAAGTTAGTAAGATCATGATAGGAAAAGGTAATATTATAAACTTACTTTACTGGATACTTGGAGGAATAGTGGTTATGGTGCTTGAAACAGTTCTTTCCATATTTATAAAAAAGAAAACATCGGAAGCAGAGACATAAAAATGTATAAAATTTATGACATAATTGTCTCCGGAGATAGAGCAACTCTTTATTTTGATGAAATTATCTCTTTACTTAACGCATATGGAATACATTATGAATTAGTTGATAAAATATCAAAAGTTTTGAGAATAAGGATTTTTTATAACCATATTAACCTAGAAAATATATTATCTAAGTCTTCCTCAATACGTTATATAATCGAAGAAAAAATCTATGTTGAAGACTTAGATAATTTAGATAAAAAATTATCTACAGTAGAATGGAATGACCTTTCCCTAAAAAGCTTTAAGGTATTTTTCTTGAAAATTGGAAAAAAGAAAAAAAATATTCATTTTAGAAAAATAATGACAATCATTGTCAAAGACATATATGATAAAATAGGTCAAAAAACTAGAGTAGATGTTCATAATCCTGATGTAAAAATTATTATTATTTGTATTGATTCAAAAACTCTTATAGTTGGGAAAATAATAAATGAATTTAGAGGAGATCGTTTTAGATTTAGAGATCCTAAAGCAAAGGTATTCAAACACCCAAGCATGTTAACTGTAAAAGATGCCAGAGTTCTGTATAATCTTTCTTTAACTAAGCCATGTGAAAATAGTGTTCTTCTTGATCCGTTCTGTGGTACTGGTAGTATTTTAATCGAAGGAGGAATAGAGAGAAGTTATTCTATAGGTGTAGAATTAAAGAGAAATCTTATAATCAACGCATTAAAAAATTTGAGAGAATACAACCTACATCAATACATCGATTTAATAAACGCAGATTCTACACTGTTACCTTTTAGAAACTGTGTTTTCGACTGTATAGCAACTGATCCACCTTATGGAAAACTAGCATCAATTAACAAACGTGAAAATTGTGATCTATTGGGCAAATTTATAAGTCAGAGCTTTAATATCCTTAAGAAAAACTCTAGGATAACTATAATGTACACAGATAAGTATAGAAATTGTATATTAGAAGAACTGAAAAAAAGAGATATAATTCTGATATCGGAATATTCATTTACAGTTCATAATGAATTAACAAGAATAATAATCGTGGCTGAGAAAAAATGATTGAATTATTTTTTCTGGGTGTCGGTGCAACATTTCCTATAAAAGGAGAGGGCATGCCTTGTATAGCGATTAGAAGATTGGGAGAAATCTTCATCTTCGATTTTGGGGAAAACTGTCAGTTAGAATTTTTTAAAAGTGGTCTAGGTGTCAACAAACCTTTACACATATTTATATCTCATATGCATGGTGATCATTTTTTAGGAATAGCACCCTTTTTACAAACTCTCTCATTACAGGGTAGAAAAAAGGAATTAACAATCTATGGCCCAAAGGAATTGAGAGATCATCTGTTAAATACATTAAATCTTGATACTTTGAGATTTCCTATAAAAATATATGAAGTGAAAGAAGGTAAGATAGTTGATGATAAAGAATATTATATAGAAGCTATAAATGCTTTACATAATATTGAAGCTTTTTCATATATTTTTTCTGAAAAAGAAAAACCAGGAAAATTTGATACAATAAAAGCAAAAAAATTAGGAATTCCTGAAAGTCCTGTTAGAAAAAAACTGAAAGAAGGAATACCTGTAAAAATAGGAAGTAAGATAATTTATCCGAAAGATGTCTTAGGCCCTCCTAAGAAAGGAGTAAAAATATCCTATAGCGGAGATACAAGATATAATGAGAAATTTATAGAAAAAGCATACAAATCTGATGTCCTTATTCATGAAGCTACATTTTCGATAGATGATGAAGATGAGGCAGAGTTAACTGGTCACTCAACATCTAGGGATGCTGCTATAGTAGCAAAAAGATCAAATAGCCGACTTCTATTACTTACTCATATCAGTGCAAGATATAGTAATAAAAACAAACTTTTGAGTGAAGCACGGGAATTATTTAGGAGAACATATATAGCTTACAAAGGCTTAAAACTTTTAATATATACAGATTGGAAAGCTCTTGAAATATTATTTAATTCAATATATTAGTCATCTGGTGGTGAAACATGTTCTATGGGTTTACCATCCTTTGTCCTAGGAGTTAACCATTGAATTAGTTGTTTAGGATTGTTTGTTTCTATTTCTACAACTATTGCTCCGAGAGGACTTTCTCCGTACTCAAAGCTTGAAAAACTAATTCTTCCAATATACGCTACCTGCTTATTTAGATAAAATATGATCTTATTACTTGTTTTTCCTCTCTGTAAATACTGTCTCGCAGCATCAAGCACTCTTTCTTTTCTTAAAGCATAATAAAATTTTTTTAGAACCTTAGAACCGTATCCCTCTCCTATTAATACCTTCTGATAACCCATTTCCGTTATTTTTATTTCCTGTAAGTTAAAAAAGTTCGTAATACTCTTTACTACTCTTTCTTCTTCTTCTGTAGGATTAATAATTGTTCTGACAGTTATTTTCATCATCTCCGACCACCTTTTTAATTACTTTCATACACTTGTCATAAAATTCTTCTTTCGTGATGTTTTCATTTATTATCATAATATCAGCCAATGCAATAACATTACCTATCCCTATATTTAATTCTCTATAATCTCTACTGATAAAATCTTCCCAATCCTTTGGATCATCCTTTCTTCCTCTCTTAATAAGCCTCCTATATCTTGTCATTGGAGAAGCATGAATAGCTATTATTTTTATTGAGCCGAATTCTTCCTGAAAAAATTTTACTTCTTCTAGACTCCTCACTCCATCAACTAATACAATTCTCGATGAACTCAATGCTATTTGTTTAGAGATTTTTCTAGCTATAATATCATCCCCATATATTTTTCTTAGTTCAATAGCTAGCTTTCCTAATGATTCATCACTTAAATCAATTTGCCTCGCTTTTGCTTCTTCCCTGATAACATCACCCATAGAATAAACAGGTATAGACATTTTACGAGCAACGCTAACAAAAATAGATTTACCAGCACCGGGCATTCCAGCTATTAAAAGTAAAGTCTTTTTTACATTATCCATATTAACAATTATTATAGTATATTAGATTATTAATTTATTCTATAATGAGGTATAACATTATGGAAAGCTTTAACATCGCCATAATAGGCGTAGGCAGATGGGGTATAAACCACGTAAGAGTTCTTTCTAATCTTAAAAAAATTGAAGACAAGACGAACAGCTTTTTTATCAACAGACTTATAGTTGTTGATAAAAATAAGGATAGATTAAAAAACGTAGCTTTAAGATACACTATAGATGCCTATTATAATGATATAGAAGAAATGCTAAAAAGAGAGAATGTTGATATTGCATTTATAATCGTTCCAACAATTTATCACCATATTGTTGCTGAAAAACTATTACCCTACTCTCATATATTTATTGAAAAACCTATAGCTTCAACATTAGAAAATGCGAGAAAGATATTAGATTTATCAAAGGAATATAATAAGGTAATAGCTGTCGGACACATAGAGCGGTTTAACCCCGTAGTAATAGCAGTTAAAGACTATCTGAAAAAAATTTCAGAAAAAATAATCCATATACTTGGTTTACGTATAGGACCCGGACCAGTAGGTAGTAAAACTGGAAATCTAGGCGTAGCACATGATTTGCTAATACATGACATTGATATCTCTAATATGATACTTGATTCTATTCCTGTTAAGGTACTTGCAGCAGCAGGATACACCCCCAATTTTCCTTATGAAACTGAGATAAACGCAATATATGAGTACAGTAACCAAACAATAGCATATCTCAGGACAAGCTGGATGACTGGGCCAAGGCTTAAAAAACGTTTAATGATGATACAAACTTTTTCCAACGTTATAACATTTGATTATATTTCCCAGATAATTAATGTAGAAAGAGGTCTAAAGGATCACAAATCTTCAGGTGAATACATTGATATAATATCTAGCTATACTTCAAGAAATATAGAAAATATTTCTTTAGTCAGTGGAAGTAGATACGAACCACTACTTCTGGAAATTAAATCCTTCCTTGAAAACATCGCAAATAAGAAAAAACCAATAGTAGATGGAGAAAAAGGTTATAATGCTTTAAAATGCATTATCGCTGCTCTTACATCGGCAAAAAAACAAAAACCTATAGAAATAAGTTAGGTTTTTCTCACTTTCTCAGATATAAAAATTGGATGGAAATAAGTTCTAAATCCTTTAGGATCAAAATGTGTCCTTGATACATTTTCATCATATTTTCTCAATATTTCTATAATTTCCTGAGGAGACATTTCGTTTTTAAAACCATACTTTTTAGCTACTATATCACTTTTATAATAAAATAACGGTGCCTTAGCTTCTTCCTTTATATATTCTATTATCTTTATACCTCTTTTCTCAAAATATGAATAATTTTTATATTGCTCATATACAATATCTACAAATTTTTTGTTCCATAGGTTTCCTATCCATAATGGCCCTGCATACTGTATGTTTTTGCGACAAATAGGACAAATATATTTTTTATTTTTTATCTCTTTTACAATACCTCTAAACAAACATGAAGAACAATAGATTAAATATCCAATTTTCTTACTGATCATAGAAGCATATCCGGGAGAATCTATTACCTGCATACAAACCCTAATGTAATGATCCGTTGCATGAACAAAAAGTGGTAGTATACCTTTTCTAACCCTTATAGCTTCTCTCGCTATATAACCAACTAAAATCCGAGTGCCTATTTCCTTACTAAACTCTGTACGGAGCGATTTTGCAAAATACCTCTTCCATGAAACATTAGGATATATTCCTAGAAGAGGAGGTAAATCTGTGGCAGTAGCACAGATCATTCCACCATGCTTAATTCTTCTCAATGCCGAAGATATAAAATAGGCTGGTGAACCAAATGGATCTAAATCGATAATGTCCATTTTTTCAGAAAACTCATACATTAAAGCATTTGCTTCCTTGTTAAAAACCTGTACTTTCTCCGATAAACTATTTAACAAAATGTTTTTCCTAATTAGTTTATATGCTAAGGTATCATAATCGTTCAAAAATACCTTAGCTACACAAATTGATTCCTTAGCATATCTTAAACCTCTTATTCCAGTAGCACTTAAAGGCTCCATTATATTTATTTGATTTCGATTCGAGAAAATACAATATGCATTGATTAAAGAAATACTAATATCTCTAGACAAACGCATTCTTGGATTATAGAAAACGGGAGCCCATGCGGGTTCTAAATGACTTCCTCTCTTATATTTTTCAAGATTAGGTGCATATATTGATACTTGCCCTTCCCTATACACTAAAAAATCCTTCACAGAAACATCAGTTTTGTTTCCTACTTACTAATTCCTTGACTATACTTTCATTTTTTTCAATTCTATCAGATGGTATTAAAATAACATTATCGTTTAGTATCTCAAAAGTGGATTCTTTATCAGCCACTATAAATACAGCTTTAGACTTCGTTAAATTAGCTAACAGAAAAATAACCCTATTCTCATCTTTGTCAAGATCTTTTAAACTTATTTTCTTGATTATTATCCGGTCTCTTTTAGTATGCTTTGTAGAAGCTAATTTAAAAGGTGTTTTCTTAAATATAAAATTTAAGAAACCAAGTTTCTCAAAAGTATCAAACACCTTTAGTAAGGCTTTATCACGTATATTTTTCTTCTCTCTATCTTCAAAACCTTTATTAGAAATATTCTTCTCTATAAGTGTTCTCAAGCTTTCAACAGATAAACACTCAAATATATCCTCACCCAAGAGTTTTTCTATTTTTAGAGCCATTGATACTGTTACATCTGTTTTACCTCTTTCATAATCAAATACCATTCTTCTACTGACACCAAGTTTATAAGCCACATCACCTAAACTTAGTCCTAATTCTTCTCTCTTTTTCTTTAATTTCTCTGGATTAATTTTAACATAAATTCCTCCCTTTGACATAAAAACTAACGGTATTTTTTCCCCTTTTAACATTTCTTTAAACGTCTCTTCTGTGATTAAAGGAATGCCATTTTTACTCATAACAATACCGTTTTCTAATTTTGGATTATCCAAGTCCTCACCTATAACTAGGGGAGTAACGTTGAACACATAAACCATTTTTTTAAGATCCTCGGTAAATCCCTTCTTTAATTCATCTACACTTTCTATTTTTTTAAGAACAATCATATTTTCAACATCAGGTAGAACTGCGAAAACATCAAAACAATATCCACTACCTTGATTCTCAACAACTTTATATCCTTTACTGCTAAGGAAACGTACTACGTCACTCATAGCTCATTACAACGATTTTTAAATAATATTTTTCATTTTATATAAAAATTTTTTATTTAAATTAAATCTTTCTTCCTACAACAAATGCATGCGCTATATCATACGGTTCAAGATGATGAACCTCTTTTATCTCAACTCCTCCTCTTTCAAGCTCTTCTATTTCCTTTTTATATGTTTCCGATGGCTCCATTGTTACATCGATACTCATAGCTTTTATAGCCTGCATAATCCATCCTTCCTCCTTTAAAAATATTTTAGCATTTTCCACAACGATTTTACTTTGAAATGGCTGTGCTATATCAGCATATATAACATCTACTTGTTCAACCAGATAACTGTATCTTGTTGGAAACCTAGCATCAGCAAGTATAGGAATCGTATTCTTTCTATGCAAAACACATTTCTCTACAAACTCTCTCATAACTCTCGGAGAAAACTCTACTCCAAATAGTAATCCATTATCTCCTATTATATCCGAAACATGGCTTGGAGTTGTTCCCGATGCTGCTCCAAGATACAATACTTTAATTCCTTTCCGTATTGGTAGCTTCTCTAAACCCTTAAGAATTGCTCCTGCCAACTTACTTCTATATGGATTCCATACTCTGTACTCTTTTCCTTCAAAAAATATAAGTTGCTCTCCGTACACTTTTACTCCAGGTACAAGGTTCAAGGTAGCAAGTTTTTTTGACCCATCTTCAAAAAATACCCAGTATACTCCTTCAAATTTTTCATGTTTTTTTACATCAGTTACTTCTATCAAATCTATCACCTACGCCTAAATTTCTTCTTACTTCTCTTTCTAAATGATCTACCTTTCCTCTCTTTTTTAATCTCAGCTTTTCTTTTTGGTGGCTTAGCATATAACTCCTTTATCTCCTTAATTCTTTTTTCAAGTTCTTCTTTTAATTCATCAGCCTTATATTCTCCTGTAAATGCATCTATTCTTGCAGCTATTGCAAGTTTAGCTGCTAATGCTCTCGCAATCTTTCCTCTTTGCCATCTTGGAGATTTATGTATCTCAGGATACTGAAATATAACACCATGTTTAGGAGGCCTACCACCACTACGCAAAGCTCTAAATAAAGCTTTTTCTGCTCCTAAAACCTGAATAGTACTAGCTGGTAATATAGCTAACTTCGATAAACCTCCAGCTAATGAGATCAGCCTTGCTCCAAGTAGAGAACCTACGAGACCTCTAATATTTGGTGCAACTTCCAACATTGCTTCATCTATATATCTTTCTAATTTTCTTCTTAATTCATATAAGCTTAAAATATTATTAGATACACCTTTTATTGCTTCTAAGTCAAAATCTGTCACTTCAGCTCCCATACTCTTTCTAGCTAATTTAGATAACTTATTAATAAGATCCTCATCTATTCCAAGAGAAGATAATTTATCTCTGGTAAAATTATCTCTGCCACCAATCTTACTAACTATTTCGGCATAAATTTCATGTTCTTCTATAAGCTCGTCCATCTCAGGAAAATGTAAGCTATACCACTCACGTAATCTTGAGGCAAACAAATTAATTGTCTTATTAACATCATCTAAAGCATTAATAGCCTGTGCAATAAATAGATCTCTTTTTTCAGCCGCCTTTTTTACTTTTTGTCTAGTAATAGCTAATGATATCTCATATAGCTCCTTTCTATATTCTTCTAACGATATATTTAGATACTCATGTATATTTTCTCTGAATTTTTTAAAGATATGAATGCCTGGCTGCACCTCGACTCTAAGATTAGAAAACATAGCACTAATGTTCTGTGCAAGTTTTTCATCCTCTACTACTAATGAATCAATAATATCTCTATAATTTATTATTAAATTAGCTAATGGTTCTGGAATTTCTCCGGATTCTATTTTAAGTAAATTATTAACTTTGTCTTCTTCAGTACTTCCCCAGCTACTTTTAGCAATAATATTTTTGTCTTCATCTATTAATAATGGGCCTAGTATTGAAAGTATTAGATACATTATTATCAACCCCTATCTAGAATATTTTAATTTATAATATATAAACTACTTGTGTAATTTTGTATTTCCCCAAAAGAACTTAAATATAAAGAGTTTATCACAACTTCCACTTGTATATTATTAATAATACTATATTGTATTTTTTAAGAAACATAAAACTATTATCTAACTTAGTTAAGCTTATTATGATTTAAATAAAATAATATTTAAAGCTATTAGTTTTTATGACTCAATAATTTATTTGGTCGGGTCTATGAAAAAGATAGGGAAAGTTATAGTGATTACTAGAAATAACAATGCAATAGTAAGAATAAAGAGAAAATTACATTTAGGATCAAAAGTTTATGATGAAAAAATGAGAATTATAGGTTTTATTTATGATATTATAGGTCCAGTTAAAAAACCATATGCTGTTATTAAAATCGACTCCTCAAAAATTACTCCTAATTCACTTACAGGGAAAACACTTTTCATAGAAAATGAAAGAAGGTGGAAGAAAAGATGATTAAAAAATGTCCAAAATGTGGAAGTACAAAAATAATTTATGACGAAAATGCAGGCGAGTTTAAATGCGCTGAATGTGGCTATGTTATAGAAGAAGGACTTATTGATAGAGGCCCAGAATGGAGAGCATACGACGACACACAACGAATATTAAGAGCACGTGCTGATCCATCACCTTCATTAGGATCAAAAATTTCAATAGGCTCATTATATATAAAGGATAAAAGTGGTCGGAGATTATCCTCTGAAAAAAATAGAAAATTTAAACGAATGGTTAGAACACAGAGATATCTACAATATGAAGACCGATCTCTTATGGACGCAGAAATAGAGATAGATAGAATTGTGTCAAGTTTACGTTTACCTCCTATAGTAAAGAATGAAGCATTTAAATATTATAAAAAGGCTCGAGAACTAAATCTAATTAAAGGAAAATCTTCAGCTGGATTTGCCAGCGCATGCATCTTAGCTGCATGCAAATCATTAGAAAGAATAGTATGCGACTTAGACGAACTTGTAAAGCATTCCCGTGTAAGTGACAAAGACCTAAGAAAATATTATAAAACATTGATAGAACATAAAATTATTACAGCTGTAAGACCATCTAAACCATTGCAGTTTATACCAAGCATAGCAAGTAAACTTGGACTACCGATGGAAGTCCAAAGACTCGCTATACAGATTCTTCATAAAATAGATGAAACAAAAAAATTTCAGAGTAAAACACCGAAGGGAGTCGCTGCTGCTTCCTTATATATTTCTTCAGTTATTCTCAATGAAAAAAGAAAACAGTCTGAAGTCGCTAAAGCTGCTAATATTGCCACTCCAACATTAAGAAAAAATCTAAAAAATATTCTTGAAGTTATTAATATTGAGGTACAAATATAATATCTTTAGTTATAAGCTTCAAACAATATTAATTTATTAAATTCTTTAGCTATATTAACATAGATAAAGACTCTGTACAGTCAATGCCTTTGGTGTTAAAATTGGCTAGAAGTGTAAGTGAAATCCTTGAACGAAAGATATTAGAAATAATTAAGGATGTTGGTGATAAGGGAATTATTCAAAGAGAAATATGGAAAAAGATAAATGTCGACAGTAGAAAAGGTATTAAAATAATTAAGCGTCTCGAAAGAATGGGGTTGCTTGAAAGAGAACCACTAATACAGGGAGGAAGAAAAACATATATTTTGAGACCTACACCAAAAGTCTTTAAAAAAATTAGGTTGCCTGATTTTTTAGAAGATATACCCTGTTTCTATTGTCCATATCTTCATCAATGCGGCAGCGGTGAACATGACCTTTATAGTTGTAAAATAATCGATAAATGGATCAAAGAAAAAATTTTGCGTGAAAACCATGAGCTATCAGAGAATTAGAAGTTTTATCTCAATAGATATCGAAGATCCTGTAATTGTAGATAAAATTCAGAAAATACAAGCACTTCTAGAAGACAAAAATACAAAGATAAAATTTGTTGAACCAGAAAACTTACACATAACACTCCGTTTCCTTGGAGAAATATATGAATCACAAATTAAAGAACTCATCACAGCACTAAAAATTGTTAAAAAGACAACCTTTAAAATTCATTTTAAGTATTTAGGAGCATTTCCTTCTATTCAAAGAGCAAGAGTTATATGGATTGGCGTAGAGAAAGGCGAAGAAGATTTAAAACAACTAAGTATGCAGGTAAATCAAATTGTTGATAAACTTAGAATAGGTAAAAAAGAAAACAAAAAGTTTACACCTCATTTAACAATAGGAAGACTGAAAACGAGGCCTTCTCGACATTTTATAGAAACTATTACTAGAAATTCAAACATAGATATTGGAGAAATAGATGTAACAGAATTTCGATTAAAACAAAGCATCTTAACTTCGAGAGGCCCTATTTATAAAACTTTATTCTCATTTAAGTTGTCGTAGATGATGAAGGAAATTTCAGATATTAAAGAAGAAGTTTTAAAGAAAATCTTACCTAGTAAAGAAGAAAGAAGAAATGTTGATAAAATAGCTCAGGAAGTACTCCACATAATTAATAAAATTATTTATGAAAAAAAATACGAAAAAATTGTTAAGGCTGAACTGGAAGGCTCATACGCAAAGGATACCTGGCTATCGGGTGAAGTTGATCTAGATATATTTTTACTTTTTGATCCATCTACTAAGACCCAAGAACTAAAAGAGATTGGACTAGAAATTGGTAGAAAGACCAGTCTCTTCTTGAACTCTACTCCTATCGAGCAATATGCTACACATCCATATATACAATTTTTTTACAAGAATGTAAAAATAGAGATTGTTCCAGCCTATAATGTTCCATCTCCAGATATGATAATAAGTCCAGTAGATAGAACCCCCTTTCATACAAGATATATTAAAGAAAAACTACAAGAAAATCCTGAACTAAAAAATGAAATTCGCTTACTTAAAAAATTTATGAAAGGAATAAATGTTTATGGCGCAGAGATAAGAATCGGTGGATTTTCAGGTTATTTAACAGAGATTTTAGCTATTTATTTTGGTAGTTTTGAAAAACTTCTAATCAACTCTGCAAAATGGATACCGTGGCATATTGTAATTGACCCCGCAAATCATTACACTAGTATTAGGGAAGTCTTCAAACTATTTAATTCTCCCTTAATTATAATTGATCCTGTAGATAAAAAAAGAAACGCAGCAGCTGCTGTTACATTACAAAAACTTTCTGAATTTATAGTTGCAAGCAGAGCTTTTCTATATTCACCCTCAATAAAATTCTTTTATCCAAAACCAATATCCTTAGATTATAATTATATTAAAAATGAGCTATCAAGACGTAATATCTTATTGTTGAAAACTAAAAAGCCTGAGAACATCAATGAAGAAATTTTATGGGGACAATTAAAAAGAATACAAAAATCACTGATAAGGATTTTAAAATCGTTCGGGGTTAATATTTTCGATTCTACAATATGGGTATCTGAAAATTCTATAATCATTCTCTTTGAAGTAGAAAGACTCTACTTTCCTTCAGTCATAAAACATGTAGGTCCTCCAGTTTACTCAGATAACATTCTTGATTTTCTAGATAAATATAACTTGGATAAAACAGTTATAGGACCATATATAGAAAATTCTAGACCTATAGTCTTAAAAAAGCCACGATATGTAAATGTAGTTAAAGTTATAAATGATAATATTAGGAAAATAAGGATAACTCAAGATTTATCTAATATGTTTAGCACTAACTTAGAAATCGTGGTTAAAAACGATATCTTTACATATTGCAAAGATAAAGATTTTTGTAGGTTCTTACAGAAATGGCTTTTGAGGAAATTCCCCTGGATAATTTAGACAAATTAACATTAATCACTAGACTAATATGTTATCCACAAGGAAATTTTTCTTGTCTTAAAAAAAGAATAATTGAGCTCAAACTACTCGGAGTAAAATCCTTTTTAAAAGGAGATAAAAAAATAATAGATAATTTTCCTATACTAGGAAAAGGTACAACTAGCATAGTTTTAAAAGGCAAATATGTAACAGATAAAATTGTAACAATAAAGATAAGAAGACTGGATTCAAACAGAGACTCAGTTATACACGAGGCAAAAATGCTTAAGATCGCTAATGACGTAAATGTTGGTCCTAAACTTATAACTTTTTCAAAAAATTGTATTATTTGGGAATATATAGATGGGATTCCACTAAATATCTTCCTTGGGAATAAAAAAAATTGGGATAAATTAAGATATGTTTTGAAGAATCTCTTATTTCAAGCATATAGTTTGGATAAAATAGGTTTAACTCATCTAGAACTTTCAAGGCCAATCAACCATATCTTAATAACTAAGGATTACAAACCAGTTATAATTGATTTTGAAACAGCTACTCTAAGATCACGAAAGAAAAATTTATCACAAATACTGAATTTTATGGTTTTTAGAAACAATGATATCAGAACATTTCTAAAACTAGATTTTTCTCTAGAATATTTTCGTTATTTGCTACAAAGATATAAAGAGGACCCTGTGGGTTATTTTACCGATATTATAAAAATAATGCGTTTAAATGACTAAGTAAATAATAAAAATCAATGTAAGTATATATACTTCAATAATGTTATCAAGTTATATGGGGAGGGGCCGTAGTCTAGCTTGGAAGGATGCTAGCCTGGGGATCACAATCATATATTGACCAGATCGCTAGTGGTCCCGGGTTCAAATCCCGGCGGCCCCACCATTGCAATATTATTTTCAACAATAGTAAAAACAGATAAATTATCCAACATATTTATCTTGATTGTGAAGAGTATAGCTGAGTATCAAAAGGAAATTTTAGATAAAATGACAAAAACAGAAAGAAGAATAATAATATATTATTTGGAGCATGGCGGCAAAGCAAAAGAAATCGCATCTGCTCTAAATGTGTCAGAAAGAACTGTCTATAAAGCTTTGTATCTATTTAGAAAAAAACTAAAGGAAAAAGGTATAAATCCTTCAGAGTTATATCTTCGTTCTTCAATAGAACAGAAAAATGCTAAAGCGATAGTTGCGCCTAGCTCATATGAAAAAAATCTTGAGGAAATAATAAATAAAAAAATTCTACCAATAATCCTCAACCAAGTTAGAAATGTTTTACGCGAAGAATTAAAAAAGATTTTATATAAAGAAGAAAAGAATACAGAAAAAGAGATAATTGCTCAAGGAGATCTAGTTAACGCTATTTCAGTATTAAATAACAGTATAAGAGAACTTAATGAAAATATAGTTAGTCTTATATCGTTTCTTAACAAAAAAGATAATACACAAACAAATATGAAAGATATAAAAATTGTTGCTAGAGAGACTCTCCCTAGCTTCGTTAGAGGAAATCCTTGGGTAGAAGTATTAAAATCTAGATCAACTATTAACTCTAAATATTAGATATCTTAATAAAAAGCCATGAGGGAAGCATTCCATATATTTTTAACAGTATCACCAATATTGTTATAATGATAGCAATAACCGTTATTATGTAATCTATCCGTTTCATCCTCAGTTCAAAATAGGTTGAGATCTTATCAGTCGCACCATATCCTCTAGCCTCCAATGCTTCAGCTATCATTAAACTTCTTCTTATTTCATAAACTATAAGAGGCACAAGAACATAAGTATAGTTCCTTATTCTTTGAATAAATCCACCTTTTTCCAATTCAAGTCCTCTACTTCGTAATGCATCCATTATCGTCTGAAGATCTTTAGCTAATGTAGGTACAAATCTTAGTGACATAGTGAACATTAATGAATAATCTCTTGAAATACCACTTGCCTCAATAGCTAAAGCCAATTCATCCGGTGTTGTTGTTAGGAAGAAAAATGAAAAGATAGACGTAAGTGTTAAAAATCTTAAAACCATAGCCAGAGAATAATCTATCTTATTTTGTGATATACTAATAAAATTTAAAATAAATATTATGGTTAGGAAGAAGAACATTCCTCGTATAGTCTTTTTCCATTCATTCATAGATTCTGCCATATAGATAAGGAAAATTGTGGATAAAAACAGTATAAAAAGAGGAATTACATTGAAAAATATCAATGAAAGAACAGTATAAACAACGACAATTATAAACTTTGTTCTCGGGTCTAGTTTATGAATCCTTGTATCTTTTCGTCTAAATTTAAACCCTTCTAGAAAACTCATTCATTATCAACTCTTATAAATTCTTAGAAGCTCTCGTAATAATTCTTCAGTATATAAAATATCTTTAGGTAACTTCACACCTAAATTATATAGTATCCAGGATATTTGCGAAACTTGCGGTGGCAGCAACCTGGCTTCCTTCATCAATTTATAATTAGTTAAAGCTCCTCTTTTATCACCATCATATATTATTTTCCCACCTACTAAAAGAATAACCCTTTCCACACGGTTAACTATAAACTCAATATCATGTGTAACAATAATAATAGTCTTTTTCCTATGTTTTAAAAGATTCATCAACTCTGCAATTTTTTCCTTTTGTAAAAAATCTTGTCCAGCTGTAGGCTCATCTAGAATTAATATGTCTGGATCATAGCTTAAAACCGTAGCCAAAGTAAGTCTTTTTCTCTCCCCAATACTCAACGTATATGGTGATCTATTCCTATACTTTTCCAATCCCATAAGCTTTAATGCCCATTCTATCCGCTCTTCAATATAATGTTTTTCAAAACCAAAATTTACCATTGCAAACTCTATCTCCTTTTCCACGGTCTCCGAAAAAAGTTGATGATCAGGATTTTGAAAAACTATACCTACATGCTTTGAAAGCTCAGCCACACTCATATCCTTAACATTTTTACCTAAAACAAAAACTTCGCCTTTCGTAGGCTTAAGAAGACCATTGAAATGCTTAACGAGAGTTGTTTTTCCTGCTCCATTTTCTCCAAGAATAGCTATAATTTCACCTTTATTTATGCGTAAATTTATATTTTTTAAAACATATTTTTCGTCTTCATATGCATAGTATAGATTTCTCGTCTCTATAACTACTTCGTTATTCTTCATCTTTTTTTATCACCTTTACGAATAACTTAGCTAACTCCTCTGGTGAAAGGGGAATAGTATTCAAACTAACCTTTTCAGAAACTAGTCTTTTATATATTTCAACAACTTTAGGTATACCTACAATATTAGCTTCCTTAGATATTATCACTTTCCTAGGATCCCCATCAGCTATAATTTTTCCTTTATCCATTATTATCATTCGAGTAGCATATTTCAATGCAATTTCTAAACGGTGCTCTATGACTATAGCTAAAATACCTAGACTTTTAACTAATTTATCTATAAGCTGTAAAACTTCCTCAGCACTTAAAGGATCAAGATTAGCAGTAGGTTCATCCAATATAAGAATTTTTGGTCGTAAAGCTATTATAGACGCTATTGCTACTTTTTGTTGTTGTCCACCGCTCAATTCATATGGTGCCTTATTTTTTAATTCATTCAACTTAAACATCTCTAAAGCTTCCTGAACTCTTTCTCTAATAACTTCTCTTTTAAAACCTAAATTTTCAAGTCCAAAAGCAATCTCACGCTCTACAGTAGATAAAAAAAGCTGATTTTCAGGATCCTGAAAAACAGTACCTACATATTTCGCCATTTTATATGCGGGAGTTTTTTTAACGTCTAAGCCAACAACTTTTATTTTACCTTTAAGTTCGCCATTATAAAAGTTTGGAATTAGTCCATTCAGTACTCTTGTTAGAGTACTTTTCCCACATCCCGAGGGGCCTGTTATTAAAATATATTCTCCTTTATCTGCTTTAAAATTAATATTTTTTAACGAATATTCCTTTGATCCTGCATATTTAAAGTAGACCCCTTCGAGCTCTATCAATGTATTCATATTCCATACTACCTTGATGTCACTATCTTAATCACACACCGATGTTTAAGTTTATAATCAGCAGATAATCTTTTCTTATTTCTAACATCAATTGCGAATGCAAATTTTTCACCTATTTCAGTATGTATCAGATATGCAAACTCCTTAGCTGTTATTCCAGAATGTACTAAATGTACATCTGGTAAAACATTTCCATTATGATCAGTTAATTTATTCTCATTCTCCACTGGAAAAACTGCTATCATGTGTAAAAGTTCAAAAACCGTCGTATCTATAGCTTTTTGAATTCCTGTGGATCCCCACTTTTCTAATACTCTCTCCTTAATATATTCTAAAGCCTTTTTCTGTCGTTCATTTAGTTTTTTAATTATTTTAAATTCTTTTTCACCAGGAATATATTCAATCAAACCTGCTTTAGCTGCTTTTTTCAATGCAAGCTCCGACTCTGCTGAAACAGGTATAATCGTATATTTGTCTCCTATTTCCCTTTTTAACCTATGATAATTTTCTTCGGCATAAGGTAGGTCAATTTTGTTTGCTGCGATAAGCATAGGCTTTGATGCCCATCTTACAAACTTTATAAATTCAAATATCTCTTCATCAGACCAACTTGATACTCTTTTATTTTGAAGACTCAGTTCAAGTAAAGCATTTTCAATAGACTCTAATTTTATACCGAGTCCACTTAGCCTTTCATATAATTCTCTTGCTTTCTCTGAAGATTTTATGTCTATGGTTCTTGAGATCCTGTCCCAATCCCTCTTAAGTATCTGAAACATCCACATATCTATTTCTTTTTCTAAAAAGGTTACATCGATCAAAGGATCATGTTCTCCTGGTTTAAGGGGTCTCCCTTCAACATCTGTAGAACCAGAAATATCTATTATATGGATTAATGCATCTGCTCTTCTTAACTCATCTAAAAATTTGTTACCTAATCCCCTACCTTTCCATGCATCTGGAACTAAACCAGCAACGTCCATTAATTCTACAGGTGCAAATCTCCATCCATTGATACAGAAAGAATTTTTAGGGTTGTCTTTAACTCCAAATTCTTTACATACACATCTCAGTTTTGCATAACCAACACCTATATTTGGGTTTATTGTAGTGAATGGATAAGGTGCTCTTTTTACGTCAATAAGTGTTGAAGCTGCAAAAAATGTTGATTTTCCTGCATTCGGTTTACCAACCAAACCTATTTGTACAGTCATTAGATTCATCACTACTTGGTAGTCCTGATTTTTAACCTTAAAATCCCTTTAAAATATTTAAAGATAAATAAATCAAACTATTATCAGTAGATTATCTAAGGTTGAAGAAAGTGAAAGATGCAGAAAATATAGCTGTAGTAGGCCGTGAAATTGATGCCGTTTCACTTACTGTACTGTTAAAAAAGAATAATATGAGACACAAGGTTACTTTAATAACTGATACTGAGTTACCTGGCTTTTTTAGATCAAAGCTGCCTCTATTTCTAGTCGATAAAATTTCTTTAAAAGACTTAATACTTTATGAGAAAAAGTTTCTTGAGAAAATATTGCTTATAAAAATAGAGAAAGTAGATAATCTAGAAACTTTATCACTTAAAAAAATATCTTCAGAATATGATAGGGTTTATATAGCTAGTATAACGACTCCAAGTATAAAGGAAGATAAATTTATCCATTTATCTAAACCAGAGACCGCTATTAAACTTAAACAATTAATAAACAAGAAAAACAATGCTGAAATTAATGTCTATGGAGATTGATGGGGTATATGGATAGCAGATGTATTATCTAAAAATGGATATAATGTAACTCTATGTATAAGTAATGATAATTTCTATCAAGAATATTTTGATGATGAAATATGGAGAATAATAGTCAATGAATCAAATCTTCTTTTTAATACAAAAAGGATTAATCCTAAGGAAACAAACAGTGACATATTTATCATATCTGGATTTGAACTTCCTTTAGTTAAATATCCAGAAAAATTGCCGGATAATGTAATAACATATGGCTCAAGTAGTTTCAGTAAAGATATATTACTAGGAAAAAATTTTTTTCACTTATCCGAAAATTTATCTATTATTCAAGCCAGAATGAGCATTTTAAGAATGCTTGGATTTCATACCTTTGGATATACTCGTTTCTTCTTATCAAAAATAGGTAAATTCTTTATAGCTTCAATTGGCTACAATAAAAAGACCCTTGAGAATTATAATATTAAAACGTCATCAACCAGAATTAGAATTCCTGTATTAGAGAACGGTAAATATTCAGAAGAAGATATAGTAATAAAGGCTGTAGCTGATAAATATAGTAGAAGAGTATTAGGATTTCAAATAATAAGTAGTTCTATCCTGGCATTATCTTATGCTGAGTACGCATATGCTCTCTTATTATTAGGAAACCCATTAAGCAATCTACAATTGCTTATTACCGCGTTTATCCCTGGAGAAAAATTTTTTTATAATCCTATAAATAAAGTACTAAATACCTTATGGACAAAAACACTTGAATATGGATAATTATTAGCGTAAGAGTTATAAGCTTCGTAAAAATTGAAAATGAGGGATTGAATAATGGGTTACTATAAATATGTAGCGGAACTCTGGAAGAGGCCTAAAGATACAAACTTAGCTATTTTAATGAGACAGAGATTAATTAAATGGAGACGAGAACCCACTATTGTAAGAGTAAAAAAACCAACTAGAATTAATAGAGCTAGAGCAATAGGCTATAAAGCTAAACAGGGATTTATCGTGGTAAGAGTAAGAGTGCGTAAAGGTGGTCTAAATCGTCCTCGTCCTCGGAGTGGACGTAGACCAAAAAGAATGGGTACTGGATACTCACCACATAAGAGCGCTCAACTGATAGCTGAAGAAAGAGCTGCTAGAAAATATCCCAATCTAGTAGTTCTAGGTTCCTATTGGGTAGGTGAAGATGGCATGTATAAATGGTATGAAATAGTAATGGTTGATCCTGATCATCCAGTAATAAAAAGTGATAAAGAGAGAAATTGGGTCAGTGGTATAAGAAAAATCTACAGATAAAGTATTTTATTCTATTGATATATTTTATACTAGTATAATCATGAAAAAAGAAAAAATAGTTTCTTCTATTGATATCGAAACATTTTCACATGCTACTGAAAAACGAGAAAAAGTTATTAAGGCATTGATGAATCTTATACCTAAACATCTTAGAGATAATATAACAGATAAATTGACATATAATACTTACCATGGACATTATGGAAACCCTATTGTTTTCTATAAAATCAAGATAACGAAGGATCAAGGAGCTCAAGATATTGCTGAATATATCCTTTCTAATATAGATAAAATTGATGTGCAGATAATTCTCAACAATATTAGAGAGAGAGTAGATAAATCTAATTTTTATCTCAGATTAAATAAACAGAATGCATATCATGGAAAATTAACTTTATACGATGGGGACGACGTAATCAAGGTAAAGATCAGCTTTTTACCACATATTAGAGGTTTAGAAAAAATAAAAACTTCTTTGCTAAAACTAGGTCTAAAAGGTGAATAGATTAGTATATGAACAAAAAATATTATGATCTTTATATCAAGGTTAAAAATTATGATATTAACTTATGTGATGAAATAGTTTCATATGTTGGGAAACTTAGATTTAAAGGATTTTCTATTCCTTTAGTTATTGATGAAAAGCATCAAAAAATATCTAAAAAATATTGGATTTTTTTAGAAAGATGTAAAGAGTGCTCAGATGAAAAAGGAATAGATTTTGTTAGTCGACTAGATATAAGATATAAAAGTATATCACACATCAAAAAATTTTTACGGAAATTTAGAAAAAGATTTGAGATAATATCTGTTC
>JAGGXB010000127.1 GCA_021163245.1 Thermoproteales archaeon
ATATTATATTTTTTTAAAAAATTGATAGTATAAGGATACATATATGCTAGAGCTCTATAATTTTTTGTTCTTTTATCATACTTAAAAAACGGTGGTATATGAGAAAAATCAGTAACATTTTTTAATATTATAGTTCCTCTGTCGTAACTTAATGTTATCATAATATCATTACGTCCTTACTTATTAGCAAATATATAACAACAATAATAATTATATTAATGATGAATATTAAAGAATATTCCTTCGGGAAAATCAAGATAGACGATTCGGTATACACTAAAGACCTTGTTATTTCTAATAGCAGAATATACCCAAATTGGTGGCGAAAAGAGGGACATAATCTCTATGTAGAGGATATCGAAGAATTTATTGAAAAAGAGAAACCTCAAGTTATCGTTATAGGAACAGGCTATTATGGCGTAATGAAAATTGATAATAAAACAATAGAATATCTACATGAGAAAAAAATACGTGTATATATCGAAAAAACGAAAAACGCAGTGGACATATTCAATGAACTCATCAAGAGAAAAGAGAAGGTACTAGGATTTTTTCATTTAACCTGCTGACCATTTAATGTTACTTGTCTAATCCTACAAAAAGAGCATATTTCCTTAGTTGTAGGCATCCCACATTTCTTACACATCTTGATATTTTGAATCTCCAATATACCTTTAACATATGGATTAATTCTTTTTAATGTTGACCTTAGAAAGAGAATTTTGGTTGATGGTGATTTTCTCTCAATTTTATCCATGATTCTTTTATAAAATGATATAATAGCGTTGTGATAATAAGGACATTTATTAGTGTCTATTGAAAAAGACTTTAGTCTAGCATATAATTCGATATCTTTTTCATAAGTTTCAATTAATGGTTTTATTCTCGTTACCATTTTATGTTTAGTTTCAAGCACAGGAGAAAGTTTAGGTAGATAACTTATATTTCCTCTTAAAATATGGAAGAGCAACAATCCCGTAATATCATCAAGCGTATGTCCTGTTGCTATTCTGTCAAAATTATTATCATAAGCATATTCGTTGATAATATACCTTTTTATAATTCCACAAATCGAGCAAGGTTTACGATTTGTAAACACTTTGACTGCATCATCAAGAGAGAATCCGTACTCTTTTTTAAGATCAAAGATAGTGTAATTTACTCCTAGTTTTTTATAGTTGTTTATTGCAACTTGAATATAACTTCTGTATCTTTCTATACCTAAATCTATAGTTAATCCGTGGAGGATAAAATTGTACTCCTTAGCCAACTTATATAGTATGTGAAGCAGAGTTGTACTATCCTTACCCCCAGATACAGCTATGAGAATTTTGTCACCAGATTTAATCATATTATATTTTTCAATAGTTTTTCTTACTCTATTTTCTAAATAATTTATAAAATGAATTTCACAGAGTTGTAAATCTGCATATCTTAAATACACTATAGGTTTACGTGTACAATAAAAACATCTTTTCATTTCTTTTTCCTGCCAATTTCTGGATGTTTTCTTACAATAAAGGTATATCCACCATACTTAACATTTAATATAATTCCTTCTTCTATAAGCTTGTCTAAAATACAATGCTCTATATTGTTTTCATCCAAAAATTTATAAACATAGTCTATCCTCATTGGGTGAACTGAAACGATAGACAAGAGAGAACTAATTGGATCATCCACCCTATAAAAATCTCCAGACTCATAACTTATAAGAAGTTCCACGTGTTCTTTACCTAAGTACTTTGCAAATATATTATATGCAATTAATACCTTCTCTTCATCCGAGGGCTTCACCCATTTTTCAGCCGGAGGCCTTATAGGCAAACTAATAAAAGCTTTATTTAACTTAACTTTACGTAGAAAAGATGCTATTTTCTCTATTTCCTCAATATTGTCATTTACATCCTTTACTAACATCGTCTCAGTAAACAATGTTCCATTATAACTTTTTGAAAAATCTATAATTTCCTCTAAAATATTATCTAGTTTTAGCCTGTGGTGAGGTCTATTTATTTTAATCCAAGTCTCATATGTTACGGCATCAACCTTAAGAGAGACAGCGTCAAATATCTTCAAATCTTCTCTAACAGAATTATCACATATAAGTGAAGAATTAGTAATAATAGCCTCTTTCACACTGGTGTCATTTTTTATTTTTTCTGCCTCGTAACCAAGATTTATATCAAGTGTCGGTTCACCATCAGGAACAAAGGTTGCGTAATCAATAATATTGTAATTTTTGATTATTATGTTGACAGCCTCATCTACTAATTCGTCAGGATCATAAAATTTTCTCCTATGATATTCAAAAAATGAAGTTCTTCCAACTTGACAGTAAACACATGAATATGTACAGTGTTTTGGTGGAATGTTATTTATTCCTAAAGATCTACCGAATCTTCTACTTGGCACTGGTCCAAAAACATATTTAGGCATATTTTCTCAATATTACATCGTCATATAGACTAAAAATTTTATCCAACATATTTAGAGAAATCATACTAAAATAACCTAGCAATGTTAAAGTAAGACATTATATAATCGTATCTTATGGAAAAATATCAAAGAATTGGTAAAAAACTTGTAGTCAAACCTGTCCTAGTTTTCCAAATCTACCAACGAAAAGATATGACTAGCTGGAGACCTTGGGGAGGATTACATACGGATGAAGACGTTGATAGAGAGGTTTTACGCATAAAGGATGATTTAGTGAAGATTCAAGAAAATGTTGATTTTAAGCTAGAGATCTTGGAAATAACAAAAATAAAAACTATAAATGATATATATGAAATTGAAGATGAGTTGAAAAAAGTCGATGTAATACTAATTTATCCTGCTTCAGGATCTAAAGAACTACTTAACAAGTTATGTGAATATGGTAAATGGATACTATTTTTTATTAGACATAAATCTGGTCCTATTTATTTATGGTACGAAATTATATATCCTATCTTACTTCGAGAAAGAACAGATCGCTATATGAATCCGAGAGTCTCAATTGATGATATCATAATCGACGACACTGAAGAGCTCACATGGAAACTACGTGCATTATATGGATTAAAAAATACTATTGGAAGTAGAATAATTGCTGTAGGTGGACCTGCTGGCTGGGGTATTGGACGAGTATATGGACCAAAACTCGCTAAAGAGATTTGGAAATTTGATATAATAACAATCACATATAGTGAGCTTTCTGAAAGATTAAAAAAAGCTAAAAATGATTCAAAACTTGTTGAGAGAGCTAGAATTGAAGCCAAGAAATATTTGAATGAGAAAGGTGTAGAACTTAAAACAAAAATGGAATTTGTAACAAATGCGTTTATCTTATATTATGTGTTTAAAGATCTGCTAAAAGAACATGATGCTTATCATATCACAATAAATGAATGTATGGGAACAATAATGCCTATAGCCAGAACAACTGCATGCCTAGCCCTTAGTCTACTTAACGACGAAGGCTACATAGCTTTTTGCGAATCCGACCTTGTTGTCATTCCTTCAGGCGTATTACTGCATTATATCTCTGGTCTCCCAGTTTTTCTCAATGATCCTACCACTCCACATCATGGAATAGTTACATTGGCTCATTGTACTGCTCCTCGTAGGATGGACGGAATAAGTAGGGAACCGGCAGATATAGTTACTCATTTTGAGTCGGATTACGGAGCTGCTCCAAAAGTCTATATGAAAAAGAATCAGACAGTTACAGTAATTGATCCGGATTTTGAGGGTAAACTATGGTTAGGTTTTAGAGGCAAAATAATTGATTCCCCAAACTTTGATATATGTAGATCGCAAATAGATGTCGAAATAGATGGTGATTGGAAACTTCTTTTGGAGAAGATGAGAGGATTCCATTGGATGTTATGCTATGGTGATTACCTGAAGGAATTTGGCTATGCATTGAATAAAATAGGTATTAAATGGTTAAACATATCTGAACATTAAATTATATTCATCTTTTTAGCGCATTCTTTGCATATTAACTCAGGTCCTCTACGAATAGAACATTCCTCGCATACTAATCTACCACATATCTTACAATAGCCTATAGACAAATTTTTTCCACATATCTGACATAAAGACTCCTCACATGCAGCACATATCCCTTTACTAAAATTGTAATCTTCGCTACATACTAATCTACCACATATGTTACATTTAAAAAGATTATCTGTTGGCTTGCCGCAAATTTCGCATTTACTCATACTCCTTAGAAATATAATATGCTATATCTTTTATTACTTTTGAAAAAGATATATCAGGATATAGTTGAACTACAGGTAGACCCCTCGAGTATGCTTCTACTACCTTTATATCATATGGTATCATCCAATATGTAAGCTTATTTTTCTCAATAAAGGAAATAACTTTTTCTAAAATTCCTCCTTTTAAACTAGACTTATTTATGACGACAAGAAGATTCCTAATATCACCATATTTCTTATATAAAAGATAAAATTTTTCCAAATCATTTAATCCCAGTCTCGTTGGTTCCGTAATAGCAAGTGTTACATTAGCTTCACGAAGTATAGCATATACCCCTGAACCAGTACCTGGAGGTGAATCTATAACAGTATACTGATACTTTAGATTTTTATCACCAATATACTCTATAACATTTATTATCATATTAACCGCTCTACGACTCGAAGGATTTAACTCACCAACAATCATATCAAGATTGTCATTCTCTGACCTCATGTGTTTTATCCATCCAGTTATATAATGGTCTTCATCTATTGCGTTATATGGACATATAATCTTACATACACTGCATCCGGAACAAAGATTCTCCATCAATATAACACTCTTATTGGGAATTATCATTAACGCATGTTCCGGACAAAGTTTTACACAAGCTCCACAAAGGGTACATCTCTCATTAATTTTGGGTCTAAACTCAGTAATTTCTACATTAGAAATCTCATATGATGGAATAAGAGTATAAGTACATGGATTTTCAACATCTGCGTCAACCAACAAAACTTTTCCATTATTTAACGACAAAATATAGGCTAAACTAACAGCTATAAGTGACTTGCCTGTTCCTCCTTTACCCCCAGCTACAGCTATTACTTTACTCACTAGTAACTACCTCCCATATATTTTCGAATGAGTTTATCATTTCTTTTACAATGTCAGCTTTAGGAAAATATTTTATCAACGGAAGCATTTGTGAATAAGATTCAACAACAAGGTTATCATATCTTATTTTTCCCAAGATAGGTACGCCAAGTAGTTTATTTATTCTCTCAGATACACTAACGTTAAGGTCATATTTATTGACAATAGCGTAAGCTTTAACGTTAAAATGTTTTGAAAGTTCAATCAATCTTCTAGCCCCTTTCAGTGAAGGAGTCATAGGTTCTACTACAACAATTAAGTAATCTGCCCCAGCAATACTTGAAATAACTGTACATCCTATACCAGGAGCAGCGTCAATAACTCTATAATTGATATTTTCCTTAAGAGCCAAGCTTTTTGCAACATTTTTTATTTCATACACTATATGACCCATGTTTCTTTCACCTAAACTAAGATCTCCTGTCACAACCGGTATCCCTGTTTTAGAAACTGCGACGTATAATATTCCAGTTTTCTTCATATAGAATGATATTGCTTTTTCAGGACATACATAGTAACATGCTTTGCATCCTTCACAGAACTCAGGTACAACAGTTATCTTACCATTATTTTTTTTAAGTGCATGAAAAGTACAAATACTTATACAATTTTCACAAAGTGTACATTTTTCCTGGTTAATTTCTGCTTTCTCCGACTCAAATATGTCTTTTTTCCAAAGAGTTCGTAAAGCACCGCCGAGAGCTATTAATAAATCAGGTGCCTCTACATCTGCATCAACAGCAATAACTCCCTTAGCTTTTTCTTTTAAAAAAATAGAAAAATTTGAAGAAATAAAAGTTTTACCAGTACCTCCTTTTCCACTGGCTACAACAATCTCCACTTATTCTTTCACCAAGCCCAACTGGCGAAGTGCTTCGATAACCGGCGTTCCAGGCTGCACAGTATGTGTAGTTATACCTGCCTGAGCTAATGCTCCACCAGCATTAGGTCCATATGAAGATCCTATCACTACCCTAACACCACAGCTTACAAGCCATTGAGCAACCATCATACCTGCTCCTCCCATTGCATTAGCAGCAGGATTAGGTACAATGTTAACATTGACAACTTTTCCAGCAGAAATATCTATAATAGCCATATACATAGACCTTGCAAATCTTGTTGAAATTCTGGAGTTTATCCCTGCATTTTCATCCACACTTGCAGCTACACGTAATGCTCCTGGAGGTGGAGGAGGAATACTTGTGTATTGACCCATACCTGGTTGCTGAAAACCAGGACCATATCCAGGGCCGTAACCCATTCCGTATCCTCCATAACCACCGTATCCTCCTCTTCCTCTACCTCTTCCTTTTCCTTGACCTCTACCCCAACCATAACCCATATCTATACCCTCACTAAGGCCGAAACCCACTTGGTTGTCCTCCTTCTTCCATCATTTTTTTCAATTCCTTTATCCTTTCTTCAACACTTTTTATTTCTTCTTGAAGCTCTTTAAGATCCTCTTCTAATGCTCGTTTATAGTCTTCGAGCATAGCTAACTCATCTTCGGGAGTAGCCGGAGGTGGAGGAGGCATCCAATACGGCATTGGTGGCATTGGAGGATAGTAGCCTTGTTGATATTGCTGACCTTGTTGAGTTGTTTGTTGTTGTGCTGGCGGTTGTTGTGGAACATATGGATAGGGATAAGGTACTGGCGGCGGCATCATATAACGCATTCTTCGCATCCATCTATACCAACTATACATGCATTTCACCCATCTAATTATGTGCAATAGTCCAAAATTAGCTTTTTGGCTGAAAATAAGAAGAAGTTTTAAATAGTTATTCTGTTCTTAAACGAGGATTAAATATTTCTTCTAATGCACTCATAAAGAGTATAAAACCTGTCTGCAACAATATGATTGCACCTATTGGTGACAACAAATAAGGCCAAGCTTTAGGATTAATTAAAGCGCTTTGTTGCATCGCTATGTTAATCATCATTCCCCAATTCATCGTCGTAAAAGGTAGCAATCCAAGAAAATAGAGACCTACTTGTGAATACACAGCACCAATAATAGATAATATTAAATTCATAGCAACATAAGGCATAAGATTCGGCAAAATTTCACCAAAAACAATCTTTGAACTACTTAATCCTAAACACCTTGCTGCCTCAATAAAAGCAGAACGTTTAATTGCGAGTACCTGTGATCTTATGGCTCTTGCAAGACCCGCCCATCCCACAAGGCTTATAACAAATGCTATTTCCACAGCAGTTAAAGCTCTAGGAACGCTTGCGGCAACAATTACTAATAATGGAAAACTAGGTATAATTAGGAAAATATCCATGATAGTTGTCAAAACAGTGTCTATCTTTCCACCCATATATCCTGAAAATATACCTATTGAAAAAGCAATTATGACTGTTATTGAAGCAGTTAAAATTGCCACCGTAAGCACATCTCTTGAACCATGAACGATCTGTGCCAAATTATCCCTTCCAGCAAAATCAGTACCTAAGGGATGCTGCAAAGACGGAGGTAGAAAACGATCTTGAATCTTTGGAGAAGGATCATATGGTAATAATATAGGACCTATTGAAGCCATAACCGCATAGCCTATAATAATTATCAGACCAACAATCGAAGAAGGATATTTTCTTAGTATTTTTATAAACGTTTTGATTGAACTTTTAATGTCATGTGTCATAAATCCTTTTTCATTCGACATCTCAACCACCTGTTCTAATACGTGGATCTAACCTACTATATAATAGCTCGGCTACAAAATTTGATAAAACCACAGCCATAGTAGTAACTAAGAAACAACCAGTCATTAACGGATAGTCACGATTTGTAAGACTCATAGTGAGATACTGGCCAATTCCTGGATAAGAAAATATGTTTTCAATAAATACCACACCACCAAACATATATCCAATGGAAATTGCAAGTCTTGTAAATAACGGTAAGATTGCGTTTCTCCCAACATATGTTAAAACAATTCTTCTTCTAGGTAATCCTCTCGCCTCAGCCGCAACTACAAAATACTCACCTAAGACAGATGCAGTGCTACTCTTCATTGACAACATCCATCCACCAAATGAAGTAACGAAATAGGTCAATACCGGTAGTGCAGCATGCCTAAATACACTGAGTATAAAAGGCAGATTAAATCCTACCTCTACCTCAGGATCATAGGGACCAATTATAGGAAATAAATTCAGCTCAACACCTAGAAATAATGCTAACAAGACGCCAGCTGCATAATGTGGAAAACCGCCTAGTACGGAAGCCAATAGAGATAAAGCCTTATCGAGCAAAGACCCTCTTCTATATGCTATATACATCCCCAGAACAATCCCTATAGAAAAACTAATAATTAAAGAGATAGACACTATGAAAACTGTCCATGGGATGGCATAAGCTAAAAGTTGACCAATAGGAACAGCTAAGGTAATCGATCTACCTAAATCTCCCCTAAATACACCTAAAATAAAATCTATATACTGTTTCCAGATAGGTTCATTCGGTATAAATGGTACAATGGCTGACACCGCCGTCACTGCTTCTTTGTAAGAATACCCCATTTCCATGTATTGCATGATTAATATATCTATAGGATTTCCTGGCATTAATCTTACTAAGAAAAAGTTTATAGTTATAGCTACCCATATTGTTAAGAATAGAACTATGATTCTTCTATATATCCACTTCATATAGGATACCAAAAAGAAAAAACAAAAAATAATATAAATTTTTTATGTACCTTTCTTTTTCATATAGAGATAAACTGCTACGACAATTATAACTAGCAGGACCACAATTCCAGCATAAAGCGCGTACGGTGGCTGCTCCTTCACAAATACAGCTTTAACAGTATGAGGCGAATCCATTGTTATAGTTATCGTTGGACCCTTTACCTCCTTTCCATCAAGTATCCATTTATCTAACTTGTATCCACTCTTCGGTTGCGCTGTAATTTGTATCTTGGCACCTTTAGCATATTTGTATTCTCCTGGAGCTAAGCTTAGTGTTCCTCCCTCTGCTGGCTCAACTTGAACAGTCAAGAACATGTAAGGTTTAACTATATGTCTCTTAAATAACAGAGCTCTTCCATGGGCTGCATATGAGGCTAAGCTGTTCCAGTAATCCATGTCTTCTGGTGAAGGCCATCCTGTGAATTTCTCTTTGTTAACATATATTATGATTGGTGTTTCGAAGAGTGATATAACTGGGACATAATTTCCTGTTATCCATGTTAATAAAGCCATGGCATTATTACGTTCTGCTTCAGTAACATCGACTGGATATTTCTGTAACATACGTATAAGTTCTGTAACGTTCACTGGCTTACTTGTCCATGGTGTTTCCCACAAATCTGGGAAGTGGTTTCCAGGATATACTACTCTATACTTGTAGAAGAATTCTTCGAAACTAAATCCTGGACTTGCGAAAACGCCTATTGCTATATCGTATCTACCCTGATAGAATGGTCCATCTGAAGCCCAATAGGCTCCTGAACCCATATTTCTCAAGTTTAGCTTTATACCAACTTTCCTTAACTGATTTGCCAATGCCTCTGCGGCAGGTGCAGATAACCAACCGTCAAATACAAGTTGGAATTCTAGACGTGTGCCATTTGGAGTTACATAGACTCCGTCTGATCCTTTCTTAAATCCTAAACCTTGAAGTAGCTCCTCTGCCTTTTTCGGATCGTAATCATATCTAAACTTAGTTACATAAGTGTTAATGAATGAGTCATTCAAGTATCTTCGCATATATAAAGTGGAATATCCAACCATGTAATCTTCTGGAATACCACCAATAGGATACTGTATCCAAGCAAGCTCAGTCCTATTTATAGCATAGGCAAATGCCTGTCTAACCTCCTTTATATTTAGTGGATATTTCTTATAATTGAAGTATATTAATGGACCCAAAGGCCTTCTGATCTTAACTATCTGTGCAAAAGGCTTTGACTTAAGTTGATCAAGAGTCTCGGGTGTTGGTGTACCCCAATACCAATCTATCTTACCGCTTAGTACCATGCTCCAATAAATATCGTTTGAAGTTATTCTTACTAAACGTACTTCATCAATTTCTGGGGGGCCACTCCAGTAATCCTCAAATTTCTCAAGTATGATCTCAGTATCAGTTATCTTCTTCAATTTATATGGTCCGGTACCTATGAACTTCTCAGGCCTATAGTCCATAAGGGCCTTTCTTATTGGCTCAAATTTCTCAGGATTCTTGAATATATCGTAACCTTGCCCTATTAATTCTAACACTTTATCAGAGAATTGTCCATATTGAGAATATGGCACTATGTTGTAGTGCCATAATACGTAGAACGGGACATAATCGTTAGGCTCTTTCATATAGAATATCAGGTGATAATCATCGACGACCGTAATATTCTTTAGATAATACCAAGGTCTATCTCTTCTGAGATAGATACCGCTATACCATGTTGCTATAACATCCTTTGCAGTAAATTCCCTACCATCATGCCATTTTACACCTTTCCTTAAAGTTACTTTAAATACCATATAGTCTGGGGAAAGTGTCCAATTTGTAGCTAATCCGGGCAAATATGTATCATTTACTCGAACATAATCAGTCAATGTCTCAAGTACCCAATCCATAAGACCACCTAGGAATCCAGGAGCAAAGAAGTTAAAATGACCTACAGGTGGAGGCTTATAATTCCCTCCAGAAATGGTAAAAACAGTCTTCTGTTGAGGCTGAGAATACGTATAGTTCGTCGTTGGAAGCATTGGTACAACAAAAATGGCAACCAATATTAACACTAATAATATTCTTTTTTTCATGTTGCTCTCCTTTACTATATAATTAAGATAAATTGGAATTTAAGCTTTACTCAAAAATTTTATATGTTATTAATCATCAAAAAATTAAAAATATTATTATTCTCCTGTTTTAAATTGCTCAGCATAATGGCAAGCTACTAATCTATCATCGACTTTTCTATATTCGGGGACTTTCTTTTCACATATGGTATCTGCGTATGGGCAGCGTGAACTAAATTTACACCCGGGAGGAATATTTGTTAAACTGGGAATATCTAAACTTCTTAGCTTAGGTATTCCACGCGACTTAGCCATTTTTGGGTCAGGTATAGGTGAAGCTTCGACTAAAATTCTTGTATATGGGTGATAAGGATTACGTATCACTTCCTCACCCTTACCTAGTTCAACAAGGCTGCCTAGATACATTACCGCTACTTTTCCACCTCCCTTATGTATAAAGTATCTAGTTATTCCTAAATCATGTGTTATAAATAAATAAGATAAACCGTACTCCTTCTGAAGATCTAATAATAGATCAATAATGCCGAGTCTTAAAGAGGCATCTAGCATTGAGACAGCTTCATCTGCAACTATATATTTTGGTCTTAAACTTATTGCTCTAGCAATAGCTATCCTTTGTAGCTGTCCACCACTCATTCTTGAAGGATATCTGTTCATGAAATCAGATGGAGGCTCCAAACCAACACGCCTTAATAGATCAGCAACCATATGATATGCTTCTCTCTTGTTTCTAGCTATCTTATGATGTAGTAATGGAGTAGATAATGAATAGAAAATAGTTTTAACAGGATTAAAGGAGGAGTATGGATCCTGATGAATTATCTGGGCATTTCGTCTAAATTCTCTAAATTCTTCTTTTGTCATTTTCCAGATATCCTTTCCCATATAGAAAACATTTCCCGAAGTAGGTCTGAGAAGACCAAGGGTCAATCTGCCTAAAGTACTTTTTCCGCTGCCTGACTCTCCAACTAGCGCTAAATTTTCTCCCTCTCTTAATGTTATCGATACATTATCGACTGCTCTTATAAACCGGTCTCCTCCACCAAAACGACGCCTTATCTTAAATTCTTTTACTAAATTTTTAGTCTCAACTAAAACTTCAGACATGATTTATCTCCCTCCACCTATGACAAGATATCCATCTTTTGTAGCCTATTTTTTCTAGATTAGGCTCAACCTTAGAACAAGTATCTGTAGCAAAAGGACAACGTGGATGAAACCTACATCCTGGAGGAGGATTAACAGGATCAGGAGGTATTCCAGGAATTGGTTTAAATTGGCTTACATCACCTACTACGCTCGGTATTGAGTTTAAGAGTGCCTTAGTATAGGGATGTAATGGATTATAAAATATTTCTTCAACTGGACCCACTTCAATAACTTTTCCCGCATACATCACTGCTACCCTATCGGCTATTTCAGCTACAGTAGCGATATCATGCGTTATGAACATCATAGTAATATTCTTTTTTCTTTTAATTTCTGCCAAGATTTTAACGAAGAATTTTTGAGTTAACATGTCCAGTGCTGATGTAGGCTCATCGAGAATAACCAGCTTTGGATCAAGCAATAAAGCTAGTGCAGAAACAACTCTTTGTTTCATTCCGCCGCTTAATTCATGCTGGTATCTTCTCAAAACTACATCACTGTCAAGCCTTACCATCTCTAAAAGCTCGGTTGCTTTTTTGATAACACTTTTTTTATCTCTTATACCATGGGCTTCTGCTGTATCAACCATATGGCTAATAACTCTTAAAACAGGGTTCAATGATGTAAGAGCTCCTTGAAAAACTATAGATACGTCTTTCCATCTATATTCTCGTAATTCCTTATCGGAAAATTCGAAAACATTACGGCCCTCAAATAATATCTTTCCATCCCTAATAATTTCGTTAGGATCCTTTAGACGTAAAATAGCATGAGCCAGCACCGATTTACCTGATCCACTTTCACCAACGATACCTAGGCATTCACCCTTATATACGTCAAGATTAAGTTTATCTACTGCTCTAAGTAATCCTCTAGGAACCTTGAAATCTATAGTTAAGTTCCTAATACTGAGTATTATCTCGTCTTCTTCTTGAGAATTAGATTGTTCCGTTTCTTGTAGACTCTCCATATTTATGTTTCACCAGTCATAGACAGCTTAATCTATACATTTATATTATCCTATAAATACTATTCTTTTTAATGGATCCAACATTATCAAGAATCGCGTTTACGATAGCTATGACTTTCTTAATATTGGCTATCTATTCTCTGATATTAATCGATCCCAATTCTCCTGAATTCATAATTGATGTAATATCAATAATCATTTTGACTGTATTCATACTTGTTGTTCTTTGGGAAACAAAAAGGGAGTTGTCATCATATGAAAAAGAATTAGAATCGCTTGAGAAAGAATCACAGAAAAGTTAAAATCCAATTGGTTGCGGTAATTTTATCTTTCTCTCAATCTCGGAAACTTTTCTTTTAATTTCCTCTATTCTTCTCGTTGCTTCAACATATGCCTTTCCGAACTCTGTTAATAGAACTCTTCTATTTTTCCCCCGATACTCTCTTTGAACAAAACCTTTACTCTCAAGCTCAGAAATCCATCTACTGTATTGAGCCTTATTGATTGCAGTTATCTCTTCACCCGACCATCTAATTATGGTCTTTATACTGTCCGCTTTTCCACCTTTATCATACAGAAGTTTCAGTATCCTGATTTTCTCATAATCTTTATTAGGATCAAGTATTTCCTTACGATTATTAGGTAGTCCAACACCAAGTAACTCTAATGCTCTTTTATTATCTTTTCGTGTAACCCATTCCTCGAAATCTATAGTGTCAGGTTCAGGAATAAAATCTCCCCTATTTTCCGACTGGACACTATAAATTTTAGCATTTTTAAACTGTGTAACTACGACTGTCACAGCTGAGGCCATTATCGATGGCATATCTGTAATGTCAACTAACACTTCTTTTCCTCTTTCCATCTCAAACTTGATAATCGAATAAACCCTACTATAAACACTTTTAAAAGATAAAGGATTAACCGGTAGAACAATTGGTTTAAAAAATGAGAGAACACCCTTTAAACGTCTTACATTGTATTTTGATACATATCCGTATTTATCTTGTTTGCCGTCATACAATAAATATACACGTTCGACAGGGTAAGCTAGCCTAATCTTTTCAAAACCATCATATATTAATGTTGGATGAAACGAAACGTAGTGAAGTGTTACGACCATTCCTTTGAACCCATATAGTACGTATGTATTATCTCAGTAATATAATCGTCATAACTAGTATATATAAGTAGTGTACAATAACAACTGAACTTCAATGGTAACAAAAAATTGCTACCATGTTCTCCTAAAAAGAGGTAATACAGTAGCAAAATATTGTTACTGTTATAACAATATCATATCCTTAACAAAAATGTGTTTTGTAAAATTTTTATGTTATTAAGACTACTTTTTTAAGACTTACAATATATAGTATATATCGATTATAATGACAGAAAGCATATTACTTGGATTCCGTAGATCTGATATAGCTTTGATATTTGATAAATTAAGGAAAATCTATGTCGATAATAGAAGAATTATACAGTATACTTTGGAAGGCTATCCCATCTTGAATCCATATCCTGTGCTAAAAATAAAGAATAAGGAGGTAAAGGGAGTTGTTATACAACGAGAATATTTTAGGTATCTAAATGAAATACCACATAATAAAAAAATATTAAGTGTAGATGCCAGCATAAAAGTTCTCTTTAATCTTGGTACTATGCGGATAGTCGAGGCCAAAGTTGCAGCAGGTGTTTGGCAAGGTTTAAATAAAGCTAAAATCAGAGGCCCAATAAAAAGATTGACTATAATAGAAAAAAAGGAAGAAGCGGCAGAATGGCTTATGAGAATAGAGTTCGAAGAAATTATGAAACTCTCATATCTCATTTCTCCTGGAGATATAGTTATATTAGATCGTAGCCTTTCGATACCTCCACTTTTAAAAAAATCGACTAGGAATCTAGTAGAAACCTTGGATAAAATTGTTTCGTCGAAAGGTGGAATATTAGTGGGTTTAACAAAAAGTAGTAAACTTTCATTGAATACTGGAGAAAGTGTTATAGGCTATTTAATAAATCTAGGTGAAAAAATTTACCGAGGTTTACCTTGGTTTTATCACCCACTTTTCAGAGAAGATTCCTTACCAAAATGGTTCCTGGGAGATATAGTGGTTGCGAAACTTTCTGAACTAGGTGAAAATGCTTTTAGAATAGACATATCAAGAAAGTCATTAAAAAGATATTCCATAGAGGAAATACTTGGAAAATTGTCTTTCGTCCAAGATATAGCTATACCAGGTTATCCATATCCCTTAAAAGCTGTTCATGAGTTAGCAAAAATAAGTGACAATGAACTTGAAGTTGACAAAATGCTTTTTCTAGACATTTTAAAGGATAAAAGTTTTGAAAATGATTTTCTCTCAGATTTAAAATCTGCCAATTTCAGAGAAAGATATCTTTGGGGTGATAACATATCAGGCTAGGAACAGTTGTATGGGTCGAAGGCACAACCGTCAAATTTAGAATTAATGAAAATATTCTAGTTGAAAGAGGAGAACTTGTCAAGGTAGAGGATAAAGGACAGAGATTCATCTTAAGAGTATTTGATTTCAAGCCAGAATCCTTGTTAACACCAGCAGAGATAGCAATGGTAAGTAAAAAGGTTGAAAATGGGGAGAATCCCGCATTATATGATAAAGGTTTACGATTATATGACACAGCTCTTTCGACTATAATTGCTCAAATAGATAAGAATGGGAATGTACATGGTCCGACAGCTGTACCCTCAATATTTAGTAGTGTTGAATCTTTAGAAAAAAGGGATTTAGAACTCTTACATCTTGACACAGGCGATATTTCTATAGGATATGTTAGAGTAGGCCATAAAAGTTCTGATATAATAGTTACTTTAAATGGAGAAAAAACAATACCGCATCATATCTTAGTTTGTGGTGTTACAGGAGCTGGAAAAAGCAATTTGGGAAAAGTATTTGCGGCATCGATAATGTCTTTGAACAACAAGAAATATAGTCTTATATTATTCGACTGTGAGAGCGAATATCTAAAAGGTGGAGGTCCTGGACAACTTGGATTAGCTCATTTGCCTCAATCAGAAGACAGGTTGCTTTATGTGACAAGTCTAATCGATAAACCATCCCGTATAACTATGAATCTTAGGATTGACGGATTCTCAGTAAAAAGAAGTATTCAAACTTTTCCATTAAGAGTCAGTATATACAGATTAGTTCCAAGTGATTTCACAATGACAGGAGAATTTACCGGACCACAGGAAGAACTATTATGGATGGTATATAACCTGTTTCGAGAAAAATGGATCGATATTTTGCTCTCTATGGATACGAAAAATCTTTATCGGAGACTCAATAGACTAACTTCGGTTACTACCCTAAATGTTACTAAAAGAAAGATAAAGCATATGCTCGGTAACGGAGATATATTTGTGAATGAAGACAATGATTTTTTCAAGAGTATATTAAGTGCTGTATCAAAAGGTATGGTTATTCTTATAGATACACCCTTTGCAACAGAGGGTGAAGAAAAACTGTTGTCTGTAGCAATAGCAAGAAGAATATTTAACATGTACGAAAAAATGCGCAAGGAATTTCCCGAAAAATGGGAACAATTACCATATGTTTTGATAATGGTTGAAGAAGCACATAGATATTTAGCAAGACAAAGTTTAACTGCAGGCGGAGAAGTACGAGAAAATATCTTTTCTATAATAAGCAAGAGAGGTAGAAAGTACAGGGTAGGTGGACTTTATATAACTCAAATGCCAGGAGAACTAATGGAAACTGTCATTAGACAAACACTCACCAAAATTATATTGCCTCTACCAACTAAGCCTGATTACTTAAAAGTAATACAATATAGTCCTTATCTGGACGAGGCAGAACAAGAAATAAAAACGTTAGATCGCGGTGAAGCATTGGTTGTTTCACCACCATCTGGGATTAGGTTTGCTGTACCAGTGAAGATATTCTCATATGAAGAGTTAGTAGAGGAGTTAATCGAGAAAAATAAAGTATCGCAGACTAATGTTTACTCATAGTTCCTTGATGTTTTCTTAGATCCAAAACCTTTGTACCTTTGAGTTTATTAAAGATATTCTCAACAAGTACCTCAAATTCTTCGATTTCAACTTTAGGAGTTATTTCAAAGTAATCCTTAATTAAATGCCTTATTTTAGTTATAAGCTTCTTAGTGTTATCCTCTATATTTGTTCTAGGGGCAACTTTTATTATAAGTTCATCCAAGGAAAACTTATCTGTCGGATCTCTTTTTGTTATTAAAATTTGGAATTCCTTTATTTCTTCTATACTATTTAATACATTTTCCAGTGCAATAGTATTTATCAAAGTTCCTTTAACCTTAGTTATCTGTAACTCTTTTTCATCACTTACCCGATATATATCGCCTACCATCTTTAAGTTTCCATCTTCATAAAATATTCCTCCTTTGATATAATCATCAGTCCAGTATCTCAAAAACACTGTTCCTCTAAAATCAATATGTGAAAAAACAATTACACCGCTTTCACCATAGTCAAGAGTCTCGCCTGTTTTTGGGTCAACAACTCGCCAAATATGAAGATCGGGATTAATGATATATCCGCCATCCTCTTCGTTCTCAAATATTGCTACTTTCGATTCAGTTAAAGCGTATGTCCTTATTACTGTTGGTACTGTTCCAAGCGATCCAAAATTATCTTTAATTCGCTTTACCAAGGCTTTTTGCGCTGCCTCACCTCCAAGAATAATGTACCTTACATAAGATTTTGTATTCTCCTCGATAGCTACCTCACTGAAATATTTCACATAACTTGGCATCCCCATTATAGCATTTATCTTAAATTTATCAAGCAAACTTGCTTGTAGCCTTGTTCTGCCAGAACCTAACAAGGTGGCAAATATGTGACTGTTATTTAACCATCCAAATGTTGCATGCCAAAATGCGAGATGAGGCGCATATGGAAACATTATCTGTAAACGAACATTATTATCTAATTCTTCTACCATATGTCTAGTTGAAATATTTCCTTGCTTAGCTATTAGCTCAAAATCATATCTTGTATAGAAACAAGTAGAGGGTGTCCCTGTTCTACCTGATGTAGCGAAAAAGGTGGCTGGTGCATACTCATATTTGATTTCCTGCATAAATTTTTCTTTTTTAAACACAAACAGTAACATATCCCAGGGAGAAATATAGTGGATTATTTTCTTTTGATATGGCGTTAAGATAAAATCTTTTTCTTTTCCAACCCAATCAGGTTTTTTTGTGAATGGTATTTTATCAAGATCCTTTAATGTTTTGAAGTTGTTAGGCTTTAATTTTAACTTTCTAAGAAGTTTACCATAGTATGGGTGAAAATCATAAATCCGTTTTAGAAACCATCTAAATTTTTTCATTTGATATCTTTCAATATCATTAAGATTCATTCTTTCCACCTTTTAATCTTTCTTACTGGAACACCTCCATATATCCATCCTCTTTCTAGAATGCTGTTTTTTGGTACAAGGCTATTAGCACCCACAATAACGTCATCTTCAATTATGGTCCCTGGAAATACTGTAGTATATTGACCGATGGTCACATTATTACCTATCTTAACTCTCTTCAAAATAAGTTTCCCTTTTTCAGCAACATGACCTATTATACTTGCCATATCACCGATTAAAACATTATCGCCAATTTCAATTAAATGCAGGTCATTAACATCTTTTGCAATGATTATTGTATTTTCACCAATCTTTGCTCCTAAAGCTTTATAGAAAAGGTTATTCAGCCCACCTCTAGCAAAGGTTAAGAAAAAGAAATCAACCATCTGGAGCAAACTGGCATAGAGTAACCATTTTACCGTTGGGAAACTTCCTATAGGATATTCTCCTTCTCCAACCCTCAGATTTAGAATCCTAATAAATATAACAATTACTATCATTAGAAACATTCCAAATACAAAGTATGAAAAACCTATAAGAAATAATTTTATTAAAATGAAATTAAGAGATAAAGCATACCTGACGATAAAATAGCTTGGTATTAGTGAAATTCCAACAATAAAAGCACCAAGAGTATACAATGCTAAGCTTGATATAATCGTAAAAAAATCTTCTTTCAAACTCATTTTAAAACACCTAAAAAATGAATTTACCGAAATAAACCCCTAACCAAAAGGCAATTTCGCTTACAATACCTATAGATAAATAAACCATGGCAGCTGTTCTGTCATCATTTCGAAATTTAAGGAATAATGCGAAACCACTAAAAACTCCTAGAAGTGCAGCTATTACCACATAAATATATGCTTTATTATCAAACTCCATAGGAAAATAATCCGAATAGACAAATAAAAAATTTTACTACGACAACTAACTAAGTATTACTAAACATTATTCTCTGGTTGTTTCCCCTCTTTGTTCTTCTTCTTTTTTCTCTTCCTTTTCTTGTTTTTTCTCTTCTTTTTCTTCTGTTTTTTGTGTTTCTTGTTTTGTTTCTTCTTCGAGTTTTTTAAGTTCTTCTTCAAGCTCCTTCTCAATCTCCTCTATAGGCTTAGGAGGAGGAGTAGTAGCAAGAGTATAACCAATCCAAGCAAGAATACCAAGCACACCAGCAACAGCAACAAAACCAGTCAACTTCAAAACAAACATAGAAAGCCAGGATCCTCCGAAAAATAAAAGATAACCATATATTAATATCCCAAGAACGCTTCCGATTGCTAATAAACCTCCTACGAGCTGATCCTTACTCATACAAACACCTTTTAGATTCTTAATATATTGTCTTCCATACCCATTTATATTTTTTGACAGATAATTGAATTAGATAAACATAAAAATTAAAATAGTAAAAAGAAAAATATAAAGCATATCGAAAATATTTTAACATACGCTTCTTAGGTATTAGTGGCGATTCTCATGGAAAAAATAAAAGCTGAAAACCTCCGAAAGATTTTCATAACTAAAGAGAGAAGAGGTATATTTAAAGGAGAGAAAAGAAAAGTAGAGGCACTTAAAGGTATCTCTTTTGCGATAAATAAGGGCGAGATATTTGGTTTACTTGGACCCAATGGTGCAGGAAAAACAACAACTATAAAAATACTTTCTACGCTTCTTTTACCCGACGATGGAGACGCATGGGTTAACGGATATCATGTTGTTAAAGAAGCAAATAAGGTTAGAGAAATTATTGGTGTAAGCCTATACAGTGATAGAGGTTTCTATTGGAAGTTAACAGGGTATGAAAATTTAATGTACTTTGCCTACCTATACCATCTTAATCCGGAATATGCGAAGAAGAGGATCAAATATTTGTTAGACATACTAGAGTTATCAAAAGATGCCGATAGATTGGTAGAAGAATACAGTACAGGTATGAAATCTAAACTTAATTTTGCTAGGGCTCTAATACATGATCCAGAAATAATATTCCTTGACGAACCGACAATAGGACTAGATCCTAATTCAGCCAGAAAAATAAGAGAAATCATCCGAGACCTTAAGAAAGAAGGAAAAACTATTCTTCTAACTACACATAATATGTATGAAGCTGATATACTATGTGATAGAATAGCGATCATTAATAAGGGTAAAATAATAGCTTTGGGAACACCAAACGAACTAAAATCTGTAGTTGAAAAAGACAGAGTAATTGAGATACAAATCTATGGCATCCTTAATGGATTAACAGATAAAATAAGGAAAATTAATGGCGTAAAAAGGGTCGGCTTAATCCAAGAGGAAAAAAGTTTAAAAAATCGTATAAAAGTAATCATGGAAAGCGATGATGTTGTACCAGAAGTGTTGAGAATTCTTGTTTCTGAAAAAATAAAGGTTGAGTCTATTAAATCGGTAGAGCCTTCCTTGGAAGATGTATTCGTATACTTAACGGGTGAGAGACTTGAAAAAGAAGAATAAACAATTGCTTTTGATTAAAGGTATATTTATAAAAGAGATCAAGATTATGTCCCGATATATTGGTAACTGGATTATGATTATAACACTACCGTATATGCTGGCAGGAATTTTCTTGGGAGTTGGATACGCTGTCGGAGGAAAAAATGCCTCAATAAACTTCTATAAGAACACAGGAATTTCGGACCCCGCTCTTTATTCGATACTTGGAGGCGCAATTATGATCGCTACCATGATAATACTCGAAAACACAGGAGGATATATAAGAGAAGAGCAATTAATAGGAACCTTTGAGTTACATTATCTAACACCTAACTCAACACTACAAATATGGTTTTTCCATATTTTGCCAATTGCAACGATAATGATCGGGATATTTTCCATAACTATAACACCTATATTATTGTTTAAAGGTAACCTTTTATCATTTAGCGAATGGCTCATTGCTGCAACGGTTATTTTCTTATCGTTAATGCCATTAGCAGGTATAGGATTAGTGATAGCTGCTTTAACCGTCCGTTTTAAAGAAGTCTGGGCAATTGTGAATGTAATTAACTCTGTTATAACATTACTTTCCGGCTTCTATTATCCTTTGGAAATATTTCCTGAAATGGTTCAAACAATAGCATTGCTTGTGCCTTCATCTACTGCCGTGAAAATTTTAAGAACAATTATACAACATAGATACACTTCACTCAATTTTGGACCTCAAATAATATTATTTCTCGTTTTATCAATGATCTATCTATCTTCTGGATATATCACCTATAAGAGGTGGGAGAATGCAGCTAGAAAAAACGGAGAACTCTCAAAGTATTAATGGAAAATATCTCAAAGGTATAATGTCCATATTTTTAGAGCTATATGCAACTGCGTCAAGAGGATACAAGATATATTTTAGATACACTGCTTGGTTTATTGCAGACTTGATCACAACGCCTATATGGATACTGGTATTTCTTCTACCAATTCTAATGTTCCTGCCAAAAGAACAATGGAATAACCCAACTACGATTAATTTCTTCTTCTGGGCAATGGTTATGTGGGATATAGTGGGTGCCGGATTATGGAGCTTTGGTCAAGCAATTAGAAGAGAACAACAAACTGGAACGCTAGAGTTCCTATTTCTTACAAATGCCAACAGAATAATAATGTTTACAAGAAGTATTTTTACTCGCGGTCTTGAATTAACAATCATGTTTGCTTATATGGTGATAGTGTTTAAACTTTTATTTGGTGTCGACATTATTTTAAGGAATATTTTAGGAGTTATATTTATACTGACATTAGGACTCCTGATAGCGATGGGTTTTGGCGAAATCTATGGTGCATTAGTACTTAGATTTAAAAACATAGGACCCGTAACTAATATTTTAGAATTTGTAATTCTAGGAATAAGTGGCATATTCTTTCCAATATCCAGATTACCAGATCAAATAAGGTTAATTTCTCTACTATCTCCATTTACATATATAGCAGAAATGACTAGATATATGGCAATGGGAATTGAAACATATTTGGATCCTGGATTTGAATTAATACTAATGATTCTAATGGCGATAATATTTAATGCTATAGGCTTTGTTACAATTCTATATATTGAGAAAAATCTCAAAAAAACTGGAAAACTTGGAGCCTATTGAGACGATTTATAATCCTTTAATACTTTGCTTAGGTTAAACCTCTTTGGCTTCTTAGCTAATTTAACTTTAAAGAATTCAGTAATAACCTTGTATCTTTTCGCTCTATGAATGGGTTTACCCTTTATACTATGTCCATGAGCTCCTTTCTTAAAAATTAATATATAGGCCTCCTTACCCATATCTTTTAAAACATGATAAAACATAACCGACTGATCAAGTGGACATCTATAATCCTCTAAACTATGGATAAACAGTACAGGAGTAACTACATTAGTAGCATAAAATATTGGACTTAGCTTTCTGAAATTTCTGCTTCTAAAGGGATTACTTCCTATTATCTCTCTATCAAACCACAAACCTATATCAGAAAAAGCAAAACTTGTGAACCAATACGAGATTCCGTTTTCACTTACTGCTGCTTTAAATATATTGGTTTGTGTTATAGCCCAATTTGTCATAAATCCTCCATAACTTATTCCAGTTATACCTATACGCTTAGGATCTACATCCTTATTGTTAATGAACCATTTAACACCTTCCATTATATCTTTAAAATCTTCCAGGCCCGTTCTTTTAACAACTTTTAATGCAAACTTTTCGTCATAACCTCCACTACCTCTAGGATTAACAAACACGACATAGAACCCATTCTTAGCGAGTAATTGCATTAGGAAACTGAAACGATAACCATACATTCCTTTTGGTCCACCATGAACAAATACTATCATCGGAGCTTTCTCCCTAGTTTTCTTGTTATCTGGTTCTAAATACCATCCATCAATCTTTGTGCCATCAAAGCTTTCATATGCGAAATATTTATTGTGTAAAAGCTTCAATTTATTTATAACTTCTCTATTATAGTTAGTTAACTGAATATTTTTCTTTCTAAAAATGTAAACTTCTCCCGGGTTTATATCGGACATTAAGATATATGCTAGCAACCCATCCTTGACATCATAATAGGTAACCCATCCATTTTCCTTAACAAGTGTTTTCTTTTCTCCATCACTGAATACCTCTAACAATATTTTTCCTCTTTTATATGTTTTAAAATATACTTTCCCCCTATCTATCTTCGGGTCAGCGTTCTCAAAAACAAAATCTTCAGTGAGTGAAACTAATTCATCTTTATCATAGAGATACACAAAATTGTGCTCCATTATCGATTTTTTCTTAGGTTTACCTAAAAGAACAATTTTTTTACCCTCTACATCGGTAGCCTTAAAGGATACATTTCGTAAAATAAACTCTTTTTCTTTCCCATCAAGTAATACTATATCATATAGTTTGTATGGATTATTTCTTTTAGGAATATTAGAGAGTATTTTGTCACCGCACCATAATGAAGTCGAAAAACGAGGCAAAGTAAAAGTATCTAATACTTCTCCAGCTTCAATATCTAAAACCTGTAAAAGAACTTCTTCACCATCGAGGAACCCTTTATTATCAAACCATACGGGAATATCATCTTCAAACCATAGATCAGGATCATCTCTTCTCCTTATGGAAGAGATAAGAACTTTTCTACCATCCCTGTTCCAATCCATATCAGTTATAGTTTTAGTTTCCATGATCTTTCTGCTACTTAATGTGTCTATATCACAGACATATAGCTCAAATTTTTCTTTATCCTCCAATCTTTTAACATAAGTCAATCTTCTTCCATCCGGGCTAAATCTAGGCATTAAAGCGTCCTTCACAAATTTTCTTAATCCATCTTGCTCAATCACAATTGTATTCTCATACTTATTATCAGAAAAATTAACTTTTGTTAAAACATATGCTATTAAACCTTTAGGTGATACACGTATATCACTAAGATAAACAAATTTTCCAAAAGTTTTCTCATCCCACATACTAAAAACCATATAATAATTATCATACTTAGAAAAAAGTTTAATTCCTCCTCTACAATCTTTTTTCTATAAATAAAAGTATCAAAATAAATACTGGAGAAACTAAAACTATAAGAAAAGATATATATAGAGAGAACATACTAGAGAAAAATCCTATTAGAAGCGAATATGTAAAAGAGCCAAGAATACCTATGCTGAATAAAAGTCCAGAGAATATACCTATATGTTTTTTACATGTTTCTATACATAACCCATAAATTGTCGGGAACATTGGAGCGAATAAAAATCCGACTATTATCCAATAAAAAATGTTTAATTGACTCCTTTCAAAAACGCCGAGTACTAAAAATAAGAATGCTAATATACTTGAGATCCCTATAGCTTTTCTGAAACCTATCTTATCGACGAAAATTGACCAAATCATTCTTCCTATACCGAGAGATATCCAGAAGAGTCCTAGTGAAATCTCTACGATAATTTTAGGTGAATTGTTCTCATATAAAAGCGAAGGTAACCATACATTTATCGCTTGCTCAATGCCTAGGTATAAGAACATGACCAATGATATAACAAAAAATTTTTTCGCTGTATCTTTTTCCATAAAGATTTTAGTGGAAGATTCTTCTTCAGGCATTATTCCTCCTATCTCTTTTCTAGCAGTAAATAATAGAGAGACTAATCCGAGCAGACATAAAGATATTATGTAGTATGGTATCAGGTAGTTCAACCTATAAACAGATGTTAATGTTATCAGTGCTGGTCCTAAAAATGCTCCAATATTCCAACCAATATGTACGAGATTAAGTACCATACCCTTTTTCTCTTTATATGCGAATCCTATTATAGGATTTACCGCTATCTCAAAAAATCCTGTTCCTAAACCTATTAAAAAATATAAAAAGTACATAAGGAATGAGGGAATAACGGATGGAAAACCGGATAGGCCCAAGAATATCATTCCGGTTGAGAATAGAATAAGATTATAATATCCAACATAAGAAACAAGAATACCACCGATAAAAGACAAGAAACCTCCAAAATAAGACATGCTAGCAATATAACTTATCTGTGAATATTCTAACTTATATGTTTTTCTAAGAATAGGTACGATTGGACCTAACAAGGTATTCGCTGCAGCAATAAAAACATAGTATATAAATAATATTAAAGCTACCCTAAACTTTTTCATCTACAACAAACCTCTCAGTCCAACTTTTAACAATGACAAAATTATTATTATTGTTTTTCTTCAAAAACATGATGCCCCAAAAATCTATAGATATGCCCCATATAATTAAAAAGTCAGACATTGCTAATCTAGTTAAAATATTCTCAAGTTTCTTATATGGAAACTATAAGATCTGTATGATAAAATCAAATGTATGTGGTTATTATCCACCCGATATTGAGATTTTACATGCAATTTTAAGGGAGATATTTCCCAAATGTAACAGGATATTTATTGGAGATACTTCAAGTACTATCTATAACGCTGATAAAAGACTCGTTGAACTAGGTTTAACGAGACTCTCAGATAGTTTTGGAGAAAAAGTGAAAGCAGTTGATTTTTCAAAAATTTCAGAAACTATCAAAGTCCAAGTTCCTAAACCTCATTCATTAAAAAATTATCCTATTCCTAAAATCGTCTACGACACTGATTTGTTAGTTAACATTGGAAAAATAGGTATACATTCTACAACAACCATTACAGCCGCATGCAAGAACCTTTTTGGACTTGTTTCAAGTAAGATGAAGTACTTCAAATATCATCCCTTAGGAATGGATAGAGTTATAGCTGACCTTGTACAAATAATTAAACCCGATATTAATATCTTTGAGGCAGGCAACTATATAGTTATAGGAAAAGATGTATTAAGTGTTGATATTGCCGCCTCTCTCTTAATAGGAATTAATCCAGTTAATGTAAAACATCTTAGGTTAATCTCAAGTGATAGAAATCTTAATCTTGCCGATATTGTAAATTTATTAAAAGAATCTATTGAATAATCCAAATGACTATAACTTAATCTATGGTTATGTTAATCACTGGAAAGGTGCACAAAACTATATAACATAAATGTTTAACTATCTTAGTTTTCCATATTTTAAACCGCAATCTATATAGTGGATTATATTTTCCTTTATTTCTTTCTTCAAGGGAGTTGTAAGTGGCATAGCTGTTGGACATAGAATAAAACCACCATTTGATGCTCCTTCCCTTATAGCTTTAGCAACATATTTCTCTATAACCTCCTTAGTTCCAATTTCGAATAACCTTTCCTCAATATTTCCAATAAGTACAATATCACTTCCAAGAATTTTTCTAGCCTCTCTAAGTTCTATATCTCCGTCAGGAGGAGGCTCTAGAGGATCTATAGCATCTATCTCCATATTTTTAATATATGGTAATACTTTTCTAACCTTACCATGTGAATGAAGTCTAGCAAAACCATTATATTTATGGATAAGATCTACTAGTTCAATATCGTAAGACACTACTAGATGTTCAAAATTTTTAGGATGAAGAAAAGGCGGTGTTGCATATTCAGGTCCTACTATTCTATATAAAGTTACAGCTCCGTTTTGCAATAAGTGTTTAAGATAGTTATATATTCTCTCATGGAAAAAATCCATCAATTCAAATATGAGTTCTCTTCTTCTAATAAACATTTTAATGAATCTTGATAATCCAAACAATTCAACTGTAAGACACAGAGCATCAGGAATACTTCCCATAATAATTCCTGAATCAACAAGTTTTTTATCCAATTCGAAAAATGAATCAATCTTTGGTCTCCATGGCTTATAAGGAATCGACAGTATCTTTTTGGCATCTGCTTCATCTTCACATAAATGCTTTATTGTCCAGGAAGTATGAACTCCCTTATCTTGTCTAATAATAGAGGAAAGGATGCCTTTTGGAGTATTTAATATTGTTTTAGTGTAAACTGATCCTTTTTTCTCCCAACTTATCCTATTAATGTCTTCCTTATCTATAACTCCATAAAACAAAACAGGTTTTTCACTTGAGGGTGCCCAAAAATACATTTTATCGGTCTTTCCCTTAGCATACTCAAGTATCTCAACATATTCTGGATAGTTATGTATCCAATTATCATAGAAACCGTCAAACTCATATAGAGAGATAGGGACTCTGTCAACATCTTCTCCCTGTAATATCCTCAACAGACGTTCCCTAGAACTCAACATATTCAAGTCTACCTTTAATATTAAACAGTAAAAATCAATATATATATAATAATCATCACTATACGCTATCCTTAAACCCATTCTATAAGAGAAAGATATCAATTAGGAATCTTCCATTTAAAATTAATCTTTTATCATTATCAAAAGAATAATTACGAAGATTAGCAACATAATTGTCGTTATAAATGGAGCTCTTGGAGAATAATCATACAAGTATCCTCCAATCAAAGGACCTGGAGTTCGTGCAATACTACCTAGGAATCCCCAAACACCCATTGTTATAGGGATTATATCTTTTGAAATTTCCTCACTTTTCTCAGTAATGTAAGCTGTTGATATTGGTCCCCAGAAACTGAACATAAATCCCATAAAAATTGCACCAATATATATGATGAAAATATTCCATGCTAAAACATATAGACTAAGAAAAATTATCCCTGTCAATTCTGACAATATTAGGAAAAATACTCTTTTTTTCATTTTATCAGATAAATAGCCTGAAAAAATGAACCCTAAAATTCCAATAATATTAGATACAAGATTTATTACTGCTTGATCATTAGGTGTAGCCTTTAGAGTTTGAGCAATGTATATAGATGTATACATAAATATTAAACTCCATGAAAATCCATCTATTTGAAAAACTATCAATGTGTATAATAATTTTCTATGTTTAAAAATTAAGGGTATCATTTTAAATTGATCTAATATTGATGTTTCTTTTTTTGATGTCGTCTCATCGTTCAATGAAAGATATAACAAGGGAATAATCCCAATTAAGAGAATCAAAAAAGAAGTTATAAATATCGCCGGAAAACCCATACCTAGTCCTTGATACATATAACTTCCTATAAAGGGTCCTATAGAAGAAAATAATGTTTGTAACGCCGAAATAATACCCATAACTGAAGCCCTCCTCTCACTGCTAAAGTATTTGGCTATAACAGTCCCCCTGACAGTATTATAAACTGGAAACATCATTCTTGAAAAAATCACACCTATTGAAAAGAAAATAAATGAAAATATACCAAGACTAGCAAAATAATAGAACAGTCTTGAAAACATTATAAATGAATAACCTATAGAAAATGTTTTAAAATACCCGACTACTGGCATAATTGAGGAAAACGGAATCCTACTAAATATTATTATTGTAGAAGCTATAGTACCTATAAGTCCATATTCTTTCATAGGTATTTTTAACGCTAATATAAAATAAGGGAAAACAGATACCACAATCGATGTTCCTAAGCTACTTATCGTTAACGTTAAAACGAATAAAATTATTCTCTTTCGCTCGATATCGTTTAACATCCTTTTCCACCAAACATATTGTGAATAAAAATAAAGGATATTAAAATTATTTTGCAATATATGCTAAGAAAGCTGGAAATTTATGTTTATGAAATACTAATATTTATATATTAGTATTTGTTTCTTAATGAGTGATATTATGATAAAATTCTCAAATAAATTTGATGCTACTAATATAAAAATGCCTTCTTCGATGAAAAAAGGCTGGGAGCAGAATACTGATTATTTTCCTAGTGGTAACAATCAGGGAAATCAAGTTAAATTATCACCGGCAGCTATCATGTATCTTTTTCCCGAATTTTTTTCTAGAAAACCACGGTTTGGTGGTTTTAAATCTCCTTGTAACAATGTAAAAGTGAAACATAATGAACTTTTTTACTCTATGTTTATAGGGACTCTTGCCGTCATGGAATATCGTAAGCTAATACGTTTCTATAAATATAAAAAGGGATTTTTAATAAAGTCCTCTAAATTGGGAGTTTTAAAAAATAGTATGTTTGATCCAATAGAATATGGTTATCTTGCTAGACGAATTGCACGCTTGCAGGTGGGTCAGACAATATCAATATATGGAGTATTAAAGGTAGATGTAGAAACTGTAGTTCCCGAGAAATATTTTATTAACCAGGTATTCAAATATGATCTGACAGGTAAAGGATTATTCTATGACGATGACTCTAATAGACCAATTTGTGACAGAATATATTTTTATCGCGGTAAAGTTTCTGAGCTCAGTAAACTTTTGCAAAGTTTTGCTTTCTATAGAAAAGATGAATATAAGATGATAATAAAGGAAATACGACAAGTCTTTACAGATATGAAACCTGAGGAAGAGGAGGACGACTGGGACTAAGTCTGAGAAATGACATCATATAAATTATCGTAATTTTTTTAACATTTTTTGAGTAAAATTTTTAAGTTATTTATTATTAGTAACTAGTCTAAGGTGTAAAGGATGAGGGATCGTACCCACAAAGAGTATCTATAGAAAAATTAGGTTTGCTATACCTAAAGGTTCATTACAAGAAGATACAATAAGTTTTCTAAAAAGAGCTGGTTACGAGATTAAAGGAGAAGATAGATCTTATAAGCCTAAGATTAATGATCCAGAAATTGATTTGAAAATACTTAGACCTCAGGAAATTCCGATTCTTGTACAAGAAGGGTTTTTTGATATTGGAATAACCGGGTTAGATTGGGTACTTGAAACTAACTCGAAAGTTAAAATACTTCAAAAGCTTAATTATGGAAGAGTAAAGCTAATAATGGCTACTTCTTCAAGATTCAGTTTTAATTCTGTCGAAGAACTTTTAGAGACAATGATTGTAAACAAAGGTTTTATAAGTATTTCTACAGAATACCTAAACTTAGCCTCTAGATACATTTCATCCTTTGACAAATACAAAGATTATTGTGGCGAGGAACATCCAACTATATTAACTCCTTGGATTAGCAGAAAAGGATGTGACAAAGTTAAAATATTTCTGTCATTTGGAGCAACTGAAGCAAAGCCACCAGAGGAAGCTGATGCAATTTTTGATAACATGTCTACAGGCATAACTCTTTTTCAGAATAATTTAAAAATTATAGGAGAGTACATGGATAGTGAAGCTGTTCTGATCGCAAATAGGGATGCTCTATTAGATGGTAGAAGAGAGAAAATTCTCGATATAAAAACTATCCTTAAAGGTGTAGTTGACGCTAAGGAAAGACTACATATATTTGTAAATGTTAAGGAAAATAATTTAGAAAAACTTCTCGCCAAACTTCCTGCATTAAAAAGCCCAACAATTTCACCCCTGAAAGATAAGGGATGGTATTCCATTAATTCTGTAATTAGGAAGGAAGATTTTTTCAAGATTGTTAGAGATTTAAGGAAGCTGGCTCAAGGATTAGTAATATATGAACCTAAACAAGTCTTACTTTTAGAGAGTGATGCGAATGAGAATAATGGATGAAATAAAAAATATTAAATATAAACTTTATAGTGAGCCAAGAGATAGTGTAGAGAAATATAGGCTTTTTTATAATGAAAATCTTTTCCTCCCAGATGAATATTATGAGAAGATATTGGAGGAAACTGACATTAAGTCTTCAGATCTTAGATTTTATCAAGATTCATATAATGAATCAGCTAGTATTTTTCTATCAGATTTCTTAGACATAGACAAGAAAATGATACTTTTTGCAAATGGAGTAGATCACCTAATTATACTGATATCAGAGCTTATTTCTAAACTTAAAAGAAGAATGGATATATTGTATCCTACATTTGACATATATGAGGAACAAGCAAATGTACAAGGGATACCAGTGAGAAAATTTTTCTTAAAAGAAGACTATTCACTAAATCCAGATATCCTCATTGAAAAGAGTAAAAATTCATTTTTAATAGTGTGTTCGCCTAATAATCCTACAGGTAAACAGTTCGACAAAGAGAGAATGCTTTATCTAATAGAAAACTATAATGGAATAATCGTTCTAGATGAGACATATGGGGATTTTGCTACATATTCCTTGTTAGATTACATATACGAATATGATAATCTAATAGTTTTACGTTCCTTTAGTAAAGCTTATGGCCTAGCTGGACTAAGAGCGGGTTACGCAGTTTCTTCAGAAAATATAATTAACGCATTACGTATGTTTATGGACCCCTATCCTACACCACTAATAGTAAAGAAGATCGTTAAGAGCGCTATTAGTAATTATAGCTATGTAAAGAAAGCTATAGATGAAACTAAGAACATTAGGAAAATCGTATTTAAAGAACTAGGAAAAATCCCTACTGTTATTCCTTATCCATCAGAAACAAACTTTATATTCTTTAAAACATATCTCCACAAGATAGTTTTTCGAGAACTAGCTATGAGAGATATACATATTAAAGATGTATCTGCTAAACCTCTTTGCGAAAACGGTCTTCGTGTAACTTTAGCACCATACAATATAATTTCTCTTTTTATTAAAGGTCTTAGAGAGATTATAGGTGAAAATATTGGAAGACAAGAAACTAGTTAGAAAAACTAGTGAGACAGAGATAGAAATTACATTCAACTTATATGGATCTGGAAAATCTCGTATAGAGACAGAGTATAAATTTTTTAACCATATGATTGAAGAATTAGCATTCTATGCATTGTTTGACCTAGAGATAAAAGCTAAAGGTGATCTTGCACACCACGTAATTGAAGACACAGCTATTGTTCTAGGCAGACTTTTAAGGAGCTATTTATCTGAGATCAGGTATCCTTTGGTAAGATTTGGATATTCTATCACTCCCGCGGATGATGCTCTCATAATAGTTTCCATAGACCTCTCAGGAAGATCATTCTTTAACTCTAATCTTTCTATTAAACGCACAATGATAGAAGACACTGCATCCGAAGACCTTCTACATTTCCTTAGAACATTTTCAGAAAACGGAAGATTTAATCTTCATATACTTCAGCTAGCCGGAAAAGATGATCATCACATATTTGAAGCAACGTTTAAAGGACTAGGACAAGCATTTCGTATAGCAAAAAATAGAGATAATGGACGGGAATCAGTAACCAGTACAAAGGGATCTTTATGAAGTTTACAATATTAGATTACTCTGTAGGAAATCTTTTCTCTATAACCAATGCCTTTAGAAAAGAAGGAATAGATACAGTTATTAGCTCATCTATAAGGGACCTATATGAGAGTGATGCTATAATTCTACCAGGAGTAGGATCCTTTCCAGCCGCTATGAAAAAAATCAAAGATATAAAAAAGATTCTCATCGAGATAAAAAAGGAGAAATATTTTTTAGGAGTCTGTCTAGGTCTTCAACTATTCTTCGAGAATAGTACAGAAGGAAGAACTTTAACACAAGGACTTGGGTTTCTTGAAGGGAGGGTCGACGAACTTCCAGATAACGTTAAAAAGCCACATATGGGATGGAATAAGGTTAATGATAAAGGTAGTATATTATTAGAAGATGTTGACTTCTCATATTTCTACTTTGCTCATTCCTATATCGTTTTTCCAAAAGATAAAGAAATAATAAGAGGTTCTACATACTATGGTGTTGAATTTCCTTCAATAATAGAAAAGGACAATATTTTTGGTACACAGTTTCATCCTGAAAAATCAGGAAGGGATGGAAGGAAGGTCATAAAGAATTTTATCAGAAAGGTTAGAGGGTGACTTTAATTGATTATTGTACCTGCTATTGATATTGTAAAGAATAAAGTAGCTATATTATACCAGGGAAAAATCGAGAAAGTCAGGTTTTTTGGAGATCCTCTAAAATGGCTTCGTCTCTACGCTTTAAAGGACGCAGTCTATGTAAATATAATAGATATAGAGGCTGCAATGGAGATAAGAGAAAACCAGATAATTGAAACACTGATTAGAGAAGGTAACGATCTGGGTCTTAAGATAAATGTAGGTGGAGGAATTAGATCATTTAGAAAAGCCTCAAGAATGTTAGAGATAGGTGCCGACAAGATAATAATTAGTTCATTAGTTTTTTCCAATCTTCCAGTTTTTAGAGAGATTTTAGAAAGATATAGCCCTGAGAGAGTTATAGTTGCTACTGACATACTTAGAGGTAAACCAGTCATAAAGGGTTGGAGAAAAACAGTTGATAATAGTATAGATTCCTTATTCCTTTTTCTAAAGGAGAATAGAATAAAATATGTACTTACTACTAATGTTGAGAGAGATGGCACATTAAAAGGATTTCAAAGTCCTATTCCCCTAAAGTATCTCAAGGAATTCAACGTTATAGTAGCTGGAGGAATTTCTTCTTTAAATGATCTATACATCGCTTGTAGCTCTGGTGCATGGGGAGCAGTCCTAGGTAAAGCCATATATGAGGATAAGATAGACCTAGACATATTATCTCGGCAGAAATGGTGTATTAAATGTTAGCAAAGAGAATTATACCATGTTTAGATATAAAGGATAACAGAGTTGTTAAGGGTATACATTTTAGAGATCTTAAAGACGCAGGGGACCCCGTGGCACAGGCCTCAATATATGACGAAGAAGGTGCTGACGAACTTGTATTCTTAGATATCACTGCCTCAAAACAAAAGAGAAAAACCCTAATTGAACTGGTTAGAAGAATCGCTGATGTTCTCACAATCCCATTTACAGTAGGTGGCGGCATAAAAAGTATAGATGATATATATGATATCTTGAAAGCTGGAGCAGATAAAGTTTCCATAAATACCTCTGCTGTAAAGAACCCAAAGCTTATCGAAAAAGCAGTATTCGAATTCGGTAGACAATGTATCGTTGTCTCAATAGATGCACTTAAGAAGAATGAATGGTATGAAGTATACATTTACGGTGGTACAAAGCCTACCAGACTTGATGCCTATGAATGGAGCAAGAAAGTCGTAGAATTGGGTGCAGGAGAAATTCTTTTAACCTCTATTGATGCAGATGGTGCACAGAAAGGATATGATATTGAATTAACCAAAAATATTAGTAGTATTGTTAATGTTCCAGTTATCGCTAGTGGTGGAGCTGGAACATTGAAACATATATATGATGTATTAACAATCGGTAAGGCTGACGCAGCGTTAATGGCAAGCATACTACATTACGGAAAATACAGTATCCGAGAAATAAAGGAATACTTATTGTCAAGAGGTATTAATGTGAGACCTATATGAATACCAAGAATATAATAGAAAAAATCGATTTTTCCAAACTTAACGGTTTAGTTCCAGTGATTATACAAGATATTAGGAATAGAGAAATCAGAATGGTAGGATTTTCTAATAAGGAAGCTATCCGAAAAACACTGACTAGTGAAAAAGCAACTTTTTGGAGTAGAACTAGGAAAAAATTATGGACTAAAGGTGAGACTACTGGCAATTTCTTAGAAATAGTTGATATAATCGCTGACTGCGACTATGATTCACTCCTATATAAAGTTATACCACATGGACCTACATGTCACACAGGAAAAATATCATGTTTTCATAACATGCTTAAGTCACTAAAGAATAAGTATATTATAGAAAGAGCAAATAAGATTTTTTCAGAATCTATACTATATAATAATATAATGTATAATTCATTAAACGATTTTAGCAAACCGCTAGATTCCATGTCTCTCTCACTTTTCCTAGAATACTTATCAGAAAAAATAGACTTCAAAAATATTACATCTATTACCACTCCAAAGGATAAAAGTGTAGTTTTCGGGAGTATACTTTCCTATTTGACAAATAGAGAAATCACTGTGATCGATATAAATAACTTATCAAGTATCTCCGTAAATCCAAATACTAGTACTCTATTTTTTGTCTCCATACTAGATAATGAATGGCATAGTGTCAAGAATCTTATAGACAAGTTGAAGAAAGCTAACGTACATATAGATCTTGCAACCATCGCCATTAATAAAAATATCATTGAGAAAATCTATAGAGAAAAAATACCACTTTATTATCTTTTCTCATATAGCATTGAAGAAAGATTGCTGAAGATATCCTCTAAAGAAATAGGTTATAAAAAGGTTTTCTGTTTAAGTGAGAGAAGATGATACATCTAATTTCTCTAGAAAAATTATCTACTATAATTAAGAAAAGAAAAACTACAACCTTTGATAAAGAAGTCATCGAAAATACACAAAGAATACTAGAAGATATACGTAGACATGGACTCTCATCAGTTCATAAATGGTCCATGAAATTTGATAAGCTTAAACCCGTCATTTATCAAAAAGACGATTTCAAGAAATCATGGAAGTATTTTAAGGACAAAGAACTATTCATAGAGTTTAAAAAAAGAATAGAGCTTTTCCATAAAGTTCAAATGCCATACCCCCTTGAAATAGATATAGGAGAAGTTAAACTCAAGCTTATATGGAAACCCATTGAAAGAATAGGTCTCTATGTCCCTGGTGGAAAATATCCATATATTTCAACATTATTTATGGGAGCAATACCTGCTAAGATAGCTGGTGTAAAAAAAATTATAGTTACGTCACCTATACATGATGAAAAAATTCTTGACACTTACTTGGCATCCTGTTATCTCCTAGATATAGATAAGTTTGTTACAGTAGGCGGCATCCAAGCAATTGGAGGAATGGCCTATGGTACTTTTGGGTATAGTGTTGACAAAATTATAGGTCCTGGGAACATATATGTACAGGCTGCAAAAAGGGAGTTGTATGGGACAGTAGGAATAGACATGATCGCAGGACCAACAGAATTAATTGTCTTAGCTGATGAGACGAGTCCACCTGAAAGAATAGCTTTCGATATGTTGGCTCAAGCCGAACATGGGAAACATTCAATCATAATTCTTCTGGATACTTCACATAAACATATGAATCAAATATATAATATATATATTAAATACTATAATGAAGACATGGCAGAAACATACTTTACACATATAACGGTGCTAAGAGATGCACTAGATTTCATAAATAGCTTTGGTCCTGAGCATCTTCTTATCGCCTCAAAGAAATTAATCAAAGTAAGCGAAAAAATACATAATGTTGGAACAATATCTTTACTAACCCCCCCTGCATTTTCTGATTATTCTGCTGGTTTAAACCATATTCTTCCCACAAAATCTGTTTCAAGATATAGAGGTGCATTAACAGTATATGATTTCTTAAAGCCTATCCAGATAATCGAGGGATATGATAAAGAAGGATTACATTTTTCATCAAAAATATCATTGTTAGAAGGAATGAATTATCATACTAAAAGTTTAAAAACACTTGAATAACTCCCTTTTATATAATAATTATTTGCTTAGTATTCTAGGTATTAAAACTTATAGATTAATTTTAATTTTTAATAAAGGTTTTTAGAGAGCTTAACTATTTTTTGTAAGTGAAGATAAATATGTTTCCAAATAAAACAAAGATTTTTATTATTTTTACCTCTCTCGGATATGGAGGAGCTGGCAATCCTCCTTCAAAGCTTTTGACGAATGATGGGCTTCTGAAGATACTCAAGATAAGTGTAAAGATATAAAGTTTATTGTGAGAGATGTTTCTAAAGGTGATAGATTAAGCTCCAGTTGGAGAAACTGTAACTGTATAGAAAGTCGATGTGTTAAACAAAACAATTCTGGTTCATACAGGTGTTACGGTCGATGGCAATTCTATCTATAGTGGACTTGATACGATAATGTGCAGGACAAAATGTGTTATTAAAGTAAATGATGCAAGAAAGCTATTAAGATATTATAGTCCTGATAAGTATGGAATACATAAAGCTGTAACATTTGGAGATCTTCGTCAGAAAATAAAGGATCTTGGAACACTGATAGGGTTTAAATTAATAGAAGAAGATATATAAAAATTTA
>JAGGXB010000029.1 GCA_021163245.1 Thermoproteales archaeon
AATATCAATACTGGAAGTTTGTTTCTTTTAACGTTATCTATAAATTGTTGAACTATTTTCTTCATATAGCATTACTAGTAAATTTCCTCTAATCCATATTCTTTAAAAATATTTTTTATTTTACTTTCAATTCTATCAAAAATATTTTCAATTTTCATATCTAGATTAGGATCAGGTAAAGGAGTATAGACCGAGAGTTCGATGTCAAGCATGTAAGGCCAATCATCAGAAAGCACTATATTAATGTTATATATGGGTTCTTTAATCTCTTTCTGTATTTCATTTTCAATTACTTTAATTATTTTTTCGAGAATATCTTTACGTTCTTTTTCTGAAAGTGTTTTAACCTGCAACGTCCGGTGTTTTTCCAACACCACCGCCTAATTTTTTATAGATCTTACTTTCCAAGTCTTTTAGTTGGTCTTTAAGTAATTTTTCTTGTTTTTCCAAAGATTTTAATCTTATTTCTAATGTTTCTTTTCTTTCATTCAATTCATCTAAGAGCTCATTTTTGTTTTTGTTTATCATTAAATTACCTACAATTTTGAAAACAACAGTGTCATTACTAGTTTTATTAAGTTCTGACAAAGCATTATTAACTTCTGTTAATTGTATTTGTACCTGTTGTTTATTAAGTAACACAAGTCTTAGTTTTTCTGTAATATCTTGGTACCTTTTTATGTCTGCTTTAACATTTTCTGGCAGTTCTTGAGGTAAGCTAGCCAAAACTATCACCTATATCTCTATAGCACAATATCTTATACTTTTATAAAGTTTTCATATAGTTTTTTCCATAATTAGAGGTTCTAACGTTTGTAATAATCTTAGCATCGTATTTACAGCAGCTCTAAAACTAGACAAATCCTTTGAATAGATTGTTATGACTAAAGTTTTTTCTTCTAATAAGAGTTCGTATCTACTTCTATGAGAAGGGACCTTTACTGTTTCTGGATAAAGTGCAAGATATATATTTCTTGCCTCTGTTTTTGATTCGAAATCTAAAATGATTCTGCTTACATATTTTTCATACATAGTTCTCAATACTCAACTGGGAGCGAGATATATACAGCTTTTTCAATAAAGAGTAAAGGTCCTGTAGTTTTCTTTTTCTTGATATCATAAAACTCAATGATATACTTGGTGTTTTTTCTTTCAGATTTGTTTATTATTATAATTTTTTCAAATTCTTTCTTTAAAGTCTTTACATTAATATCAAAGAATGGTCTATCGATGGCTGCTGCAAACTCTTGGGCAAACTCTAAAACCTCGATATTGGTTCTATTTCCTAATATTACTGGAACTAAAAACTTAGGTTGCTTTGTTAAACGATATCCTATTTCTCTAGCTAGTTTTATTCCTGAAAGTTTAAGTATTAAGGGATAAAAAATAGGTGTATCTTTATCAGTGATGAGAAAAGTGATTCGGCCAGGGTTTCCATGAAGACCTCTACCAATTATTATTACTCGTGAAGAGCCGAGTTGTTTAGCTTTATAATATAGTTCGAGAATATTCATTTTTCCTCTATTAACTTTAATTGCATTATCTAAAGAAAAAGATAGTTCTTTGATAAGTGATCTAGTTCTAGGCGTTGTATGTCTAGTTGTTGTTATTAGAAGAGGACTACTTGGCATTACTTTGAATAAATTATTTTAATCCCATTGCTTTAAGCTCTTCAGCAGTAAAAGTCTTGCCTACTTGAGTTCTAGGAATCCATGCCCCGCCAGTAAATGTATATCCACATTTCCTGCATTGCCATATTCCAATACTAATTCTTTTTAGTTTTCCAGGCGTTAAACATCGTGGACATCTATGAGGTTCTCTCATACGGCTCTCTATAAAAGCTACCTTTTTTCTCAAGGTTGATCCATATCTTGCTCCGAAACGCCCAGCGCTTTTAACAATTTTTGTTCTTCCCATCATTATCACTTTTTATCAAAATATTTTTAAACAATATAAAGCTTTACCCTTTTTTCAAAGGTAAGTATTTTCTAATTTTAGCAGCAACTTCAATAGCTATATCTCTAGCCATTATAAGTTCATCTATGGTGAATCCGGCTGTTCCACTTTTCTGAATACCACAAATATTGTTGTTTTCATCGATAGTATAAGTAATCTTTGCATCCAAGACCATTTCTTCTTCAAAAGTAGGATCAACGATCAGTTTATTTTGGATTTTTCCTATAGTGACAAATATTGGCACATGGTTTATCGGTATAGGGATTTTATTTTCTTTTAGTATAATATCATCTTCATTGATTTCAGTTTCATAAAGATTTCCTGTTAGTAAAGCGGAAACAGCTGCTAAACCAAATGCATCCATCAGATTACCATGATAGTCCAATGGATATATATCTATAAAAATCATCCAAACCTTTTTACCAGGAATTAATGCCAGTTTTTTATTGTCTATCATTTCTGAGCTTCTTATACCTCTGTCAACGACTCTAGATAGTTCAATGTCTTCCTCTCCAGGAGGTCCAGCTTCGAATAAAGGAGATGCTAAAGGTATAAGTTCAGCGTTAACAACTTGGACACCGACATTGGGAGTATCAGGAAAAGGTATTCCTATACTAGCTTTGACACCAGCGACAACTTTTGTATCACCTAGATGTACTCTCGCAGATCCCTCTGCTTTGTTATAGATATTAGTAAAGATTTCAATTTCTCTAAAATCTTCAAGGCCTCTTCCATCTATACGTTCGTTTTTCTTGAGCAGCTGTAAAATCGCATCCTTTTTTAGAATTGATATAACTTGGTATTTATCACTCATTAATATCAACCTCTTTTACAATTTGTAAATATTTAGATTTCAGGGCTTTTTTCTGAATTTCATAGATGTTCCATATAGCTTTTTTAGCCATTTCGAATGCCTTCTCTATTTCTTCAGAAGTGAATATGCCATCTGCCTGGAAAAGTGTAACGTATCCAAGTTGTGGCATCATTGCAATAGGCATATCTCCGTCTCCATACTGATCTTCTATACCGTTGATATCAAGAGCAAGTTTACCATCTATTTTTCCAATAGCTATGGCGGTCACTAAATCTCGTAAAGGTATTCCAGCATCAGCTAATGCAACAGATGCAGCATTTATAGAAGCGGTCCGTGTACCGCCATCTGCTTCTAAAACTTCAATAAATATCTCAATCATGGTTCTAGGGAACTCCTCGGTAAATATAGCTGGCTCTAATGCTTCACGTATTGCTTTAGATAATTCGATTTCTCTACGAGAGGGAGAAGGAGATTTTCTATCTGAGACCGAGAAAGGCATCATTTCATATCTACATCTTATTAGGCTCTTATAAGGAATAGCTAAATGCTTTGGACGTACTTCCTTAGGGCCATAGACACCTACTATAATTTTATTATTTCCCATTTCTATATAGGCTGATCCATCTGCATTTTTAAGTACACCCACTTCAATTTTTATTTTTCTCATTTCATCGAGTCGTCGACCATCACTTCTTATACCATTTTCGTCTAGAAGTTTTATTACTTCAGTAATATTACTCACCTTCTTCATTTACTAATTTTGAAATATAAGATTTAATTCGATCTGTTAAACCTGTTGTATGTGCTTCTTTTTCTATTTTTTTAATAACCATTACTGCGAGAGCCTCATATTCAGGCTTTGATCCTATAACTAGGATACGACCGTTTTTTCCTACAATTATATTTACTTTCAAAACTTCTCTTATCATGTTCACCATAGAACCTTTCTTTCCGATAACCCTAGGAACCTTAGAAGGTGTTATTTCAACCACGGTACCTTTAGATACTTTTCCAAGTTTCGCCTCCTTAATAGTTAGTAACGGATCACGTGTAAAATCAAAAGCTATAACTTTAGCAAGAATCACATCGCCTACATTTAATATATTCGAAAGACTTGATCGGGAAATAGAAGTAGGTTTAGAAAAGACTTCAGTTACTTGTAAAACACCTGTATATGGTGAATTGATGTCAACTGACCAATTGGTCATTCCAACATCTATTATTTTTCCTATGACAAGATCGTTTTCTCTAGGTATATATTTACCTTTTAGTGGAATAACTTTTACCCTCTCATTATCAACTTCTGTTAAGCCCAATACTCTCGAATAATATTTCTTGCCTATTGCATAATATGCTCCTTCGATCTTATATTTGCCTTCAGCAATCATCTCTCCTGGAACAACAACTTGTTTATGTTTTACATATATAGGAATATTCAGTCACCTTGACTCCGATATCTTTACCTCTCCTTTTCCATGAGTTAAGTTATTAACCTGGTTTATTAAAGCTTCCTGCATACCCACAGGTATTTCTAATTCTAAGCTCCATGTACCATCCGAAAGATAATTACTTCGTAAAACTTTACCCATTTTAGTTAATAACCCATATGCTTTCCCTATATATTCAGGGGGTATCTTTATATAAGCTATCGATTTCCCCATCTTCAAAGGAAGTATTGGTCTTAAAGCCTTTATTATGTCGTTTAGTTGTGCTTCAACAGGTTTAAAGGGATCAATACTTACACGCGCTTCTTCAAGAGCAAGCTCTATACGTTTAGGAGGATGTGGTAATCCGGTTCTAGGGTCTATCGAATTTCTTGAGAGAAATTCAATTATTTGACGTTTTTTATTTTCGATCATTCTTTTTCTTTGTTCACTTGTAAGTTGTAGATCGCCTTCAAGAATTATCCTTTTTCCAATCTCGAAAGCATTATCTGTACCAAAAAGTTTCTTCAATTCCATTTTAGATGCTTTTAACCCTTTCCTTGAATCATAATATATAAAATCTCCTTCCATAATTTCATCGATAGGTATGTTTTCTCCATTTTTAAGCATCCATGCTTTTTCAACGTCTACTATAATTTCGAATCTTTTACCAAATTTGTTTAATCTTGCAATACCTAATTTTTTCTTACTCATATTTACACCCTAAATGGATTAAAAAATAAACACCTAAATAACAATAAATAAAATCATTATATCTAATATTAAAATAATTAAAAATTTAATTATGATGATTTAGCTTTTTCTAAGTACTCTTTTAATTTTTCCTTTGAGATAATAGTAAATTTTTTATCTTTAACATTCACAACAGCCATCTCGATTGTTTCTTCGGTAGCTCCACCATCAATTACCGAATCCAAAGTTCTTATAGCCAATAATATTGCATCATCAAGCTTAATATCTTCACTATATTCTTTTTCCAATATTTCTAGAGCTTTCTGTGAACCCATACCAATAGCAGATGCTTTACAAGTAAAATATGTACCTCCCGGATCCGTCTGAATAAGCTGAGGACCCTTTCGATCGATGCCTGCAAAAAGAAAAGCCACTCCAAATGGCCTAACACCACCATGTTGAGTATATGCTTGTTTGATATCACAGATTCTTTTAGCTAATAGTTCAACAGGTATAGGTTCTCCATAGATAAGTCTATGAATTTGAGCATAATATCTAGCTTGATCAACTAAAACTCTAGCATCGCCTGAAAGGCCAGCAAAAGCTAAGCCTAAATGATGATCAATAATTTTTATTTTCTGTGCCTCATCTACTAGCTTTGATGCCTTCCTTTTTTCTACAGCCAAAACAACTCCGTCGCTTGCCTTAATTCCAAGAGTAGTTCTTCCTTTCTTTACTGCTTCATAGGCATATTCTACTTGGAAGAGTCTACCATCTGGACTAAAAATAGTTATTGCCCTGTCATATCCCATTCCTGGAGGAGTAAACATTTCATATACACCTATAGATATAACTGATATAAAAAAAGAATTAGCTATTCATAAACTTTTCATTTAAATTGTATCTATTTTATAGCTATCGCATATGGACTTAGCTTTTTTAAAACTACCAGTGACTTTAATGATTCTTACTTTGTATCCGTTTAAATCGTCTTTCAAAGCAAGAACACCTCTAATTATCTCTAAACCCTGTAATGAAGTTCTAACAACTACCAGCTTATTTTTTAAATATACTATAGAAGGCAAGGCTAAAGACAACCCTAATATTCCTACTAGAAACAATATATTATCGATGAGGATTTTATGAAAAGTTTCTCGATCAACAACTTTGTCTATCTCTAATACAATATATCTTTTTCTTTTAATCTTCATTGAGAATCTCAACACCCGGTAAGATTATTTTCCCTAATAATTTTTTTCTATTTTTTTCTAAAATATTATTTAAATCTTCAATCATGCTCTTTACTAACAAATCCTTTCTACCACCTAATAAGTTATAAAGATCAAAAATATACTGTATGCTATATGATCTCTCTTCAAAATAAAGACCGGAAGAAAATATATGAGAGATTTTTTTCCTAGATAATAACTCGATATTATATCTATAAAGCATTAATCTATAAGCAAGTTTTTCGATATTTTCGCATTTTCTTAAAAACTCTAAAAGGAATTCTATAATTTTATTCTGTTTCTTAATATATTCGATATCACCTTTAAGCAACCTAAACGTCTTAAATGGATAAAATGTAATTATATCTACTCTATGATCTCGTGAGGCAAAAGAGATAACTTCTCGATTTATCCCAAGAACAGATATTATCTCAAATC
>JAGGXB010000147.1 GCA_021163245.1 Thermoproteales archaeon
GGCTCCTTCTTTTATTTCTGTAAGGTGATGGAAGTATGATGTTTGTTAGGTTGGGCGTTATTCTTGTCTTAACGGGACTTATAATGGTAGGCTATACGTTTTTCTACTACATGGATGTTCCTAAGAGAATTCATAGTGTAACTTTTATGGTTCCTCCTAGGAACAAGGTTTATTTCTTTAATTATTTTGCAAGAAACCGTATCCGTGTTATAATAGAATCTTCTTCATCATCAAAATATAGTGTCAAGATGTATTCCCCCGATTTTCTAAAAGGTATAGGTGATGATAAGCAGGCATATATATATGAGCGTTATAATACTAGTTCGTTTAGTTTCAGAGTAGATCTTGACCAAAACGGTATCTATACTTTTCTTATAGAGAATCCTAGCTCATTTCCAATAAAGCTTAGTATAAAGTTGTTTTATTTAAGCTATGATAGAGATATTGTTAAGATTGGATCCAGCATATTAATTCTAGGACTAGCGATACTATTCTTTTCCAAAATCATAGAGAAAAATGAATAGCTATAGATTGGTCTAGATTAATTGAGGAAAAGATATTTTTTCTGTCAGAGGTTAAGAATCCTATGAGAGAGATACATGTATAAACAGAAATATAAAGAAATATTTATGTTATGTACGAGAAAATATATTAATAGAATTATAATTAACACTACAATTAAAGTAAACGATGAGTTATGGAAGCTTTTGAGAAAGATCTAATACAGCTTGAGTATATAATGAGAATTGAAGAGGAGCGAGAAGCTTTTCAAAAGTTGAAAAAGAAACTGCTCCGAGATCCGAGATATAGAGGAAGATACATAGCAGTATATCAGGGAAAAATAGTGGGAATCGGCGAGGAGAAAGGAGAACTTGCTAGGAAGGTCTATAAAAAGTATGGCTATGTGCCTATCTATATTGGAAAGATATCTAGAGAAGATATACATATAAAGGTTCCTTCACCCGAGTTGGACACCTATGAGGTATGATCATAGTTATGACCCGCTGGCTCCTGTTCTCAGAGTAAAGATAAAGAGACCATTATCCAATTTATCCATGCAAATCCTAGCTAAACTAGATACAGGAGCTGACATAACTGTGGTTCCACAGGAGATTATTGAGAAACTTAGACTCGTACCGGCAAGCCGTATATCTGTATCATCTTTCAATGGACAGAGAACTTTTAAATATTTTTATTTTGTAGACGTAGAAAAGTTTTAAGGAACCTATCAAAATATATTTGCTCCTTATATAACGATTATAATTTTTAGCCTAAAAATTAAGTAGCCATCTCCACAATGGTACTATTTTAATATTTTTACCCTCAAACTCTATACTTTCCTCCAAGTCCCATGTTATTACCAATAAGTTATTACAATTTAAAACTTCACTCGCTTTTATTAAGTTACGGAACTCTCTTCTATCTATTTCGTCTATGCCTGAAGCATATGTTACCTGAATAAGCTGTTTTATCCTTAGTCTCTCTTTTAAAACAAAGTCTACCTCCCTATTTTGATGATCTTTCCAGTAGAAAATCTCAAGTAAAGGATAATTATTTTGTCTTCTTTTCAGATCTAGGAAAACAACATTCTCTATTTTTTCTCCAATTTTTTCAGAAAATCGGAATATTCTTGAAACGCCTACATCACAGATATATATCTTCTTTGGCCATGACCTTCTCATATATACGCTTTTTGAAAATCTGTCTAAGAAAAATACTGTTAATGTATCCTGTAACTTATCTACATAGCTATATAAGGTTGTATAGGATACGTTATTCCTGAAATAGGACTTTATCTTTCTTATGCTAATCTCTTTGGAAAAGTTCTGAAACATAAATTCAAAAAGAAATCTTCCAAAACTAAGACTCTTTATTCCATGTCTTTCCACAAAATCTCTGTAGTATATTTCGTCAAAATATTCCTTCAATAGTCTATCCTTTTCCTCACTTAGAACTACTTCAGGAAAACCTCCAAACTCAAGATACTCCTGCAATCCTCTTAGAATTGATCCTATCTTTTCAAACGTCATTGTAGTGATATCTATTTTTTTAGCTCTAACAAACTCTCGGAAACTAAAGGGCAACAGGAGATATGTGATACTCCTGCCTCTCAACTCTGTAGAGATTTCTTTAGGCAGCAATTTTGAAGAAGAGCCTGTTATAAATACTCTAAATCCTCTATCATGTAGTGACCTTACAAGTATCTCCCAGTTATCAATTACTTGAACTTCATCTAGCATTATAGTTTTAGGCTCATATTTGAGCTGAGAAAATATCTTAATAACATCCAGAAATTCTTCCACTAGAAGATTCCTGAAAGCTATATCCTCAAAGTTTACATACATTGGGTACTCTACACGGCTAAACATACTATAAAAATACCATGTCTTACCAGACCTCCTTGGTCCTACGATGGAGACTACCTTGTTGGGTATAAGCATTACATCCAGTTCTCTCTCTATTCCACTAAAGAATATATCTCTCGAAAAGAAATCTTCTATTAATCTCCTATTAATCATACTTATATCATAACGATATAATTTTTTATAAATTTTTATATCATTACAGTATAAATTTTTCATAAATGCAGTGTGACTTCATTATAGGAACAGTTTTTTTGATATGTTTCTTATTTTATAGGAATAAGTAGATTAATAGTTAAGGGACTAAATTTTTCAAATATATTTCTCTTTACCTCACCTAATTTGCGGATTAGTAAATCATGGTTAACATATATTTCCCCTAAGATCCATAACACGTTTTCATCTTCCAACTCTCTTAGCACCTTAAAAACATAGGATTTTTGCTAGCCCGTTCTCCTTGGATAGTTGAGAAATATTCAATCCTTCTTTAAGGCTTAGAACCCTGAATATTCTTTCCTTCTTTATTGGAGCTTTCACAGTATATATTGTTCTCCATGTTCTCTTATAAATGTATTGTATAGTGAACATAGAGAACGAGAAGCATTTAGAATGCTATATGTTTCAAAAACTTGAAATATGATTATGTTAGAGGATGTAATGTTTTAGTAGTTTTATTGGATATTTATCTTTCATCTTATTGTATTGAATTCTTTTATCGGCAGTTAAGCAGATAGTTTTATGTTTTTCTGCTACAGCAACAGGGATAGCATCATATATGGTAACTCCAGCATCAAATGCTATTTCAGAACTTCTTTTAAGAATATCATTGTCTATAATCTCTACATACATGTGTAGATTTAGAAGAGCATCTGCAGCTTTTTTAAGCTTACTAACGTTATAATCTGGTTTATATCGAAGTACATTTATCACTTCAGAATATAAAAGTTGTGTAACGATAAGTTCTATCTCTCCTCTAACAAACGCATCCTTTATTTTTAAGGCTTTTCAGTATCTTCCTCATAACTTAACCATTTTACTACGATAGATGAATCTAATGAGATTCTCTCCATTTTCTTATCTCCTCAACTCCATTCCACTCGACTTTGCTTTCTTTCCTGAGTTTGTCGATTTCCTCTGATGCTTTAATTCTCTCAATTTTCCTGATTTCTTCCTCAAATGCTTTTCTATCAACTTCACTCCAGTTAACATTCTTTACCTTTTTCATTTTTTCTTTTAATTCCTTTGGCAAAGTTATTGTAAAAGTCACGTTAGTCATACATTAATAAAATAAATAATGTTATTTCTGTGTTTTCTATAAAATATAATATTGTTTTAAACCCATATACTAGGCTTACATAACTATAATTATATACATTGTAGCTACACATTCCAAGTAAACTAATATTTTATACAGATTTAAGGGAGTAAATAATCTTGGAGGTTCATAGAGTTTAGCCAGTAAATAATTATCTCATTGTTCCGATATTATTATTATGGAAGAGGTTCTATCCAAAATACCTACATATTCAGAAGAATTAGGACTAGATTTAGACCATAAAGAGGACCGTTTCAAATGGTTTATAGCATCTGTCCTATTTGCTAAGAGAATTTCATCCAATATAGCTAAAAAGACTTTTATGAAGTTTATGGAAGAGGACTTAACTACTCCTCAAAAAATTATCGAAGCTGGCTGGGATAGACTAGTGGAGGTACTTGATTCTGGAGGATACGTAAGATATGACTTCTCTACAGCAACCAATCTCCTAGAGATAGCTGAGAAACTCATTAGAGAATATAATGGTGATATCGATAAGATACATGAAGATGCCTTGGATCCACAAGACCTAGAGAAAAGATTAATGGAATTTAAAGGCGTAGGACCTGTAGCGGTCAACATCTTTTTAAGGGAACTTAGAGGTATATGGAGTAAGGCTGACCCAAGGGTATCGCCGAAAGCGGTTGAAGTAGCCCATAAACTAGGCTTAAACGAAATGAAAAAATATGAGACTAAGCTAGTAAAAATATATTTAGAATACTGTAAAAGAAAAAGGTGCCATGATTGTCCTTTAAGGAAATACTGTAAAGTATCTAAAAGCAACTAGCTATGAGATAACACAACAATAATATTGCTCTTAGAGCTATAAATGACTTTCAACCATATAGTGTTGTTCACTCGCTCTAATCTCTAGAGAAATAGAAATATTGGTCTCTTTCTTTAATAAGGTAGCGGGGTACTTTCACCTTTCTGTAAGGTGCATGGTCATGTTAGAGAAGCTAAAAGCCTTGGTTGAAGTGTCTGTTTTGGAGGCTGTATTTTTCGTCATAGCATGGTTTTTTGAGGCTGTCCAGGGAAGCGGGTATGGCTGGTATTCCAAGTCTATAATGATAATTTTGGCTTTTCTAGGTCTAGCTATGCATAGGTTCCGAGGAAGATATAACCTACTGTCTAGGAATTTAAAATCTAGTTTGAAATGGAGTGCTATTCTCAGTGTGCTTTTTCTTTTCAGCATTCTGGCTGCTGTTCTTCTATCTCTATTCCTTGGAAGCTTCAAAGCAATCAATATTTCTGAGATACTCGTCAACCTCGTCTGGTTTATGATATTTGTTGGTTTTGCGGAAGAGTTATTTTTCCGATGCTATGTCCAGGAGAGACTAAACGAGGTTTTTAACAAAAAGTTTAAGAGCATACTGGGAGTAAGGTTTGAGTGGCACCAAGGGACGTTGATTGCTGGCGTACTTTTCTTCGGTATCCCACATATATTAGTGACATGGAATCCTTTCACTGGACATTTAACTTTCGGAATTGAAACTGTTGCTATTGCTGCTTCAGCAAGCTTTATAGGTGTTACATGGAGCATATTAAAAGAGAAAACTGGCGACGTTATCCTACCAACAGTGTTTCATGGTTTACTAGATTTTTCAGTGTTTGGCATAAGTAGAATGACTGGAATACTTGCCTCAAGCATTACCAGTGGCATTGGGATTCTTATATTCTTTGCATTTCTTTTCGAGAAGATATTACTCAGCAACAATTTTGATTATCAAGAACATTAAAAGATACAATAGAGAACTATTATGTTTAGCAAAAATTTTGAACATGCATGGAATATTTTTCTGGAAAATAGCTCACTTTAAGAAAGGGTAGATTATATTTTTTCTTTTAAAAGTTCTATGTTTGTATATTCATGTTATTTATTAAAGGAAGTTATTATTACAGCTTCACTCTCAACACTTCTCACCAAAGAAATATTACCAGTTCTTACAGCTCTATCATCAAAAAACGGATATAGCTGGAAGAATAAAGTCTATTTGCTCTGCTTTTAGGAACTAAAGATATAGATGGATAGTTATCATCTAAGTTTTATGACATCCTTAGGTTCTTTTCTTGGTATTTTTAAGCCTTCAAAATCCTTATCAAACGAGATTATTGCTCTGGCCTTAATCGATAAGGCTGAAGAATATTGTATAGCATCATCCATATCCAATATGGTTTCCTCAGCTATTTTAACAGCCTTCACCTCATCAGCTATAGTGGTAACATATACATACAATCCTTTATAAGCTGAAAGACTCTTAAGAAATATTCCCAATTCCTTAAGTTTATTAAGTCTATCAAGCAACACTATTATTGAATGAATAGTAAAATCAGTAACAGTACCCTTAATCTTTCCATCTCTCAGTAATCTTAAAAGCTGTTTACATTCCTTTTTTCTACTACGGGAAAGCATAACTTCAAGAAATATATTAGTGTCTATCAGATACATCCCGCAAACCTTTAGAAGCCCAAATATACTTGATCCTATGTTGAAGTTCTACTGAATCTATCTTAATGTCTGAGAGTATTCCGTCAATAGCCTCTACAGGATCTTCTTTAAAATCTGTATGTTCTTTTTCATTAAGTGATACCCATATGTATATAGCTTCCTCAACTGCCTTGCTAAGCGCACCTTTCCCATAACCAAATTTTCTCATAGCTAATTCCCTAAACCTCAGTTCAAGTTCATTATTAATCTTGGCTCTTATCATACTAATCTATAAAGCAATATAGCAATATAAAATTTTTGCCATAAGTCCCAATTATCTCAATAACTATCTTAAC
>JAGGXB010000097.1 GCA_021163245.1 Thermoproteales archaeon
ATTCCTACGAATATGCCTAGGCCTAAAATCGATGTGATCATTGATGAGAATCCTACAATTGCGGTTGTTATGCCTAGTACTGTTGAGCCTCCTATGGCTGATATTATCATCCAGTAGAAGAATCCTAGGATGTTGTTTGTTAGGCTTGATAGGTATAGCCATAGTCCGCCTCTCACTATTTTTCCTAGGCTCACATACAGTACCTCGATGTACATCTATGATGGTATTTTTATTCTTTTACACAAATAGAAAATCTTGGATATAAAATTTGGCTTATTTTTAGGAGAGATATTTTATGGTTATACGCTTTTGTTCATTATTTCTCTTATTTCCTCGAGTATTTTTCTGATTTCGCTTATTTCATCTCTTATTTCTTTAAGTATTTCGTTTGTTTCTCTCACCCTATATCTATAAGTGTCTGAGCCATATCCAAAAATATCTTTTAGGTCTCTTCTCAAGTTTTTTAATTCTTCGGCTATTTCATCTGACATGTATTAAATATATCTTGTTTTGATATAAAACTGTTAGACTAAAATTTTAGATATATATGATTTTATTCTTCTAAATGGTTATGTTGTCTTAAGTGTTTCTCTGTTTCTTCAACGTCTTTGTATACGTCTATACTTTTCCAGAATATGTTGTCGTAGGTTGTTGCTTTTATTTTTCCTTTTTCTGCAAGTCTAGGTAGAGCGGTTCGTTCAAGGTCTCCTTTTTCAGGGAAGTATTCGAGTGCTTCCGGCTTAATATAGTATATGCCTGCGTTTATCCAGTATGGTAGCTGCGGTTTTTCAAGGAACTCTACAACTTTGCTGTCGTCTATCTTGACTATGCCATAGGGGGACGGCATTTTTACTAGAGCTATGTTTACGCTGTAGCCTTGTATATCGTATAGTCGTGTTGGGTCTAGGTTTGTTATTATGTCTCCGTTTAACAGTAGGAATCCTTCCTCGTTTCTTAGGAAGGGTTCGGCATTTTTTACTGCTCCCCCAGTACCTAAAGGTTCTTCTTCTACAAGGTATGCTATCCTAGCTCCTAGTCTCTTACCGTTTCCCAAAGTGTTCATAATTTTCTCTTTTAGATATCCTGTACATATTAAGAACTCGTTTATTCCATGTTTTTTAAGCCATAGGATTTGCCATTCGATTATCGGCCTGTTTAAAATAGGTATTAACGGCTTCGGGCGGTCGTCTGTCAGAGGTCTTAGTCTTTTTCCTTGGCCGCCAGCTAAAATTACTGCTTTCATAGTGTTTCATTATTGAATATGATTATAAAGTTAAATATCTTTGTCTTTTGTTATAATGGAAACAATATCTGTGTAAATTAAAGTGACTAAGAATGTATAGCTAGGTTAATATGACTTTTCCGATTATTCCTACTTAATCTCTATGTGTTAAGTTCTATGATATACATTTTCATTTTGATTCCTGGTTTTTTCCTATTTTCTTTGTTTGGTCTGGTGTTAGTAGATTCTGATTAGTTTTTAGCAAATTTTTCTTCTTTATGGTTAAACTTTAATATAGGGTTTTTGAAATTTATATTTTATGGGTAATAGATTATCACTTTTTGAGAAAGTTAAAATTTTAGAAAAGAGTATCGTTGAGAGACATCTAATTGATGGATTATATACTTCTATCATATTGGTCGATCAAAGGGGTAATCCTCTGGAGGCTGGGAGACAGGGAGGTATTCTTCATGCTGTCTCCTGGACAGGTATATATTTGATGGCTCTAGCTTTAAAATATGCTGTTTTAAGGGATGAGGATGTAAGGGTTCATGCATGGGATGTTTTAAGGGCTTATCGTAGGCTTCAGGAGCTTACCAGTGTACCCGGTCTTCTGGCTAGGGGTTATGTTAAGGGTCATGGTCCTTCTATGGAGGAGAAGCTTGGTATAGGTGTGGAGAAGGTTTGGAGACAGGGTAGCGGAGAACTGTCTAAGTATAGATGGTTTGATCATCCTAGTCATCATAACTATGATCACGCTGTTAGGGGGTATGGATACTATTATTTCTTTGCTGCTGATGAGGAGCAGAAGAAGTTTATTCGGGAAGACGTTGAGAAGATTGGTAGGCATGTATATTCGGACTTGAGTCTGGAGGCTAGAGATAAGGATGGTAAGGTTATTCTTAATCTTTGGGGTGCTTCTCCAAGGGATAGGCCTTCTATGAGGATGTTGATGGCTACCTCTTCTCTGAAGATTATTAGCTATATTACTGGCGATAAATTGTTTGAGGATAATTATAGGAGGCTGTGTGAGCAGTTAAAGTATTTTGAGTATGCTGATAAGGATGATATAGGTCTTGATCTTTATCCACGTGTTGGTCATGATGATGCTGAACATGTGTTGGGAGATCTTTTCCTAATGTTGAGGCTTGAGGAGGATGATGTTTTAAGAAAATTCTATAAGAGAGCAGTAGAGAAGATATTCGATAATTTTAGGCATGATAAATATACTCCTTTCAACTTTATCTATGCCTATGTTACTGAGGATGTAAGTGTCGTTGAGGATGGGATAAATACTCTCCATAGATATCCTATGAATAAGGTTTTTGAGCCTGTGATGAACAGTATCCGTGAGGACTATGATCCCAGTGTTCCTTTACCGATAGATGAGAGGCCCTTGGATAATGAATATACTTGGAAGGGGAATCCATATAAGCCTGATGGCTGGCTTGCAAGAAATGTTACGAGACTATATGTGTCTAGTGAGGATCCATATGTTATGTTTGCTGTCGATGAGACAGGTAAACTATATAGGAGCTACAGTATGGGTGCTGACTGGGATTATCTCTCTGATAGGCTTGGTTTAGAGGTTAACGATGTTTTGGTTACTCCTCATACTTTGAGGATTGTTTTAGCTGCTACAAACGACGGAGTGTATAGGAGTGATGATGGAGGTGATAGTTGGAGGCCTTTCTCACTTAAGGGTTATAGGGTGTATAGATTTATTCCTGATGAGAAGAATATTTATGCTATTACCTCAGAGGGTATTTATTTGAATAAGAATTTTGGGTCGTTGAGATGGGTTGGTCTTAGATGGGTTAAGGTTATAGATAATTTACCTGGTCTTGATCCATGGGCGACTTGTTTCGATAAGAATAGCGGGATATTCTATACGGTGATTGGTGGAGATGTTTACTCGTTGTTTGAGGGTGACTGGATATATATGGGGAAGATAACTGAGCTTACCGAAGTAGTTGTTTCCAGGCTTAAGATTTATAAGGGTTCTCTGTATGGTGTTGTGGCTATTGAGCCTGGAGATCTTAATTGGAGTGTTCTAGGTGTGAGCAGTGATTATGGGCGTTCCTGGAAGATTATTGGTTTGTCAAAGATTTTGCCGGGTCAGTTTACTTTTGGTTCTGGGCTAGAGGGTGTTAAGGTGTATGACTTCGATATATGTGATAAGGGTATTTATGTTGCCTCAGATAAAGGAGTTATCTATTCCGATGATTTCGGTGAGTCTTGGAGAATTATTAAACAGGGTCTACATATTCCGCTCAGTAAATCTGTGTTTGCTACTGTTTCAGGTGTCTTTGTCTCTGGGCCTTCTGGATTGTATAAACTTTCGCAGGATAGCTGGGAGCGTTTACTTGTTTTAAATGGTCCTGGTGTATATAGGTTTGAGACTGGTAGTGTGGACTTTGTGTATGCTTATTGGCTTGGGAGATATCTTGGATACATCGATAAAAGCGACTAGTTTTTTTGTTGAGGATTAAAGATTATAGTTTGTTTATATGTTAATATATTGATAGGTGTTTTTATGCTTTCACGGGAGAGAATTATATATACGTTAGAGCACAAGGAGGATAAGCTTGATAGGGTTCCGATCCATGACAGTGTTTGGGGTGCTACGATTGATAGGTGGCGGGCTGAAGGTCTTCCTTCTGGTGTTTCGCCTGCAGACTATTTTGGCTATGAGATAGCTACTTTTGGGGCTGATACTTCTCCTATGTTTCCGATAGAGGTTTTGTATGAGGATGATAAATATATCGTTGAGAGGAATAGTTTTGGAGGTGTTAGGAAGAATTTAAGGGATTATTCTTCTACGCCTGAGGTTATTGAGTGGCCTTGTAAGACTAGGGAGGATTGGGAGAAGATAAAGATTAGGCTTCAGCCTCATGAGAGGAGAGTTGACTGGGTTTCTGCTCTTAGGATATATTATAGGGAGAGGAGCCGTGGACGTTTCATTATGTATGGTGCTGCTGTAGGTTTTGACAAGATTCAAAACTATGTGAAGACTGATCGTTTGCTTAGCGCTATAATGAGGGATCCTGAATGGGTTATTGACATGTATTGGACTGACGCTAAGCTTGTTATGGAGATGTGTGAAATTATGATGAGGGGAGGATTTAAGTTTGATGGTGCTTTTCTTTTCTGTGACTTGGGTTGGAGGAATGGACCATTCTTTTCGCCTAAGACCTTTGAGGAGCAGCTTCATCCTGTTTTCAAGGAGCTTTGTAAGTTTTTTAAATCTAGGGGGATGTATGTTTTTCTACATAGCTGTGGGAATGTTAAGAGTTTGATTCCATATTTTATAGAGGAGGGTTTTGATGTTTTACAGCCTTTGGAGGTTAAGGCTGGTATGGATCTTGTCGAGTTGAAAGAGAAGTATGGTGATAAGATTTCCTTTATGGGAGGTATCGATGTTAGGTTGATGGCTTTGGGTGATTATCGTCTTTTAGAGGAAGAGATAAAGAGAAAGATAACTGTGGCGAAGGTTGGTGGTGGCTATATTTATCATTCTGATCATTCTGTTCCTAAAAATGTCAGCTTTGCAAACTATAAGAAGGTTATAGAGCTTGTCTTAAAATATGGTAGTTATAAATAATTTCCTTTTTTATGTGCAATCTAATTGCATATTATTTAAATATATATGTGTAATCTAATTACCTATCCTAAAGGAGAGTTATAATCCTTGATAGATTTGAGAAACAGATCTATTCTTATATAGTGTTTTTCACAATACTGTAATGTTGGTGTTGATTTGCCTCAGTAGTTAAGGCTATTATACTATCTCCACTTGTCAAGAAGATAATATGTTTTTATTGGCGTAACTCTACTGAGATAGATACCTCGGTAAACATATATGGTAAGCTTATGGTTTTTGAGGTTAAATGGACTTATAAACCTTAGAGTGGTAGGAAGCGGATAAGAACAAATATTAGATATAGAAAAATACCTGTTTTTTAGTCTCATTAAAATAAATAAAAAGGTTTGTTTTTTGTTAATGTTCTATGTTTATTAATGAAGGTTTACTTTTATCTTGCTTATTTCTTCTGGGATATGATAAGATCTAATCTCTGACCCATCTAATAATGGACATATATCTATTGGTTTTACTTCGTCTACATCTATTTTTCCTTTAATGTATATTTCTATATCTTTTTCAAGGAATAATTGATTACCGTCTAAACTATATTTGATGCATGTTTCTGTCTCTGATGGCACGAGAGCTATTAAATTTACATTATGTATGTTTAGCCTTATAGGTATCTTTTCTTTTATATTTTCGTTTTCCCAGTTTACTGTTTCTCCTGTCTTGATTACAACTGTGTTTTCATTTTTCTCAACTTCTATATCTCCTTTAACATTAATGATTTTTAGCTTTTTATCGGGATAGAGTATAAGGATGCTTATAATGCATCCTTCGTAGTTTGGTCCAGCTGTTCCATTAATATAAGTCTCTACATCATTCACTAGCCTTTTTTCAAGTGAATGTGAATGTGCAGCTATGTTAAGGGTTGTTTCTTTAAAGTCTTTTAGGACGCTGTGAGAGCAACTGTACCATTCGTTTAATGGATGATGTGAGAAAATAATCTTCGTATTTTCTGTCGATGAGAAAATTCTTTTTAGATAAAAAATGTCTGACAAACCCACGTGAGCAAACACAGTTCCCTCCAATACTCTATCTTCATTATATGTATCGAAGCCTATGAGGTCAAATTTTCTAAGTTTCAAATGCCATAGCCTTGTAAACCAATTATAATAGTAGTGTCTTGAAGGCTCTACGTCATGATTTCCCTTGACCCAGAATACATTAGGAAGCTTTTGCTTCATGTTGTTCCATGCTTTTTCAAACCATTCTTCCTTTATCGTTATGTTATTATATGTTCCACATCCATTTACTATGTCTCCGAGAATGATGCTTAGGGAAGGATTTATCTTTCTAAAAGTTTCAAATATTCTGGTTAATTTCTCTGAGGTTTCATCAGCTATATGGAGGTCTCCTATCCATCCTATCGTTAATGGGTAAATATCTATAAATCTTCCATAAACTGGTTCTTTAGGAACTATGTATTTTTCATGTTTTTCATGTTTTCCAATGATTTCCCAATTTGTATGATCGATGTATATCTTATTTTTAGAAAAAGTGGAAAAAAATGCTTGATAAGGTCTATGTTCGTTAGAGGGTGTTTTTATCAACATTATTACCACGCAAGTTTTATTAGATCGGATATCATGTCTGATATGTATCGTGTAGCTGTCTCCTTAACTATGTCTGAGACAGGTATCTCAGCTGTAAGAAAACTATTATATCCTATCTCCTTTAAAGCGTTCATGACTTTCGGCCAGTCTACGCTTCCGTACGGTGGGAAAACGCTGTATACCATACTTGGACTCTCTCCCTTAAAGTCCTTTATATGTATCCTCTTAATCTTTTTTCCGAGATACGTAATCCAGTGTTCAGGGTAACCGAAAGGCATAATGTTAGCTGTATCAAAATATACACCTACTATCTCCTCACCTACTTCCTCATTAGCTTTGTCCACAAATCTCTCCATTTCCAAAGGTGTGAAGATGAGCTTATTCCATACCTCTTCTATACAAATAGTAACTCCACGATCTACAGCATATTTTCCTGCCTCCACTACTGATTCAAGTGATTTTTCCCATGCTTTATCATATCTAGTCTCCTTAGTAACATTACCGGGAACAAGAAGTATAGCGTCTGTCTCAAGCCAATAAGCAACGTCGACAGTCTTCTTAACATATTCTACCCCTTTTCTTCTAACAGATTCATCTAGGCTTGAGATAGGATACAACCAATTTGCTCCGTTGCTTACGCTAGCTGTTTCAAGATTATGATCCTTTAAAAGTGTGTATATCTTCCTTACATCTTCTCTAGAAGAATCAAACCTTATCTCTGCATCAACATTTGTCTTAAATTCTACTCCTTCGAAACCAGCCTTGTAAGCTAATTCAATTATTTCTTTAACTGGCGTTATTTTGGAAAAACATAACTGAGAAATAGCCTTTTTAGGTACCATTTTTCCACCATTTTAACTATTTTAGCTTCTCTCTAAATAATATAACTTAATCATTGATATCCTAGTACGAGTGTGTAAGTGAGCGCATTACACGTATTGTTTCCTCAAGCTTTCTATACTTTTCTTCAAGTTTCTTTAGTTTAGTTAAATGATGGTCTTTATCTTCTAATGCCTGATAAATGATGGCTCCTTCACAATCCTTGGGGACTGGGAGTTTAGCTAGATAACATAGGGTAGGCACAACGTCTGCGATATTTACACGTCTTGTAAGGATAGTATTCTTTTTTATTCCTGGACCACTCAATATTAGTAGTCCTTTTAGAGAGCCTATAGAGTATTCTCCAGAGGTTATATGTCTTCCATGCTCGCCAGGTGCTTCAGGATATAGTCCATACACTATATCGCCGACGTTTTCTCCATCAAGCCCTAGCATTTTTGCCTCGTTTTTCCTTAAGATAAAGGCGAATGGATTGTTACCTGTACCCGGGTCACGATAACTGTGCAATGCATTTATGACTCTCCAAACAACTTTGTCATAATCCTCGTCTTCAACAATACCTGTAGGAAATCTTGATTTTAGATTTACCCATATGTATACCGACCTGTCTTGAAAAGCAAGTGTCTTAGACCAATCTATCTCTCTAGTCTCCTTATTCTTATAAACTAGTAATCCTTCTTTTTCCAATATATCGTTTACTATAAACCATTTATATCTTGGATCTGTAGGTGCGGCGCCATGATCAGACACTACCGCTACAAGAGTATCATCGTCTGCAGCCTCAAGTATTCTACCAACCATGTTGTCAAGAGATATATACATTTTTTCGATCAGCTTCCATAGCTTATTTCTTAGTTCTGGATCAGGATCATGGTCTAGCTTATTCAGCAATAAATGATATGTGTGGTCAGGAGCATGTGCATGTAGATAATATATATCCCATTCTTTATTCTTCATTAAATAATATGATGCTTCTCCCAACCACCTGTTCTCTAAGTCAAGCATCTCAAAATATGTCTCATAATCAACCCATCCTAAGCTTACAGCATCTTCCATAGCTCTTATCGGCAATCCTTCCTTTATATTCTCCTCTAATTCCGAGGCGATTTCTTCAGGATATGTTGCTCCCTGCAGTGAACAAAACGTGGTAAAGTACAGTTTCAATTCTTTTCCATCATCCGAAAGCTTCAGCAATTTGACTTTAAAATAGGCTTTCCTCTCGCCTCTATCAGTCTTAAACATTAAAGATGCTGTATCACTCCATTCTCCAAGCTTAACATTGAATACAGGTTTTTCATCATTCTTACTTAGAAATCCTGAAACGGTTTTCTCCCTAGGATCTATGGCTAAGTAGAGTTTAACGGGCTCAACTTTATCAAGAGTATTATATTTTCCTACATATACTTCTGTCTCTAACACACTATTGTCTGGGAAAAGCTTCCAACCCTTGCAGGGCTTTACCTCGATTTTATCGGCTAATGGAAGGTCTTCTGTCGTTACACATTGATGATCTGCCAGATTTATTAACCATCTCCATGCCGTCAGAGGAGTACCATCCCTTGTCATACGCCAGTCAGTTACATGTAGACCAAACCCACCGACCTGTATTCCATTCTTCATACGTGGAGGCCACGATGTAGGATAATTCATAACGATGGCTTTTTTCCCGACTCTCTCAGCGGCCTCCCAAATATATTCCGCTTTTACATCCTTTGAACTAAATGCTTGGTAACATGTCTGGGGCATACCTGGCATACCATCCTTTTTTGGCAAGTGAAAACACGTTATTCCATGTTTTTCAGGATATGCTCCTGTAGCCAAAGTTGTCCAGTTTGGAGGAGTGATTGTGGGATGAGGAACCATACAGTTTTCAGCCCATACACCATTTTCTACTAGTTTTTTAAGGTTTGGAAGAACTCCCTTTTTAATATATGAGAACAATGTTTTAGTTATAGGGGCGTCAAAACCAATAACCATTATCTTAGTCAAAATATTCCCCTCTTTAGGCTTATAATAATACAATATTTAGAAAAGAATAAAATATATGTCGTTAAGATTAACGGATACTTAGTACACGTTTTATGTTCTCTATTTTTGCTATCGTGTTGTTTAACTCCTCCAACTGTTTTCTTAATGGTGTTATCTCACTATGGTATCGTGCCTCAGATATCTCGCCTAGCTTATATGCCACATCTATCTCTTCAATCTTTGTAGATAATTCTCTCACCTTGTCTTTCATCTCTTTATAATATGGTTCTAGACGAAGCGAATATGCACGAATATTCGTTAATATCTTGGAAAGATCTTTGGTGTATTTTTCATTGTATATCTTGTAAGTCTTTGGTGACACGGTGTGTTTGATCTTATTCAATCTTTCTATTTTTTCACGTATCTGGTTGTATTTATCTAAAAGGTTTAGAGCCTCTTCCAGCAGTATGTTGAATGGTTTAACAGCTTTAGGTCTTTCTCTCCTAATGAGCATGTATCTTATCCTTTTCTCTTTCCATTCAGAATACCTGAGTATTTTCTCCTCGATTTTCCTTATGGTTTGGCTAAGTTTCATATAATACCTATGTTCCTTCGGTATAGCTAGCTCTAACAGTATGTCATCTTTACGTTTTATCGTTCTAAGACACATCGTTATTGGAAATCCGTCAGGGGTCGTTACACTCAAATATATTCTAAATAAGCCATCTTCTCCAACTTCTTCACGCAGTATTTCTTTTGGCGAAATTATTTCATCCTTGAGAAAAGTATACATTGTGTTTAGCTCAAATATAGATGTCCTTAAAGGTAGCAAATATACGGCTTCATCTTTAACTATTCTAAGGTCTTCCTGAGACAATACTTTTCTTTCCTCTCTGTTAAACAATGATGCTTCTTTCATTTTTATAGCTGGAATATAGCTACCTATTATAGAAGAGAATAATCCGACAAACAGGGAGACATAGATTGAGTCTATGGTTACATAGAATTCCTGTGTACTTGTTCCTACAAATAATGATAATCTTTTGAAAAGATAGATCAATAATGGGCTTGAGAAGCAGCCTATGAATGTGGCTGTGAAGCCCATTATCATTCCTTCAAGGAGTATTTGGTGAGCTATATCTTTTGGACTTCCTCCAAGGATGGCCATCGTCCTAAGATCATTCTTCTCATATTCGATTGTACCATACATAGTTACCATGATGAGCATCGCTGAGAATATTATTGAGATAAGGAAGCTTGAAAGGCCTTTTAAAGTAATGGTTGTAGGTTTATAGAACTTTTTGCCATTAGATAAATACACTGTTATGCCTAGAAACTTTGTGACTTTCTTCAGAAAATCTATCTTTGTAGAAGTGATATTTGTAGAGAATATCAATGCTTTTATAGGATAGTCCTCTGGTGGCAAAACATCTTCACTCACAAATATATATATTGGATAGATTATCGGAAGGATGAATTCTCCACTAATGTTGAAGAGCCTTAATAACCTGTTTTCGTCATAGACTCCTCCAATATAGGCATCGCTTATAACTTTCTTGTATGGGACGATATCACTTGTCTGCTCGGACAATTTCATAAGCCATATCTCTGCTGTTTCGCCAGACTTGATTATAGACGAGTAAGAGCTGGGTATATTGACTATATATGAGTCGTTTGCTATCGGTTTTCCTACAAGGTAGCTTGTATAATTTAGATATTTTTTGAAGAAAGTTGAGTTTAAGCCTACTACTCTAACGTTATACATGATGTTTTGCTGATAGAGGAGTCCGCTACATTCATAATCCATACTTTCAATTCTTACGACGGAGTAGTCTGAGAGGTTTAAGGTTTTGATGATCCATAGTATTTCATCGGTCTTTGAGGGCGGGATGTTAAATATGATTATTCCTCCCTCGAAACTATAGTTCCATGTTGTTTGTTCCTCTTGTAGTTTTGACTCAATGTTCACTCCTACTGTTAAAACAGCTGATGCTGATAGTAATGTTAATGTTAATATTGTAAGTACTGTTCTCAATTTTTTCGATTTTATATATCTGATTGCTATCGTTATCGCGCTTTTACTACTTGGTTTTACGTAATATGAAAGAAAGAAATATACGAAATATGCAAGTGCGCCAAAGAGTATAGATGAAGCTATAATCGTTAGATAGTCTAGTTCAAAAATATTTACGCCTAGGAGCATCAGCATGTATGCTATAGAGACTCTTGAGGATGGATCGAAGAGTATGATAGCTAAGAAGAGTAATATAAAGAACAGGATCTTGAATAAGTCTTTGTATTTGAGATTTTCAAAAAATATCAGTGAGATTACGGAGGTGAAACCGAATATGAGGAGTATAAGTGAGACAAAGGCTAAGAATAAACCGTTTTTGAGGTTGTTTATCTCTGTGTTAAGTGTTTCCTTAAAGGTATTGAATGTCCACATTATGCTATTGAAGCTTTCATATTTTTTGTCATCTAGGAATACAATTGCCTTGTTAAACAGGTATCTAAGTATCTTAAGTTGCTCTTCTTCATTCTCTACCGGATATCCTAGTTCTGAAAGCCATGAAACATCATCTTCTATTTTTTCTATCTCGGTTAATGCCTGGGACTCTGTTATTATCTTTGTCACCAATATAGTCGTGTTTGGTTTACTGACGGTAAATCTGTTTTCCCAACCGCCCTGAGTTCTCTTTATTAATACTGGGTAGCCTATAGGAAATATGTATTGGGTTATATAGGTTGTTTCACTTCCAATTACATGTAAAGCCGGTGTTATGACTAGATCTTCTTTTGTACTAGTAAACGGATTATAGTCGGTTATGTTTACTTTCGTCCCGTTAGCTAGTGAGACTATTATTTCTATAATATATTTTCCACGTATTCTCATTATTCTACAGGGAGATTTCAAGGTTATCTCTGAAACGTTAGTGACAGGGTAAAATTCTCCAACTATATTGTTTTCCTCTAATAACAGGTTGTTTACCCTTATGGGAACATACGTTGAATTATATATCTTTAGACTTTGTACAATTACAGGTATTCTGTAACTTATCTGGAATTTGTCTGTTATATTTATCATGGTTGAACCGCTTGAATTCGTTATACCGTTAATTGTTGTTGTACTTGTCCTTGAATAGAGTGTTATTGAGAAAGTTATATTTTCGAGAGGGTTATTTTCAAAATAATCTTTAACAATCACATATGCATAAACTTTGTTTTTTGGTTGAGCTACTCCAACTCCATAGATATTTGATATTATTAAAATAAACAAAAATATTAATAGTATATATTTTTTCAAATTATCCACCTCTAAGTTTCCTAATTTTTTCCTCATATTCTTCCTTAAGTTTTACATAATATTTTTCCTCTATCAAGCCTCGACTATAATAGTCTTCAAGTCTTTTCAGTAACTGTATATATTTATTCTCTTCTCTTTTAATTTCGCTCTGACTCCTATACATATAGAAGCCAAAGGAAGCCCACGAAACAATTGTGACAAGCGTAATAATCCAAAGAGTGTTCCCCCTGTTTATCTTTATTTCAAGATTCATATCGTTTTCCAGATTTACTTCTTGTTCAGTATAATATTGGGCTCTCGATACCCTTATTTTATATCTGCCTTTTAACAGATAGAATGTACATTCTCCATTCAGATTCGTCATGTTTGTGATTGCGAAATAGCTGTACTGGTTATCGCTCTGAACTATTTCTACTTTTGCTAATGCTAGAGGCTTATTTTTCTCACGGATCGCCTTTATACGTAGCTTGTATACATTTATAGTAGTATTAATGTTGTTGCTTTTGGATACGTTGATCTTAAAATTGGATACGATCTTGTTCGAGAACTGTAGGGATGCTGTATACACGTTTAAAGGCACGCTTTTAAATACTGCTATGCCACTCGAATCAGTTACGCTACTGTAGACTAGGTTTCCTTCATCGTCTAATAGACGTATAATTACTCCAGGGATAGGTTCACGTGAAGGTGAGGTCACTTTTATAGATAGATCTGTAAGGTTGAGATTTATATGGTATACCTTATTGGAAAACAGGCTTATGGTATAGTTGTTTATGAGATTGTATTCTTGGACCTGAACAATGTATATGCCTTCTGTCAGGTTTATAAATTGGACACTTCCATTGACATCCGTTACATCGGTTGCGACTGTTGCGTTTAGAGACGGGTCGAATATCTTTACTACTCTACCCGGTAAAGGCTTCATGTTTATTCTTCTAACAACTATCGTTAAATTGTATTCTTTTAGTTCTTTTGGAGGCTGGAAAAGCGGTGGAGAAGTTACATTTACCATAACTGTTAGATTAATGGTGCCTCTGTTTGATTGGGTAGATATGTTTAATGAGTATATGCCTACTTCTCTAGGGATAAGACTCCAGGTATAGTTGTAAATCTCCTTACTTGTTAAGTTCCATAATGTTACTGTCAGGTTACTCGATATGTTTTGGAATGCGTCTTTCGGCAGTTGTAATGTTAGGTTCAGACTGCTTATATTCTCATATACATCTATCGATAATGTTAAGTTATAGACCGAGTCTACCTCTACTTCTTCTTTTGCGAGAGTAGAGACCGAAAATTGTAGAGGCAGTATCAACGAGACATTTAGGAGATTTTCATAAATGTATCCTAAATTTTTCTCAGGGATACCTGTAAATGATATGAATCCTCTAAATTTTGTCGGGAGGCTTGTGGATGTTGTCAGGTTTAGCTGGTATCCGAGAAATAATGTGTCTCCCCATCTTTCGCCTAATATTCTTTTAAGGACTGAGGTGTCGTTTATATATAGTACACTTTTAGTTATGTTTTGTTCCAAGATCCTTTTTACTATTCCCTCATTCTTTTTAAGTGTGTTTAGGGTTGTAAATATCTGGTTTATGTCTAAGCTTTTTATTATTTCGGGATATGTAAGATTGTATAATAGTTCTGATATTTCTTTTTCCTTCTTTATTTTAAGTATGGTGGAGAATTTAATTCTGGATGTATTGTATTTTGTATTGTTGAATTCTTTTAGGAGCTTATCTACTGTGCCGTTGAAATTATTTATTATTCCTGTAAATATTGTTGATTCAGTATCAGAAAATCCTATAAGTGAATATGCTGGATACATGCTTAGCTGAGAGACATAAAGTGTATTGAACGTTTTTAGACTTGGAAATATTAGAGTGTTGAATTGTATCGGTATACTATATCTTGGTATGTATAATGCCTTTATTTTATCTTTTGTATAGATTTCATATTTTATGTCGATGAACGGAGTATAGTTGCTGAACTCTGCCAAAATTTTTATTTTTGTGTTATTCCATGTAGCGTTTATTAATACTCTTGATAGAATTGAACCATTTACAAGTATATGCGTAGTATAGTTGAATTCGCTTGGCTCGATAACAGTCGAGTTGTATAAAACTATACTCCAATCCAGATGGGGTATACTCGTAAAATTATACCATTTATCTCCAATTTTTATGCTTTGTAGCCATATGCCTGTATTTGTCTGGTTTCCTATGGTTACATTGTAGTAATTGTTAGTTATGCTAATTATAGAATAGTTTCCGATTCTCATTATTCCTTGATTTACATTGATTTCGTCTTGTGTAGCAGTGTCTGAATACTTTATGATATATGTTTTGGATGATAATCCTTCAATGACTGCGAAGAAGGCTAAAGAACAGTTCGCTATGTAGCTTGTCCCGGGATAATATGAGATATTTAATATTTGGTAATGAACAATATTTCCAGTCTCATCCAGTATTTCTATTGAATTATTGTATGCTGATCCTCGACTAAAGCTAAGATTCAAGATGAATATTTTTTCTAGAACATATGGGAAGGGATTAAAAATATAGAATTTTCTATATTTTGTTTTAGAGTTTAAGCCTGGAGATGCTCCTATAAATTGAGGTGAATATGCTATAAGTAAAATAAATATTAAAAGGATAGATATAAAACGTATCTTCATATTATTCCCTTATCTTTAAGTTTTGCTTTGTAAAAGTTCAAGCTTCTCAAATATTTTCAAAAAGAAACTGTCATTTTCCTCCAGCTTGTTTTCAAGTTCTTTTATGTTTTCCTCAAGTGTCTGTCTCTTATTCTCTAATTTTATCCTCTTTTCGTCATAGATGATTCGATCAAATTCGCCTATAGAATATCTTATCTCTAATTCCTCTAGTTCTTCGTTTATTTTCTCGATTTCCTTTTCCATATCTGATAATCTACTCTCTAAACGCATCCTTTCCTCAGACCATTTATCACCTATCTTTTTAGCGAATTCGACTATTCTAGGCGTATAGTCTAGATAATGAAGTTCATTAGCTTTCTCAGTAAAGCTTTCGAGAAGGAAGAATGCTAGATCGACATCTATATTTTCTATCTTCTCAGCAAGCTTATCAATATTCTGTTTTAACATCTTTGCCCTAGATGTAAGCATCATGAATTCATCTGCTCTTCTAACATAAACTGATTTTTGTCCCTTTCTATACTTCTCTATTTCTAAGATCATCTTAGTGTACACGACTTTTAGTTTTGTTAATACGTTTTCAGCATTGCTAAGAACATCCATATATTCTATAAATCTTCTACACGTATTTTCTAGAATTTCGTTTCTGACTGTTGTAAAGGTTGTTTCATCTATCCCTCCACGTTTTAGTATTTTCTGTGTATCTTTTAATCTTAAATAATTATTTTGTATTTCAGAGAATATATTTTCAAGTTTGTTTAAAAACAAGTATCCTTCTTCAATATCCTTAGAAACATCGTTATACAACTCGACCACTTATTAAATTTTGTTGAAATCGATAATAAAGATTATTCTATTTTTAGCTATACCGGTATATATTTACTTTTTACAACAGTGTAAATCGGCCTGATATACTGGGCTTTCCTAACTTCTAGGATACGTGAATTCTTTAATTCTCCATCGTTCCAGCAATAAAATACTTTTAGTATCCCTATACCTTTATATTCGTAGAATCCCGGCGGAGCCTCTATCTTTAGTACAGAGCCTTCTTCTACGATAAGTATTGAGTTATTAAGCCAGCTGCCGTTTATAAGGATACTACCTTCGAACTGTAACTTATAATATCTTCTTGACTGTATGAACAAAGTTTTGATGCTTTTTTCATATTTATCGTCTCCCTTATATGATACGACAATTCTTAAAGTACCTGTATAGTTTAAGTTGATCGGGACAAGTGCATAGCCAGTCTCATTTGTTTTGACTCTTAACTGATATAATTTGTGTCCAGTAGAGTTATCGTAAATACTTATAGTTATGTTTTTGTTCTGTACAGTTTTGATAAGTATCATTCTGTTAACTTTGAAATTATCTCTTTTTTCGATTTTCATCGCTGTTATTGGTAAAGGCTTTTTCCTCGGAGTATAACTATAAGATTTATAACTTTTATGTGAAGGAGGCTTATAGCTGGAGCCTCCTCCAAACTGTGAACCCGATTTTCTTGCACCGAAGTCTGCCGTCCAATAAATCTTATAATATGAGTTAGGATTTGTGGCTATTCCTACTCCTATTTCTTCAAAATAACGATTTAGCATAACTTCTCTATGTCCAGGAGATTTTTTCCAAGCGTTGAACACGTCTTCTGGTGTCAAAAATCCCGCAGCTATGTTCTCTCCAACAGCTACCCAGTTGGTATATCCTGCCGCTACAACTCTATCCACAGGCGAAAGTCCTTCAGGAGTGTAATGGCTGAAATAATTACGGTTAGCCATGTCTTCACTATGCCTTTGGGCTGCTAAGGTTAATTCTTTTGAAACTTTTAATGGTTTTAGACCGTTGGCTACCCTGTATTGGTTTATGAGTTCTATTAACTTGTCGGCTAATGATTGAGCTTTGACTGTCTGTGTATAATATAAGCTACTTATTGTGAGTATAAGCGAGACTATGATTATTACAGCGGTGATACGCTGTGTAATATCTTTAGGCATACTATCTTATATTAACTATAATCCTTTAATAAAAGAATTCATTGAAATAGGGATGAAATAAAAAACTTATGGAAGAAAAATTTTCGATTACTAATCGTTTTTTGATATAAATTCATCGATATCGATAACTTTTCCGGTTATAGCCGACTTATTTGCTGCTAGTGCTACTGCATGTGACCTAAATGTTTTCTCAAGAGAGACTTTTAGGTCTTTATCAGAGCCTTTTTTAACAGCTGATATAAAGTCTTTATTCATTTCCAATGTTGGATTTAGTTTCTCGGTGTAAACTATAATTTCGTCACGCATCATAACTTCTAGTCTTGATCCATGAATATATCTGACCAATAGTTCTCTTGCTATGAAATCTATTCCACTTGAGTCCTTGATTCCAGGGAATAAAGCATATGTTCCAGACAGGTTTCCAACACTGCCTGTTTTAAACTTTACTGTTAAAGCATAACTGTCCCAGTTTTCAAACCCTATTTTTTTGTCTTCTTCTGTCGATCTTGCGACGACACTATATGCTGCATAAACTGATTCTATTTCTCCGACAATATATCTGAACAGATCTATTAAATGGGTTGATTGATCAACTATTTGTCCTCCTCCAAGTTCTCTCTTCCTAATCCAAGGAATTATCGGTACAGTCCAATAATAATGTGCGTTGACCATGCTAACCTTATTTTCACTAAGGATTTCCAACGCTCTAGCTATAATGGATAGATACCTTGACTGATAACCTACACCAGCTACAACTTTGTGTTCACGTACAGTCTCTAATAACTTTATAGCATTCTCTATGTCTAGTGATAAGGGTTTCTCAAGCATGAAATTTATTCCTTTTTCAGCAACTTTTATCGCTTGGAAAATATGAATGTTTGTTGGCGTACAAATATATACAGCGTCTAAATCTTCTTTTTCCAACATTTTTTCATAATCAGTATAATAATTAGCATTAAATTCCTTGGCTGTATTCTTAGCCAATTCTTCATCTATATCACAAATAGCTTTAATCGATACATCTCTAATCTCTTTAAGTGTGTTTAGATGTGCTCTCCCTCTCCTACCTGCTCCAATAAGGCCAATATTAACCATTTTTATCACTTTTAAACTCTTACAATAATATATTAGTTAAAGATAAATAATTATATAGTTGATACCTATGTGGTCAGGTCTGTATCCTCCTCAAGCAATATTTGGTAAAAGGAAGTTTGAAAAAGTTGTTCTTGATCCACCGAACTTTGAGCCAGGTACTTGGTGTGGAGCGGGGAAGATATGGATTGATATGGAGGCTGATGAATATTATCTTACGAGTAGGCCTAGAGTCGGAAAGATTAAAAGAGGTTATGCGGCAGAGATATATGCTTCTAAGAATGGTAGGGATTTTCATCTGGTTAGCTGGATAACTAAGGAGGAGCTTACTGATATTATAGGTAGACAAGTAAACAGTATTGAGAATCAGCAATTGTTAAAGGATCCTTTGACTGGAAAATATCACTTATATTTGTCTTTGGATGTGGCTCAGGAAAATATTGCAGGTTTTAGTGATAAGATATATAGATCGAAGTGGGAGACATATCTTTTAATTTCTGATGATCCTAAAGGTGTTTGGGAGCCTTATGGCTTTGTTCTTGTCGGTGATCAAGAATATGATAGTGGTGAGTCAAGAGACTCTACAATCGATATTGTGGATGGCTTATATATTGCCTTGTACAAGGCTAGGAGGGCTGGTAGCAGCAGAGTCAATACAGCGCTTGCATTGAGTAGTGATGGTAAAAAATGGGTTAAGCTTGGTGTTCCGACAGTTAATGGTGAGAAACAACCTGATTATTTCCTCTTGAATGGTAGTATAGTCTCAGGCACTTTTGGACCTGTATTTATAGGTACTAAGACGCTTGATGTGGTCGATGGTGCAGCTTTAACTAAGGAAGTTGTAGCATATGTTATCGATTTACATAACATGGATTTAAAAGAGATATTTAGTGCTCCTTGGAAACCGACAACGAGATATGAGCATAAAGATTATCCCATTCATACATATATGACTTTAGCCTTTGACGTATCATCCGAAGAATGGCTTATATATGTTGAGGCAGTTGATCCGGTTTACAGTGAGAAACCTGGTCTTAACACTGAGGTGGATAGAGTTCTTCTCTTTACGTCTAGAACGTAAATCCATATTAATCTTTTTTACACTATTTTTTTGATAAATATGGGAAAGGAGTGGTTTACTGAGGCAAAGTTTGGGTTGTTTATACATTTTGGCCTTTATTCAATTCTCGGACGTAGAGAATGGGTTATGCACTATGAAAGAATTCCAGTAAGTAAGTATAGAAGACTAATGGAGAAGTTTAATCCCCGTAAAGGAGCAGTCGATGAATGGTGTAGTCTAGCTAAAGAGGCCGGGATGAAATACGTTGTTTTAACTACGAGACATCATGATGGTTTTAGTCTTTTTGATACTAAAGTTTCTGATTTTAATGCTGTCAACTCGGCTGCAGGTAGGGATATTATTGCTGAGTATGTTGATGCCTGTAGGAGATACGGATTGAAGGTAGGTTTCTATTATTCATTATTGGATTGGAGATGGGAAGCGTATTGGGATGGTCCAGAGAAAAATAAAGAGAAATGGGATGAGTTTGTAAACTATGTACATTCTCAAGTTATAGAGTTGATGAGTAATTATGGCAAGATAGATATCCTATGGTATGATGGGGGTTGGCCGTATAGTGCTGAGGATTGGAGGTCTGAGGAGTTAAATAGAAAGGTAAGAGAGCTTCAGCCGGATATCCTTATAAACAATAGATCTGGTCTGCCTGAAGATTTTGATACTCCTGAGCAATATGTTCCTAAGGAGAAACCGGAAAGGCCATGGGAGACATGTATGACCATAAATGATAGTTGGGGATACTGTAGGGGCGATAATAACTATAAGACTGTTAAGCAGCTTATCTTAACTCTTGTGGACATTGTTAGGAAGGGTGGAAACTTTTTGCTTAATATTGGTCCTAAAGCTGATGGTAGTGTTCCATATCCACTTGTGGAGAGACTACACGCAATGGGTAAGTGGCTAAGTATAAATGGTGAGTCTATCTATGGTACTAAGGTAGGTACGGTTACAGGTTCTTGGCATTTAGGTTATATAACTCAAAAGGATGAAAAGGTTTATGTTCATGTAACTAAATGGCCTGGTAGAGAAATAACTATACCTGGTATTTCGGGTGAAATAGTTGATGCCTATTTCCTATCTAATAGGGAGCCGGTAAAAGCTAAAACAGAGAATGGTTTCCTATATATCTCTGATCTACCAGATGAGCCTCTTGATCCCTATGACACGGTTATAGCTTTGGAATTTTCTTCTGTTCCTGAAAGAGTAGAGATAGGTTTTAAGGAAACACTTCTTAAATGATCTTATTAACTGAAAACTATTTTTTACAATATTTTTGTTAGAAGTATTGATTATAGGTTTGGTTGAGTTATCGGTGATAGAAACATATAAACTTGTCATTATAAAATATACTTTGTGTCAATGTCATGTTTCTTTTATTTCAGAGGATAAAGTGTCTGGTCTATGTTAAACAGCAATGTTATCAGGGTTTTTGATCCTTGGAGGAAGGGGAGTCTATGTACTTGTCCGTTTAAATACACGGTGAATGTTTATACAGGTTGTGGACATAGATGTATTTACTGTTACATAACGTCATATATCAGGGATGCTTTCAATCCTAGGCCTAAAAAGGATTTTATCAGACTGGTAATGAGGGATATTCAAAAGATACCTGCGAGTAGCATAATAGATGTCTCAACCAGCAGTGACCCCTATACTCCTCCTGAGGAAAAGCTTGGTTTAACCCGTAAATTGTTAGGACTGATTATGAAGAATTTTCGTGTTAAGATTCTTACTAAGTCAGACCTTGTTGTTAGAGATATCGATATTTTGAAGAGAGGTAGTAGTATTGTCTCAATGACTATAACCACTATGGATGAAAGAGTTGCTCAAATAATTGAGCCATATGCACCTTCCCCATCTAAAAGGATTAAAGCTCTATCAATGATTAGTAAATATGGTATTCCAACCATCCTCCGTCTGGATCCTATTCTCCCTTTTGTAAACGACTCTGAGAAAAATATAAGGAATATTATTCGAGATGCATCTAAGGCTGGCGTTAAACACATTGTTTCTTCTACATATAAAGCTAAGCCAGACAGTTTAGCTAGGATAATTAGGTCATTTCCCGATCTTGGAGAAAAATATAGAGACTTATATATAGTTAAAGGGTCCCGTATCCATGGTGCTTACTATCTCTCCAAAAAAATAAGGCTAGATTTGATGAGAAAGGTGAAGGAGATAGCTAGTGATTACGGTTTAACATTTGCAACATGTAGAGAAGGACTTGTGTCTCTTCATGATAAGGGGACAATATGTGACGGATCTCATCTATTCAAGGCATTTAACCGATAATAAGACTATAAATATTAAAGAAAAATTAAGAAAATTATTTTTTACCATTTGAATCGTGAAGCGATTTCTTCAACTCTCCTTACGGTGTCTGTGTCAAGCTTAACATTTAATGCTTCTAAGTTGTCTTCTAGATGTTGAAGTTTGCTTACACCTATAATTGGGACGATGGTTACTCCAAATTCCTTTTCTTTATATAGAATCCATGCTATAGCCAACTGTGGTAAAGTTATATCAAGTTCCTTTGCCACGTTATTCAGCTCAGAAATAATTTCCAAATTCTCTTTGGTCAGTCTTCTTTTAAGGCTTTCTGAGTATGTGGCTCTCGATAACTCTGGTATCCCTGAGAGATATTTAGGTGTCAATAATCCTTTAGCCAGAGGCGAATAAGCCATTATAAGTAGTCCATATTTTCTAGCGACTGGTATCTTTCTTTCCTCTATTCGTCTATTAACCAAGCTGTAAGGATCTTGTATCGTGACATATGTATGTAAATTATATTTTTTGGCTATCTCCATACTCTCGACTATTTGCTCAGCAGGCTCATTTGAAGAACCGATGTAGTGGACCCATCCTCTCTCAACGATGTCGTTTAATGCTCTAAGTGTTTCAAGTTTTGGGGTGTCTGGATCAGGATAATGCGTAAGATATACGTCTACATATTCCATATCTAGTCTCTTTAAGCTTTCCTTTATCTGCCACATTATATGCTTTCTGGATAATCCCTCTCCGTTGGGCCAAGGCGCCATTTTTCCTCTAACTTTTGTTACGACTACGAACATTTCTCTATCGTAATCTTTCAAAAGCTTCCCTAGAATTTTCTCTGCGTTACCGACATGGTTAAGGTCTACGGGTGTCATAGCGCCATGGTATCTGTTTGCCGTATCGATAAAATTGATGCCGTTGTCTACGGCTACCTTAAGAATTTTCTTAAATTCTTCTACGTCGACTTTATTTATTCCAAATAGATCTTTGTCTTTAGATCTTGGAAGATGCCAAGTACCTATACATAGACGTGATACTTTTACTCCACTTGGACCTAATTTAACATATTCCATAAGTTTCACCTGTTTCAGAAACTTATCATAATAATAGGAGTTTTTCAGATTTAAAAAATCATCTATTATTGGAAAGATTTGAATAATTCTTTTAAAAATTATTAATTATGGGTAGTGGGATTCTTCTAATTGGCTACGATGTTGAAAGTTTTCCGAGGTCTGAAAAAACAGTAAAGTTTCTTGAAATGATTCCTAAAATTCATGAAGAGTATAATGCTCCCTGTTCATTTTTCATTGTTGGGAGAACATTGCTTGCTCATCTGAATGAGTTTAGAAAAGTTTATGAAAAATATAATTCTCTTATAGATTTCGAACAACACACTTTTTCCCACAAAGTGTTTAAAAACTTGGTCATCGAGTATAGAAACTATATGTTTAAAGAAGGGGCGTCTCTAGATGAGATAAAGACTGAGGTCAGAGTTACTTCAGAGATAATGGAGATTCTTCTAGGGGTTCGACCGATGGGATTGACTACTCCTTGGGGACACTATAGGGGATTGATGGATAGACCAGACATACTGAGGGCGTTGTGGGATTTAGGTATTCGTTTCATTAGAAGCTGGGCGAGAAACGAAAAAGATTCGTTGCCTGTTAGCCTAGATGTACAGCCTTTCTGGTACGATAGCATCAATAAGATTTATCCACCTATCCTTGAATGTACTGTTCAAGGCTGGCATGATAATGCACTTAAGGAGAGACTCAAAAGTAGGGAAGAGTATATAAAATATGTTAAAGATAATATAGACTACGTTTCTGAGAAGAATCTTATTTGGAGCTATGTGCAGCATGACCATTCAAGTTTTTGGAAGGATCCAAACCTTGAAATAGTCAGGATAATGATTGAGTACGCTCTAGATAAAGATGTAAAAATAATTTCATACAAACAGTTTTATGAGATGAAGCTTTCAGAGAGACTAAGATATATGACTTGAAACTTTTTGTATCGCTTTACCTATCAACTCTGCATCCTCTAACTCGATCAAGGGATTTAAGGTTATCTCAACGCTTCGGCTTAAGATATCTGTTACATGTTTTCCAACTTTATCATCCACAATTATTTTATCTCCTATTACAGGCTTCCAGTTTATCCATATGTGTGCATCATATGGTTTTTCAACATCGTATAGGCGATAACATGGTACACCCTCTGCACTCAAAGCATGGCTGAATTTTTTTGCCTTATTTACATTTTCAAAAATAAAGATGATTGCTGCACCTGTATCTCCATTTGGATCATTTAGTTTCCTAAGAGTTAATCCACTGTCCTCCGCAAATCTTTTAATAACTTCTTTAGCCTTTCTCATCTTACCGATTATATTGTTTATTTTCTCAAGCTGTGAGAGAAGGATGGCCGCTCTAACTTCATCCATCCTGAAATTAAGACCTGGTCTGGGAGGTATGTTTTTAGGGTCACGATAAAAGGCTGCAACATCATGAAAGGCAACAGCATTCCTATATAGCTCCCCATTACTTGTCGTTACCGCTCCACCTTCCCCTGAAGTAATTATCTTATTTAGCTGAAAGCTAAACGCACCCATGTGTCCAAATGAACCTAGTTTTTTCCCCTCGAATTCTCCACCGCAAGACTGTGCTACATCCTCAAGCACTTTAACCTGGTATTCATGTGCTAGTTTCATAATCTTATCCATTCTGCATGGAGCTCCTCTCATATGAACTGGGATTATAGCCTTTATATCATCGTTACTAAGCTTTTCTTCGATGCTTGCTGGATCAATCTCAAGGGAATCATCGATGTCGCATATTACTGGTTTTGCACCACACTCGACTACGGTCAAGGGAGTAGAAATCCAAGTATATCCTGGAACGAGAACTTTATCACCTTCACCTAAACCCATCGCCTTTAGAGAAATGAACAAAGATGCAGTACCTGAACTCACAGCAAGTGTATATGATGTACCTATAAATTCTGAAAACTTTTCTTCAAATTTTTTGACTTTGTTTAAGAGATTAGGACCATAATATCTAAACAAAGATTTATTTTTTAGGACTTCCAATACTTGGTTTATCTCATTTTCATCTATCATTAAAGCTCCTGGAAAAGAGGGAGGTAACTTTTTGTTAAGAACAGGTTTTCCACCATTGACTGCTAACTTATCCTCCATAAGATAAAAATAGAATTATCTTTTTAAAATACGTTATCCTAATTTGATATTTTCAATATTTATCTTTAAAAAAGAGAAAATTCATAAGGGTAGGTCAGGATCTTCAAAAAGGGCCAAAACTTGCTTATGATCTAGATTATTTTTGGCGCATATTTCAATTATTATTTTTTCAAAAAGTTTCCAGACACCATAGCCAAATATTATGGTGAATGCTTCCTTGAATTTTTTAGGTTGTTCTATAAATAGTTTTTTCGCATGTTCTCCCTTAACTTTATAAACATGGAAGTCTAGAACTATCATAAAGTTTATTTGCATTCTCTTGCTTACTTCATTCCATATCTTCTTAAGTTCTTCTTTTTGTTTTGAGCTTAATTTTTCACCTGACATACCTCTTCATCACCTCAACCATTTCTTCTCTCCATACCCATCTATTTTTCTCTACAAAATGCCACAGTTTCGGTATATATCTTCCCATACTTTCCATGGACAATATCAAGTCGCCTAACGGCATCTCTATGTCAAACATGGATACTATACGATAAATGTTTTCAAACATGTATCCTTGAGGTTGTCCGATTACAAGAGATTTGTTGTGATCTATCAAAGCTGTATAAAATGACGGAATGTTTACCAATATCCGTGCTATTATGGGCGCATCTCTTCCTTCGAAATAAAATACTCTAAACGGGACTGTTTTATAATCGTTTAGCAGTAGCACTGAATTATGTAGCCAGTAATTCTTAACATGATTATTGTAGTGATAGCTGAGAAGTTGTTTAGACAGTATAGGAAAACTGTGGTCATTCTTCCTTATCCATCGTATACCTTTAAGAATTGGTTCAAACGGATGATTTCTTTTTCTCATAATGATGGCCAGGTCAATATAGTCTGGAGATCTGTCTGAATAATCACTTGTATCGACTTGTTTATACAATTCTTTATGATTTTCTGCAAATATGTTAAATACAGGAATTATAGTTTTATTCTCATTTAAATAAAATGAGAATCCACTGTTAGATCTCCAAACTTTAAACTCGTTACCGATGACAGTTACAATAGGCTCATAGCCGAAGGTATCTATATATCTTTTAATAAAGTTGTAAGGTAGTAGTGAGCTAACCATTATGTATGTCTTCGAACCATATATTTTACGTATAGATAATGTAAAGCTATGCACTTTTTCTATCTCAGCATATCCATTGAACAGTAATATCATATTAACAAGATTCATTTTCCTATAGTCTGGAACAAACCTGAAATCAGCCCTATTTTTTAGCCTAGAATAAATCCTGTATACTGTTGTGTATGGTAGACCGGATTTCTCAGAAATTTCTCTCAGTGAAAATGACGATTCTGCAAACTGGATGAAACGCCATTCCTTTTCTGTTAGTTTTACCTTTTTACAATCTTCCATGGTACCTTGTTTAAAAGTATAAATAAAATATATATATATTTCTTTTAAAAAAACGTGAATTTTTTATAATCTCCTTTAGAATGGTAATGGACTAGGATCTTCTGGTATAGGGTCGTCTCCGTCGTCTCCGTCATCAAAATAATAGATTGGATATTTCATCTATCTCACCAAACAGTATATCTGGAAGCAATTTTAAGTATTTTACTTTTTTTACTAAAATTAATTTGCACAGTGAATAAAAGTAAAAAGAATACATGTTATAAAAAAGCTATATAGTTTTAAATTTTTTGTCAAAGATTTGTAATAAAAATTTTATTAAAAATACAAAAAAAGTAAAAAAATACTAGTTTAATTTTATACAGTATTTTAAAATATTATAGGAGAGAAGTTAGGAAGGAGTCCAAAAGATCTATCTTTTCAACTTTTACAGGCTCAGACGCTAAAAATGCATCCTTATCTATTTTTATATCTTCCTTATATTTTACTTCACCATAAACCTTTGCTTGTTCTCCAATTTTAATGTTATAACCATAAATATTTTCTACTCGGCATCTATCGTCTATCTCTACATATTTGCCATATATCGTTTCAGCAGATGTTTTTTCATTAAGATATACGTGTTCTGCAACTATTATTCCCTTAACTCTTCCTCTCTTAGCTACTTCTACATATCTTGCCCATACACCATCTTTTGTTTCTATAGTGTTCGTTGATAAACTTTCAGCCATGATCTTAACTGCACTAACCCTGTTTCCTATATCAATTCTACCACCTTTAAGAACACCGTTTACATCGATAGAATTTCCAACATCTAAACTATTTGTGACAATAAGATCATTACTACATCTGATTGATCCGCCTACATCTATGTCTTCCGCGGTTATTTTACCTAATGACTTAATACTTCCTCCTACGTCAATCTTTATGCTTTTAAGCTCAGAATCTACATATAGTATTCCTCCTACGTCAACATTATCGATTTCTCCTTTTTTGATGTTTAATGTTCCTCCTACTTCGACTTCCTTTGATTTTATAAAATTGTCTACATCTAATGAACCTCCAACGCTTATCTTGTCACTGATCTCGGCAGTATCCACTTTTATTATGCCTCCTACACTTACTTTTTCTGCGTTAATCTCCTTGACTTCTAGTGTTCCTCCAACACTTATTTTCGATGCTTTAAGCTGTTTGCATTCTAACTTATTCCCAACACTGATACTGTCTGTTTCTATAGAGTCGCATTCAACAAGGTTTCCCACAGAAATTTTTTCGCTTTTCAGTGTCTCTGCATGGACTTTATTACCTATGGATAAAATTCTTATTTCTCCCGATTGTGTCTTAAACATGTTTCCAACACTTAATCTTTCTATCTTTGAAGACTTATCTACTTCTAGAATATTATCTATTGCCACTTTAGGAGATTCAAGACTACCCTTAACGTATAAAGATCCCTTTTTAACACGTATATCCGATATCACGTATAGATTTCCGTTAACTGTTATGTCGCTTTCGTATGCTCTAAGATTATGACATTCTAAATTTTTGTCTATTTCACAATCATCATAGCATTCTAAGGTACCTTTTATCACAATTTTTTCGCTGGATGATTGTATAATTGTTGGTTCCCGTATTTCTAGGTCTCCTTCATAAACATCGATGTTTAATTTTTTCAATATATATTCACCATGGATATAGGAGTCTCTTTTTAAAAAAGAATTGCTCACATTATGTGACTAATAAATTATAACTTGTTTCTTCACTATTTTTATTGATGAGGAAAAGAACTATATATGACATTTACGCTGATGTTCTAATATTCCTTTCTGTTGTTGGAAGTGCTAGAATTACCAGAATAGCTAGGTTTGCGAATTTACCTGTGGATAGAGCCAAGAATATCCTGGATAAGATGTATTCGATTGGTCTTCTAAGGAAAAGAGAGGAAAAAGGAGCTATATTTTACTATATGACAAGGAGAGGTTATGAGTACGTGTCACTGTATAAAAGGTTAAAATTGTTGACGGGCTTTGACTGATGATTATATATTTATAAATACCTTTTTAAACAAATTAATGGAGTAGATATGTCTGATAGTGATTTTCTGCCAGCTGAGAAGGTCAAGAAGATATTTCTGAAAAGGTATAATGAGAATCCTAAAAACTGGAGTATAATCCAGAAGATTGATGAGAGAAAGTTTATAAATACTTTCATATTGAATCCTGAGGAATCATGGCTATTAAAGGAATATCCTGTGAATCCGTATAAAACTCTAGGTTTAGGCACTACTATAGATGTTAAAAAAGATATTATCCATAGATTTTCGAAACCTGGATTCGGTTTTCGTCCTTTACCTGATACCTTTCTTGAAAAGATATCCAGTCAATCTGACTTAGAAATTAGAAAAATAATAATTGATGCTTTGAGGAAATCTCCTAGACCTTATACAGAATTGGATAAGAAGATTGTTCTCGGAGGTCCATTATATGTGGCGAATGATTCTTCCTTTAGCCTAGACTTGATATCTGATGAGCAGAGAAAGCTTGACAAAAAGCTAGCTCTTGAGCTAGAAAAATTAGTTAGAAAGAAGTATCCACAAAGTTATTCTCTGTATGTTTAAGGATTTTCCAAATATTTATCGATAAATACAGTTTATTTCGCAATAATTTTAAAGTTTTTAAGGAAGGTTATTTTTGTTTCTCAGGCGATAAAAATTGAATCATTTTTAATCATAGTAGTGTCAAGGCATGGAATAATAAGTGAAACAAAGATAGAATTCTGGATGTAACCCTAGGCTTATCTATTCGGTCATGGCCAAAAGTCAAATACTACATATATAATATTATATCTTGGTTGATAAAATGGTTGGAGAAAAGTTACGTGTTACCGTCTGGAATGAATATATCTCTGAGAGAGAGGATGCTAAGTCTAAAGAAGTTTATCCTGAGGGAATGCATACTGTTATTGCAAGTTTTTTAAAGGAAGCTGGATTCGATGTTAAGACGGCAACTTTTGATATGCCTGAGCATGGTTTAAGTGAAGATGTTTTAAATGAGACAGATGTGCTTATATGGTGGGGTCACAGGGTTCACGATAAGGTTAGTGACGAAGTTGTTGACAGAGTTTATAAAAGAGTTATGGCGGGTATGGGGTTAATAGTTTTGCATTCTGGACATATGTCTAAGATATTTAGAAGATTGATGGGTACTGGCTGTAGACTTAAATGGCGTGAAGATGGTAAGAAAGAGAGGCTTTGGGTTGTTGCTCCCTGGCATCCTATAGCGGAGGGTTTGGGAGACTATTTTGAGATAGAGAAGACGGAGATGTACGGTGAACCGTTTGATATACCTCCTCCAGACGAATTAGTTTTTATAAGTTGGTTTAAGGGTGGTGAAGTTTTTAGGAGCGGGTGCTGTTTCTACAGGGGTTTGGGTAAGATCTTTTACTTTAGACCAGGTCATGAGACCCTTCCGATATATTATGATCCTAATGTACAGAAAGTTATTATAAATGCAGTGAAGTGGGCTGCACCAGTTAAGAGACCAATGCCTGTACGAGGTCATTTTGAATCTCTTGAAAAAGATATATAACTTTCTATAAGATGCTTTATGAGAAAGCCTTTTTATCTTAACAATCGAGTTAGAATTCATAAGATTACAAATCCTCCATTTTTTCATTTTTTTGGATATTATGATAAAACCCCATGGAATAAAGACAGCAGATACATGCTTTGTCTAGAATCTAAATTTATGTTTAGACCACCTAACCCATCTGATAAGGTTGGTATTTACCTTATAGATCTTTACAAAGATTTTTATTTAAGGAAAATTTCTGAAAGCAGTGCTTGGAACTGGCAACAAGGATGTATGCTTCAATGGTTGCCGCAAAAAGAAGACAGTGTGATCATATACAATGATCGCAAGGATAATTTTGTCTCAGTTATATATGATATTGAGAGTGGCGAAAAGCGTTATCTGCCTTTGCCAATTTATGCTATTAGTCCGAATGGTAAGTATGCTTTGTCTCTAAATTTTGCACGTTTAAATGATACTCGTCCAGGATATGGATATACTGGAATAAGGGATCCCTGGTATAGTTTTAAGGCACCGATAGATGATGGGATATATCTATTAGACCTAGAGAACGAAACCTATGAGTTGATAATATCGCTGCATGAATTGTCAATGATATCTCCTTTGCCATCGTTTAATGAAGCTAAGCATTGGGTTAATCATTTACAGTTTAACTCTAGAGGGGATAGGTTTGTGTTTCTTCATAGGTGGGCTTTGCCAAATAGTAGATTTATGACGAGGATGTTTATATCTGATATAAATGGATCTGATCTGCATCTTTTAGTGAATAGTGGGCTTGTTTCTCATTTTGATTGGAGAGATGAGAGAAATATAATTGTGTGGTGTAGAATTCAAGGGAAGGGCGATCATTTCTTTCTTATTAATGACATAAGTGGTGAAGCGATGATTATAGGAGAGGGTTTATTGACTTCTAATGGGCATTGCAGTTTTTCTCCTGATAAGAGATGGATTTTGACAGATACTTATCCTGATAAAGAGGGATATAGGAAACTTATGGTCTATAATGTTGATATAGATGAATTGATTTTGCTTGGTAGGTTTTATTCCTTACCTGAGTTAAAGGGGGAAATTAGATGCGATCTTCATCCTCGTTGGAGTAGAGATGGTAAGCAAATATGTATAGATTCTACGCATGAAGGAGATAGACAAATGTATGTTTTAGATATATCTGAGATAGTATAGTTTTGTTAAAGCTCTCTGTTTATTAAATGATACCTTAAATTTAATCTAAGAAAATATTTTTAGTTATAGATTGTTATCGGGTGTATAATCATGAAGTCTCAAAGATTATTGCTTTTATTCTCTTTTCCTCTTATAACTTATCTAATGATAGCTTTGTCTGTTATAGCTACACCTTGGTTCAGATGGTCTGCCAATGCACTTAGCAATTTGGGAAATTTACATAAGTCAGATGTGGCATCGTTGTTTAATTTTGGTTTGTCTACTGGTGGATTATTATTAATTCTTTATTCTCTCATATATTTGCGGAAAGATACTTCTTATTCTTGGGTTTGTTTTGCATTTACGGGATATTTGCAGATGTTGATAGGTGTTTTTAATGAAGAATATGGATTTATACATATTTTGACGGCTGTTATATTTTATTTATCTCTAAGTGTTTCACAGGTAATTTATGGTAGGGAGAGGAAATCTATGTTAACAATGCTTGTTGTCGTCATTTACTGGGTTATCTGGATAGTATATTTCTTGAATAGAAAATATATGGGTTTGGCTGTACCTGAATTGGCTTCGAGTCTGTTAGTTGTGCTCTACTTTTTATTTTATGAGACTAGGTATGCTGGTTAAGTTTATGGGGTTTTTTGATATTCTTTAATTGTTCTTTTAGAGATGTTTTTGATATCAGTTTTATGTAAAGATTTATATATGTTATATTGTTTAATATTTGAACAAATATTCAAATATGTGATTATAATGAATAAAATCTGTAAACGTATGCCTGAAAAAGATGTATTAGACATTATTCCAGAAGATGACATGCTATCATATATAGCTGATTTCTTTGATGCTTTGGGAGATTTTACACGTTTAAAAATTATCTGGGCTTTAACGAATAGGGAATTTACCACTTGTGAGCTTTCGAAGATATTAAATATTTCTATTTCAGCTATTTCGCATCAGCTTAGATTATTGAAGGATAGGAGAATTGTGAAGTCTAGAAAGGATGGTAGAAATGTCTATTATAGTATTGCTGATAAACATGTGTCTACAATTTTGAAAACTACACTGAGGCATCTCTTGGAAAAAGGTTCCAAGGTGATTTAATATGTCTCTTAACAATCATAGTGTATGCGAGAAGTGTAACATCGTTAGAAACCAAGATATTCATGAAGATGTGTCCAAAGTCTCCTTTATTACAGACGAAGATCTAAGAGAAGTATATAGATTAAGTACATCTGGATTTTTCTGGTTACTAGGTATCATTCTATTGTACTATGGCCTAAATGAGATGTTTGTATCATTATTTTTCATTGCCTCATATCTAACTTCTGGATACAAGGTAATTATCTCAGCGCTAAAAAAGATTTTGACTAAAGATATATTTAATGAGAATTTTCTACTTTTAGTCGCTTCCATGGGTGCATTCTACCTAGGACAGTTTCCTGAGGGCTCTGGCGTAATGTTATTCTTTTGTATTGGAGAATTTTTACAGGAAACAGCTTTGAAAAAATCAAGGAGAACAATTGAGTCATTACTTAGTCTTAAATCCGATACTGTTAATCTTAAAATTCAAGGTAAGATTGTTGAGGCTAAGCCTGAGAGTGTAGATGTTGGCGATATAATTGTTATTCGTCCAGGTGAAAAGATTCCTCTAGATGGTGTAGTTGTAAAGGGTAGGTCTATATTAGATGTATCTATGCTTACAGGTGAGTCAGCTCCAAGAGAGGTAGATGTAGGCGATAAAGTTTTGTCTGGAATGATTAATGTTAGTAGCTTGTTAGAAATCAAAGTTATGAAGAGATTGGAGGAATCTACCGTTACTAAAATCCTCAATCTTATACAGGAAGCAATAGAGAGGAAATCTAGGAATGAGAAATTTATAACTAGATTTGCTAAAGTTTACACACCTGTTATAATATTCATGGCTCTTTTAGTCGCTGTTGTTCCACCACTGTTTCTGGGAGAATCTTTCAGGATCTGGTTCTATAGATCTTTGACTCTTCTAATAATTGCTTGTCCGTGCGCTTTAGTTCTTTCTATACCCTTAGGATATTTTGCTGGTATTGGGAAAGCAGCAAGGGAAGGGATCCTGGTTAAGGGCTCAAATTTCCTTGATCTGCTGGTAAGAGCAAAAATCTTTGTTTTTGATAAAACAGGTACGCTTACATCTGGCATTCTTGGTATTGGGAGAGTTGTTTCGAAGAGTAATTATGATGAACGTGAAGTTTTAAGGATAGCTGCTATTGCGGAAAGATATTCTAGTCATCCTATTGCTAAAACTATACGAGAAGCGTATGATGATAAAATTGATTTAGATATCAGGGAATATGTTGAGTTTCCTGGATTTGGTGTGAAGATGAAATTGAAGGATGTTGAAGTTATGGTTGGAAGTGATAAACTTCTTCATAGGGAGAAAATAGCTCATGATGTATGTGAGATTCCTGGAAGTTCGATAGTTCATGTTGTTGTTAACGATAAGCATATAGGTTTTATAGAGTTGGAAAATAAAGTAAAAAATGAGGCTGTTTACCTAATAGATGAGCTTAAAAGATTTGGAGTTAAAAAAACTATAATGCTTACTGGTGACGATGAAGAGGTTGCTCGTAGGGTTGCTAAGATTTTGGGGATAGATGAGTTTTATGCTCGTCTTTTACCTCAGGAGAAAGTAGAGGTTCTGGAAGATATCAAGAAGAGATATAATGAGTGGATAGTTGCCTATGTTGGTGATGGTATTAATGATGCTCCTGTTATAGCGAGAGCCGATGTAGGGATAGCTATGGGGGCTATGGGGAGTGATGCAGCGATAGAGGTAGCTGATGTTGTGGTTATGGATGATAATTTATCTAGGATTTCACGAGCGATACAGATATCAAGGAAAACAAAGAGTGTAGTGATACAAAATATAGTTTTCTCGATTTTGGTGAAAATAATATTTTTGTCACTTGGAGTTATAGGTGAAGCATCTATGTGGGAAGCTTTAATAGCTGATACTGGTGTTGCTCTTTTAACTATTTTAAATTCTCTAAGAATTCTCAGATAGTTAGATATCGTTTAAATTTTATTTTTCTGGGTAATTTATATATTTCTGTAATTTATTTTATTATTTTTCCATTTATCTAAACGAGTATTTTCGATGTTGAAGGAATACAAGGAGCCAGACCTCTGGTGAGTAAAACAACAGCTTATAGGGAATATATATAGGGTATAGATAATCGACTATTTTGATTTCGCCCCTGATACTTAGTCTTGAGGAATAACTATGATGCTTAGAAGACGTATTTATGGGTTAGTTTATGATAGACATAAGCTATATTTGCTGTTTCTTGTTCTTAAATAAGGGTCATTCTTTTTGGAATAGGTTTTCAGGTATTTTGCTGTCCCAACCCTCTGGTGAAGGTAAGCTTAAAGCATATGCAACGATGGCTGGTACATCCATAATATTTATACCATCAATTTTTGTTTCGGTGTTTATCTTAGGGCCTCTGATACCTAGCACGATGTTCATGGATTCAGGGTCGGCGGTCCCATGTCTTTTTCCTATCCCTCCATGGTCTGATACAACTATTATAAGGCTCTCATCAAGAAGTTCTGCTTTCTTAATAGCATCGATTATGATGCCTACATGTGAGTCTGTTTCTGTTAAATGTTCCATATATGTTTTTGAGCCCCATCCATATCGATGCCCATAATGATCCGGGTTGTCTAACTGAATAAAGAACATCTCAGGTTTTTTCTCGATTATAAAGTATGATGATACTTCAGCTAGATGGGGATCTGTTAATGAAAGTGTTCTACAGTGTTCTCGAACGGAAGGCTCGATTATTTTTGTAATTATAGGTTCCCAACAGCTAAAGAAGCCGCATCTTAATTCTGGATTTGTTTCTATGGCTATTTTTAAAAATGATGGCCATGGTGTGTCTTCTGAGCAAGGGTTGTCTCCTGTTATCTGATGTTTCTCTGGTCCTACTCCATGTAGAAGAGCACCCCATGCTTCATAACTGGATGATGGAAAAACTGTCTTGGCGTTGTATGTTATAACTCCATCTTTGAAAAGGTTATCTATATTAGGTGTGTAAGCATCACGTATAGCCCAGCCAGCTGCTCCATCCAGACCGATAACAAAGACTCTTCTTGCTATTTGCATACTTTTCATTTAATTTGTAAGTTTAATATGTTTTTTCGTTCATGTTAATCGCTATTTTTCAAATATATACTGTTTTTTATATTATAATTATACAATTTTATTATAAATAATCATCTTTTTATAGAGTTATTCTTGATATTTTTAAATGAAGATGTTTTTTATTTTTTATAGTATCATTTTAGTTTTTTAGAACAAACAGTATTTTTTGTGTCAATGCACAAAAATAAGAAAGATATAAATTTTAGATAAATCTAAAAAAATTAGATTAATCTAATTTTTAATGGTGGAATAATGAATGTAAAGCTGAGCAGTCTAAATCCGGGGGATAAGGCTGTAGTAGTGAGAATTAATGGTAAGGGAGCAATAGCGAGAAGAATTGCTGATATGGGGCTTATTCCAGGCACAGAAATAAAGGTCGTAAGGAAAGCTCCTCTAGGTGATCCTATAGAATTTGAAGTTAGAGGATATTATCTTTCATTGAGGAAAAATGAGGCAGATATTGTATTAGTGAAGGTGAAGGAATATGATTCCCTATAGATCTTCTGGTAGGATTATGCCTTTGGCTTTTTTACCAGAGGGAGTTACTGGTATTGTTGTTGAAATTAGAGGTGGTATTAATGCTTCTCGTAGAATTTTTGAGTTAGGAATTACTCAGGGGGTTTCTGTTCGTGTTGTTAGGAGTATGGGACCTGGACCTATTCTTGTAGATGTTCGAGGTGCTAGGATAGCTTTGGGCAGGGGTATTTCTATGAAGATTTTGGTGGAGGTGGTTGGATGATAAGGGTAGCTTTGGCCGGTAATCCAAATGTTGGTAAATCTGTTATTTTTAATAATTTGACTGGGAGCAGACAGCATGTAGGTAATTGGCCGGGAAAAACTGTTGAGAAGAAAGAAGGATATGCGAAATGTTTTGGCGAAGAAATGTACGTTATTGATTTGCCGGGGACATACAGTTTATCTGCTTATTCTATAGAGGAGCTAATAGCCAGAGACTATATAGTTAAGGAAAAACCTGATGTTGTTGTAGTAGTTGTCGATGCATCTAACATTGAACGTAATTTGTATCTAGTTGTACAGGTTTTGGAGCTTGGAGTTAAGACTATTATTGCACTTAATAAAATGGATCTTGCTAAGTCAACTGGTGTTGAAATAAATGTTAAAAAGTTAGAAAATTTGTTAGGTGTTCCTATTGTTGAAACTGTTGCTCCTAAAAAGATAGGGATGGATGAGTTATGTAGAAAGATTATTGAAATGAAGGAATCTGAAGAAATACAGATGAGGATAAGATATAGTGATATTCTTGAGGGAGCGATTCATGATCTTATAGAAATATTAGAGGAGGTTAAGGAATTCAGAGATTATGCTTATAGATGGTTGGCGATAAAGATACTTGAAGGAGATAACGCTATAATGCAGGAAGTGGAAGAGAAGATAAAGACTGTATCTTTGAAAGAAAGAATATATGAGATAAAGAAGAGATTTGAAGAAAAGGTTGAGGACACTGAAATGTACGTTATAAATGAGAGATATCGAGTTATACAGGAGATAGTATCGAAGACTGTACATGTATCTAAAAAAGTTACTTTAAGCGATATGCTTGATCAAGCTTTTCTTGATAGGTATATAGGTATTCCTATATTTTTAGCAATTTTATGGATTCTTTTCCAGTTTACATTTATTGTATCTACGCCCTTTGTAGATATGATAGGTGACTTTTTTGCGGTTATATCGAATAATATGGCTAATGTAACAGGTATATCTCATCTCGATTATTTATTGTTTGGTGAATATGGTGTTCTTAATGGCATAGGGATGATTCTAAGTTTTGTTCCATTGATAATGGCTCTTTATTTTGCATTGTCATTGTTTGAAGATTTTGGTTATATTTCTCGTGCAGCTTTCCTGATGGATAAGTTGATGAGAAAATTAGGTCTAACTGGAAGAACTATTATACCAATGATTTTAGGATTTGGATGTAATGTAGCGGGAATATATGGTACAAGGATAATTCCTGAAGAAGATGACAGAATTATAGCTATTGTAACTAATCCTTTGATGATGTGTTCTGCCAGACTGGTTGCTTTCGCTATCATTGCAGCAGCTTTTTGGGGAAGTATGGCTGGTACTATTCTGTTATCACTATATGTAATAGGTATTGTACTTGCCGTATCTATATCGTTAGTTTTGAAAAAATTTGTGTTTAAAGGTAAGGCTTCTCCTTTTATAATGGAATTGCCTCCTTACCAGGTACCTTCTATAAAAGTGGCTGCTTCTCAGGCTTGGGCTAGAGGGTCATTATTCTTTAGGAAAGCTGGTACAGTTATATTGTTTGGTCTTTTAGTTTTAGGTGTTCTTGCAACTACTGATGTTACGACTTTATCTTTTACTGATGATGTGCAGAATAGTATAGTCGCTGTAATCGGTAAAATGCTTCATCCTATATTTGCTCCTTTAGGCTGGGATTGGAGGCTTGTAATAGCCGTTATCTTTGGCTTTGTTGCGAAAGAGATAGTGATAGGTGCTACCGCTATGCTATATGGAGTAACAGAGGATGAATTTGCATCGTTTATAGCTCAGCATTATGATCCTGTAGTGATGTATGCATACATGGTTTTTGTACTCGTATATGTTCCATGTATTGCGAGTATTGCAGCTATAAAAAATGAAACGGGTTCCTGGAAGTGGACATTATTCACTATCCTATATGAAGTTTCTTTAGCTTATCTTCTGGGTATCTTAGTCTTGTTTATAGGTGGATTTATCTAGGTGAGAAATATGAAAATAGACAAAATATATACATTGTTAATCGGAGACATGTACTTATTCTTCGGGTTTGTCCAGTTTCTAAATGGCTTATCATCTATATTTCTAGGCTTCATACCTTTTAATACTTGTATAAGTGTATCAGGAATATGTATACCGAACATCTTTCCAGATGTCTTTTCCGGAATCGCACTTTTAACTACTGGACTATTATTTGTTTCTTCGCTATATTTCTACGGAAGAGACGTGATAAAAGCAAAAGGATACTTTTTGGTTGGATGGATTTTAGCTATACTAATGCTAGGATTAAACATTGTTGAAATTTTATCAAATATACTAGACGCTTACTACCCGATTCTTTTCGGTGGAGAACCCAACTTTGTATGGAGTATATGCGAGGATAGTTGGGGCATAGCACCACATCTACTGCTTGGATTACTAATTCTGCCGATGTATTTTGAAAACAAAATCTATCTTTCCGAACTTTTTCCTAAAAAATTCTATAAGACACGCTAAGGTGATAATTTTTCCTTATAGAACTTTTTAAATTTTTCAACTATTTTTTGACTCTCTGGATCATCTTCCAGAAATTCTATAAATTTTTTAAGTCTGTTCACTGTTTCCTCATTAAGATAGTGTTCAAGGTTACATGCATCTGTTTCTGCTACTTCCTTTGGAACCCCCAAGACATTTATAAGAAAATTTTCAATCGTTTCGAAACGCCCACTTAGTCCTTTAGCTACACGTAGGCCTTTTTTAGTTAATTCTATATATCCGTGTTTTTCATAAGTTATTAATCCAATATTAGATAGCTTTTTCAAAGAGTATATGACACTAGATGGTTTGACTTTTAATATATTTGCTATATCTCTTACTCTAGCCACTTTTTTTCTCTTTGATATGACATATATTGCTCTAACATAATCTTCCAAACTCCTTGAAAGCTTTTTCGTCAAGTTAAGTGTATCTTCAGTCATAATATATACACTTTTTAAGAAATAAAAATTAATTTTCTAAAATTAATTTATCTTTCTCCTTTAATATTACTATTTCTCTAAATACGGTAGTGTCATCGATATTTTCGAAATCTATAGTTTTTTCATTTAAGAATACCTTTTTAACCTTTAATGGAATTTGAATTTCCTTAACTTTTAAGGAGCCGTAGATTACGTTAAGTATAGCTTTGTTATTATTTATTTCAAATGTCCCCCATCCGGTTCCGGTTATCCAAAAAACTTTGAAATGATCTCCTTGCGACACAGGACGGAACTTAATCTTGCTTTCTGATGCATTGTAAAGGAATCCACTTAATGCGATTAGCAAGGAAAATGATGCTAGTGCCCTTGAATAGTTATGTCCACATTCAAATTCATCCCATGGATTTCTCTTAAATCCATCAAATCTTTCTCTAATAGCCTTTACTATTTCTAAACCCTCTCTGACCAGCCCTTCCATAATCATAAGGCTGGCAGTTGAATATTCTATTCCTGTAAAGACTTCCTGTGAATATAGAATTGGAATTGTAGGTTCCTTTGTCTTATCTGGCCAATTAACTATCACTAAACCTTTTTCATCGTTGAGAGCATAAACACGGCATGGATTAACATGGTTTCTCATTGTGACGAAATTGTATTTGAATATTGATTTTAAGGCTTTCTTCATGTTGTCTTTATTGTAAATATGGTCTAGTCCACATAGGTTCAGGTGCCATTGGGCCAATAACTGATCAGAATGGCATCCTTCACCGATCTGATACTTTATCTCATTTTTCTCATCTAGCCAAAACACATTAAATATTTGCGGATCATTCTCTGCATATTTCTCAAGAATGCTTTTATCTTTTAAATCGATTTTCTGAATATAGTATTCTCCATTAAAAAGATTCTCGTCAATCCATTTTCTTCCATTTTCATACAGTTTTCTATAAAGTTTTTCTCTCTCATTATAGCCAAACATATGAGCAATCTCAGCTCCAATCCTCAATGCGGCAAGATAGAAACCTGTAAGCCAAGCATTTGGACCAAATAGCTCTATGTCTAAAGTATTATGTTGTCTTCCCTCTATAACACCATCCTTATCCCAATCCCAGCGATCAATATTTGTATGAGACCAAGCATATTCTATGGCCTTAAATATATTTTCCGCTCTTTTTCTTAACCATTCTGTATCTCCCGTCAAGAGCCAATACCTATAGGCTCTTATAAGAGTAGCATATTGACCATCTACTGCAGCCCTATTAGGAATTAAAAATCCTGAGCCTAGTGGAAGCTTGAGTCTGAAACTCATATATCCATCATCTCTCTGACTATAATCAAAATAGGTATCTAGCATAGATCTCTCAAGATTTGGGAACATGTAAGCTAATGCTGTCGAATACCCCCAGACATGCATACAGCTGCCTTCACAACAACCAGAATTTTTATTACATCCTTCAAATCCATAAAATGAACCATCTTCTAATCTTATCACAGTAGGGCTTTTCAATATTGAGAGATTTGAGGAGATTGCATCAATTACATACTGTGGGAAAGTTGATGTAAATAATGAATCCTTAAAAGATTTAGTTAAATCATATAGGCGGCTCCAGTTTCTTAAACAGTAAACAGCTACGTCATCTGAATCTTTAAACATTTTTGAATAATAATTTTTCCAAACTGTTTTTTCTTTTGGCCTCCAATAAAGCTCAAAATTCGGATAGTACCATGATATGATAAAACGAATTTTCTTGCTTTTATATGGTGGCACCTCTATATGTGCTGCTAGTGCTGCATTATCATTACTTCCAGGCTCTTCATAATGTCTATTCTTTAATTGTCCTGATAGATTAAAGTCTTTCCAGAACACTGTTTGTTTGTCAAACATTCGCCCCCTATACAGGTATTCCTGATAGCTAACATTCTCAGAGTCTGTAGCGATAGTTATGGATCCGTATCTAGGATCGTTTTCATCTATGCCTATAGAGTGAAGCTTAATGTATTTAATTTCTCCTTGTTTGTTAAAACTGTTTATGCATTTTGCTGGGGGAGAAGGGTTACCCACAACTAGTGCAATTGTATAGAGAAGTTCGTCATCTGTATTATTGACAATTTCTATCTCAAAGAATGCTGCTGGTAGACTAGAGTCTTTATCATTTAGAGGAATAAAAGGATTAAACGCTGTTAAAAATATTTCTCCAGGAAAATTAGGATCTGCATACTCTATTCTCGCTATCGGATACTTTCCTATAAATTTAACATACTTAAAGTGTGGCATACCGGAAAGAAGTTCACGAGCAGGACCATGTCCATTGCCTGTATAAGGAGGTTGCAGGTCTCCTTGTAGAATCCGAGTATCTAAGACTTTATCTTCTTTCTCGGCTTTAACCCAGAAACTACTAAATCCATTTAAACCTTTCTTATTAGGCCGGTTAAAGATCTCCCATTCTATAAATCTACCGTCTCCTCCAAGTCCAATAGAGCCAGTACCTATACCACCTAACGGAAAAGATATTTGGCTTAAATAAAGTTTTTCGTATACTCCCATAGTTATTAAACCAAAGAGTGCATATAAATTATTAATTGTGACTATTTAGCAACGATTATTCTCTTCACTATCCTGTATATTAAATACTAGAAATAAAGTCCAATATATAGTCTAAGTATATCTTATTAGATTATTAGTTTATCAAATACGTTAATCAAACTCCTATATGAATATAATCTCTTTATAAGCTATAGATTCAGATAACAGTCTAAGTGAAAAAAGCTGAAGTGTAGGTTTATAGAGAAAAAGAAATAAATAATGATATAGTATAGTATATGACTAAGTTGATAAGTCTCTCAGAGGATGTGTATAAGGATTTAAATAGGATTAGAGGGGAGGAGGGCAAGTCTTTTTCAGAGGTTATAAAGGAGTTACTAAGATACAGGTATCTTGATATTAGAGGACTGGTGAAACTGATCGAAAAGATTGGACCGTTTGAAGTTGAAAATGTTGGGAAGGAGGTTTGGGAAAGTGTTCCTAGAAGGGCTGATGAGGTTTGGAAGTCTGCCTAGATACTAGTATAATAATAGACTTGTTAAGGAAGAGGGAGAAGATTACAAAGAAGCTTTTGGAGCTTGAGATTGTACCCACTTTAACAGCTATAACTGTAACCGAGCTCTATATGGGTGAGAAAAAGGGAGAAAAACTAGATTTGATATTGAAGAGACTGAAGTTTTACCCTTTAGACTTTGAGTCGTCTCGTCTCGCTGGCAAGATCTATAAAACCCTAAGGAGAAGAGGAGAACTTGTAGAGTTCAGAGATATCCTGATCGGAGCAATATGTATAAGATACGGAGTACCGTTGATGACTAAGAATGTTAAGC
>JAGGXB010000134.1 GCA_021163245.1 Thermoproteales archaeon
GAATAGAGTAATAAAACATTATCATTGTTTGATTATAATCTACATAACAGTAACTGTTATAAAAGTTTTATATAGAATAATGAGGTAAAATACCCTAAAATATGGATTTAGTTTGGTGTAAATATTGGTAAAAAAAAAGTTTTATGGGTGGCTAATTTAGAGCCTGTTCAAATACTAAAAGAACTTCTTTCTAAGGAATTAAAAGATGATGTTTCTGTCAAGTTTATCGAAGGTATAGAAAGAGCAGAAGATATAGTAAAGATTTTGCAAAAAGATTTTGACGAAGTTGTTATAGATTTTGACGATGTCTGTGAGATTAGTAAACTCCTAGACTATGAGATATATCCCTTGGTTCCTATTGTTACTGAACTACACATTTGTTTAGGGCCGGGTCATTGTAAAGATTTTAGAAAAGGTCTTGATTATTTTGAAAAATCAGGTAATAAATTAAGACATATGAGAGTTGAAGGATTCAAAAGGATTGTCGATATAGCTTTTGAAATTCTTGATCCACATGAACATATCCATGAGCATCATCATTAATGACATTTATAATGTTATTTTTCCACCTTTGTATACACCTTCATACGGGATAGTTTTTCCTTGAACTTTAAGAAATATTATTTGAGCAACTCTTGATTTCTTCTTTATTTTTACAGTAAGAGAGCTTTCGTTTTTTAGACCGAAGACTAGTGAGCCTACATATCCAGGGTCTATTACGCCGTTTCTTAATCCTAATCCCATTCTAAAAAGAGTAGTTCTAGGGAATACTATTGCTGCCAGGTCTAATGGCATATTAACCTTCTCCATGGTTTCCATTAGAAGATATTCATTTGGGTATATAATTATCGGATCTTCAGTGATTTCCTCTATGTTAGGAAGTATTCGCTCTTCACCCTTTAAATATGGTTCGCCTTTTATTCTATATGCTGTTTTGATCCTCAAATCATAGCCTGCTTGTTGAAGACTTTTTTCGAAAAAGTTTTCGATTAATCTTTTTTCCTTTACGAGTTTTAATATTTCATATCTTCCTAATATCATAAATTATAGAATATATGATATTTACTAATAAAGATATTATTAGCAATAGCTTCATATTTTTCATCTTTTTCTTACATTCGATAGAGATGCTATATGAAGAAGTTATCGATGAATATTTAGCGAAAAAAGAAGAAGATTTAATAAAGCCAGCATATGGAGAGAAGAGTATAGTTGAAATACCCCGTACATTCTTATACAAATTCGGAAATAGGATTAAGAATGTTAACAAGAGTCTTCTTAAATCTTTAAAAGGGGAACACATAGTTTTTATCCTATTAGATGCTGTGGGCTTCAATATTTTTCTAAGATTTATTTTCGGCAAAAGGAAATATTTTAAAATGTTACAAAAAGTACAGTATTTTGATGTTTTAACTAGTACAGTTCCATCAACGACTGTTACGGCATTAACGAGCTTGTATACTGCTGAATATCCTGGCCAACATGGAATTATGGGATACAAGATGTACTTAGCTGAAGCGGGTTCTATCATAAAGGTCTTATCATATTCTCCAACATTATGTATTCAGAGAGAGACTCTGAAAGACTCAGGAACTGATATGAACCTCTTTTTAAATAAATCCACTATATTCTCTATTTTAGAAGATTTCGGAGTTTCTTCCTATGTACTTACATATGAAGGACATTTAACATCTACTTTTACACAAAACATAACGTATGGAGCAAAGGTTATCGGGGATATAACGCTGGTTGATGCAATAACACTGATTTCAAAGATTGTAAATAGGAATAAAGCAAGCCTGATATACTCGTATATTGGTATAATTGATGCTCTTTCTCATAAATATGGTCCTTTTTCGATCCATGTTAAATATGCTTTAGAGCTCATTTTTTCATTGATACAAAGATTGATAGACATAGTTGATATGAAAAAAGTCAATATTGTTATTTCTGCTGATCATGGACAACTCAGAGTATTTAAGAAAAATACTTATTTCTTTGATAAAATTTGTAAAAGATGTAATTTGAATTGGCTTATACCACCTTTTGGAGAGAAACGTTTTTCATACATATATATAGGCGATGAATCAAAGATTGAAAAATTTGAAAAATGTTTTGGCGAGAGCTTTAATCTATTTCGTTCAAAGGATATTGCTAGAAAATATTTCTTTGGACCAATAAGGAATAAAAAAGTATTATATGGAAGGATCGGCGACATTATATTATCTGGAAAGGGTAACAATCTTCTCATATACCCATATAAAAAAGATGATTTGGAAATGAATCTTAAAGGTCATCATGGAGGGTTATCTCCGGATGAAATGCTTGTGCCAATAATTGTTTTTTAGAAGTGATTTATGTATGAATAAAATCGTATTAGCATCTAAAAGTGATGCAAGAAGAAGTATTCTTGAACAAATAGGATTTAAGGTGATCGTCTGTTATCCTAAGGTAAGTGAGATACAGATAAATCATGGATCTCCTGAAGATGTAATAAATATCGCTAAAGAAAATTCTTTCAATAAAGCAATGTATGCTAAGAAATGTTATAGTTATCCAGTTATTTCAGCTGACACATTGATATTTCAAAAATCGAAAATTTTCGGAAAACCTAGAAATAAGGAAGAAGCAAAAAATATGTTAATTTCTCTTCGAGGAACTTTTCATAGAGTGGTTACTGGATACACTATTCTTTATAAAAATGATAAAATTACCGGATATGATATCACTGAAGTTTATATGAGAAATTATAGTGAAGAGGAGATTAATTACTATCTAAAGACCAATGAATGGATTGGTAAGGCGGGTTCATATGCTATACAAGGTATTGGTGCGTTTCTTGTTAAGAGAATAAATGGCTGTTATTATAACGTTGTGGGGTTGCCTTTATCTAAATTGATAGAAGATTTGAAAATTTTAGGTTTATGGCCTCCATAAAATTTTTAAGGAAGAATATAATGGTGCTCTAGGAGTATAAAGGGACTGATCAGCTATGCAACGTAGGAATTATATTGTTTTGATGACAAGACGTATACTTTCAAGTTTTTTCAATGGTCTTTCTCAACAATACATTGACTTATATATAGTTAAATTAGGAGCTAGTATAATTGATTTAGGTATATACAGAAGCTTTGCAGGTTTTATTTCAGCCTTTATTTCATCGGGATTGGGATTTGCAGCTGATCTATGGGGTAGAAAGAAAACATACATCATTGGAATGTTACTTGAGATAATTTCAATAGTTTTCTTTGCCTTAGCTTTCGATTGGAAATTTGCAATAATTGGCCTTATTCTAAGTATGGTTGCTTTTTTTGGACTAAGCAATGTTGAAAATATTTTGATTGCGGATTCAACAAAAAGTAAGAAGAGAGCATTTGGTTTTGGTATGGTATGGTCTCTTTCTACTTTAGCGGCCTCTTTTTCACCCATAATGGCCGCATTTGTAATTAATAGGTTTGGGGGTTTAACTGTACAAGGTATAAAGCCCGTTTTTTATCTTCAGCTAAGTGGATTAATTATTGCGATGTTAATAGCCTCTATTTTTATTCAGGATATAATTGCGCGAAAAAACTATAAAAAATATAAGGAAACAGTAAAGGAATCTGTTGAAATGTTAAGAAGGAGAAAATGGTTACAGAGATGGGTGTTGATAGAAGTTTTAGGAGGATATGTGTTTAGCAGTACTATGCCTTATCAGATGATATATGCTGTAACTATTAAGGGAGCAGATGAATTTATACTTGGATATATGGGAACAGCATCTAATCTTGCGACTATAGCTATTTCACCCATTATAGGAAAAATGGCTGATAGATATGGTCGTGTAAAAACACTTCTTTTGTTTAGACCATTTTTCTATATTTCAATGATGATATTTTTGATGACTCCTTCACCCTTATTCTTGGTTATTGCTTGGGCTTTAAGGGGAATTTTTTATGCATCAGCGTCTGTGTTTCAGACTATTGTTATGGAACTTGTCCCAAAGGAATATCGTGGGAGATGGCTAGGTATAAAAAATCTTATATCTATCTTAGGTAGATCGCCTGCTCCGATAATAGGAGGTTTTCTCTACTATAATTATTTTCCCGAGCTTCCGTTTATTATGGCTGTGTTAGTAGATCTTCTAATAAGAGCTCCCTTAATATCATCTATTCCAGAAACATTAAATAGAAAAGAATACCTTAGACAGTTTGTTGCAGTTTCAGACAGAATAAGTTAAATATATGAATAACAATAAAACTTCACATGTCTTTAAAGGCAGTTATGTTGGATTTCTGGGGTACCATATTTTTCCCCAAGAATATAGATGAGTATCGTAGAAAAAGACTACGAGACATACAAAGGATATTATCCAAGTACGGTTATCGCAAAACTATAAGTAACATAGAAAAGAAATATTATGAAAATAGAGTGATGATCGATAGAATTAGGAAAGTAACCTTACATGAAATATCTCTTGAGGGAGAGGTTATAGCATTTCTAGACAAAATAGGCGTAGAATATGATCATAATATAGTAAGAGAACTAAGTAGAGCATATATAAATGTATATTACAGGTATACTATTCCTATTGATGGTCTAGAGGATTTTCTAATCTTCTTAAAACATCATAATTTAAAAACAGCTATAGTTTCAAATACCATGCATGGAAAAGCTACGAAATATCTTCTTTTCAAATATGGTTTAAACAAATACATCGATGTTTTTGTTATGTCTGATGAAGTGGGCTTTAGAAAACCACATCCCCTAATTTTTAGATATGCTTTAAGGAAACTAGGCGTAAAAAAGAATGAATGTATAATGATAGGTGATGAGAAAGATGATGTTTGTGGTGCTACAAGAATAGGTATTACTCCTATTCTTATCGATCATCAGAACAGTGGAAAACGATATGAGTGTGAGAAACATAGAGTAAGGAGTTTTAATGAGTTAAAGAAACTTTTGCTGAGAAGTTATCTTTAATAATAATATTTTTTATGTTATTTTTGAAGAATATGAAATGGGAAGAAATTACATATTATGATATACGTAATTTAGATAAGAATAAAACAGTTGTATTATTACCCGTGGGATCGATAGAGGTTCATGGGCCTCATCTTCCATTAGGGACAGATGCACTTTCTATACATAGGGTTTGTATTTCAGTTGCTGAGAAAACAAAATCTCTCGTCCTTCCGCCTCTTTTCTATGCATATGTACCTGAAAACAGAAATTTTCCTGGAACTATAACTTTATCAGCAGAAACTTTTCTTAAAACTTTAGAGGAAATTTGTGATGAAGTTTACAGGAATGGTTTTAAAAAGATTTTAATTGTAAACGGTCATGGTGGTAATATTAGACCTCTCAGATTGTTTTTGAGAGAGATGATGGCAAAAAGAAAAAAATATGAATTATATATTTATCTCCATACCTGGGCTGTCATAGAAGATACTATTCGAGAGGTTTCTGAGACATCAGTTCATGAGCATGCGTGTGAGATTGAGACAAGTTATATGCTTTATCTTTTTCCTCGTCTATGTAAGATGGATAGAGTGAGTGGAGAAGCTAAGCTAGGAAAAAAGAAAATAGTTGAGAATGTGGAGGCTATGACGGATTGGATAAGTTATGCTATATGTGGTTATGTAGGGGATCCGACGAAAGCTACCGTAGAAAAAGGTAAAATACTTTTCGAGAAATGGGTTGAAGGTCTGGTAAAAATAGTTAGAGAAATAAAAGAGAATACGGAATATGAGAAAATAATGTCTGAATACTATGAAAGAGCATTTGGCAACAATTATTGAAATAAATATTTTTTCTTGTTGTTAGATCGATAAATAATTAAAAGCCTATTATTTTTCTATTAAATGGTTGAAAAAAGTTGGAAGAGGAGGACGAGATAGAGTATCAACCCATATCAGTGAAAGAGCTTTTAATGAACATGAAAAATTATGCATGGCTCATGGTTAATCTAGCTTATTCATCAATAATATATAATGACGAAACCTTAGCTGCAGAAGTTTTAGAATTAGAGAAAGTCGTAGATAGATTGGATATTTTACTAAATATGCAGGCTGCTTTGGCAACTAGGAGTGCTGATGATGCTGAAAAGATGGTTAGTATATTTAGACTTGCGACAGCTACCAATAAGATCTCTGATGCAGCCGCTGATATTGCATTTATTGTTTTCTCCAAAATAAAAGTTCCGAGAGATGTTATACTAAGTTTATTTGAGTCGGAAGAGACTATTACTAGAGCTATTGTTGATAAAAAATATGATGGTTCGAGGCTAGGGAATTTTATCAGAAGAAAAAATTATGTTATAGATGTTATAGCTGTTAGGAGAGGTAAAAATATATTTCTTGAACCTGATGAAAACTTTATTATTAGGTATAATGATGCCTTGTTGCTTAAAGGAAATGTTGAATCGATAAAAGACTTTATGAATAGTATAGGACTTGATTATAGTATATCAAAGAAAACTGCCTCCGATAAATACCGGGAAATTATAAATGATCTTATACAGTTAAAAAATACATCGCTTGTAATGGTGGATATAGCCTATACTGCTATGCTTACGAAGAGTGAAGAGTTGGCTGAAAGGATTAAGGAGTTTGAAAATTATGTGGATGTTATGCTTGAGGAATTCAGTAAAAAAATTATTTCTTCAGAGAAGTTATCCATAGATGAGAAATATGGTGCTATGCGTCTAGCTATTGCCAGCGAAGAAATTTCGGATGCTGCGTTGTTAATGGTTCAGCCTCTTCTTGCTGGTTTGGAACCGCATCCAATAATTGTCGACGTTGTAGGAGAAACATTTGAGAGAATTAGTGTAATAGAGATGGATAAGGAGGATGACGGTAAAACTCTATCTGAATTAGGTTATTCGAAGAGAGGAATTATAGTTTTGGCTGTTCGGAGAAATGATGACTGGATAGTTATGCCTCCGTATTCAAGTTTTGTAGTAAAGGATGGAGATGTCTTGATTGTAAAATATATTTCTGAATCTGAGAGTATTATTGATGAACTTGAGAGGGAAGAAGATAGAGAAGAGATAATTGAAGATATCCAGGAGGAAGAGTGGGAGGAAGAGGAAGAAGATTAGATTATTTCTTTTTAATAAATAATAAATAATTGTTTTTGAATTTTTATAGTGGGGATAGTTCTTGGAAGAATTATTTAATCTATTTAACAAATGTTTAGAGGTCATTAATAATGGATTAAAAACGGGAGCTTTTCCAGAAACTTCTAGACAATATATACAGAGGCTAGGTAGAAGCATTGAGGAAACTTTAAAGGTATTAGATATTGTTACTGAGGAAAACACTATACAAACAGGAATTAGTTCTAGCTCTCGAGGGGCTGTATATAATCTTAGAAGAGCATTTTATGCAACTTTATCTAGACTTGAAAAAGAAAAGGGAATTGATAGGCAGAAGAGTATCGAAGTTTGGAAAAGCTTTGTTGGTAAACTTATTGATTTCATTAATAATAAGGGAATAAGTGAAGCTCCTATGAAGATAGTAATGTCATTTAATATTGTTTCTGAAGATGGAATAAAGTACATTAATATTGATAAGGCAGAAATTCTATTTTTTGAGCTTGAAGGTGTAGAAGAGTTGTCCAATCAATAATCTTAATATTTATTTTTCTTAAATATATCAAAGTATATTCCTTGGGTGGCTAATAAAGGAATATCATTTGCCTCTTCATCTAAAACTATGTTTGCAAGCTTTATCACATTGTCAAGAGTAGGTTTTCTCCTTATCTTAACTACCATTTTTTTCATTTCTGGATGTTCATATACTAACATTCTAGCCATTTCTTCGAATACTTTATGACCTTCACTATTCATTAAATCATATGAAAAATACTCTGTGTGATGAATTAAGAGTTTGTATAATAGATTCTTTACATCTTTACCAAAAGTTCTACTTTTCATTACTATATGAAAATATTATCCTATGTTTATTAAATTTTTCTAAAGAGATTTTTCGCTAAGCATATTATACAGATTGTTTATTTTATAATTGCTTTTGGTGTAGAACTATGAGAGATATATCATCCTTATCGAAAAATGCTTCTAAACTAAAGCCTGAAGAAGCTTTTATATATTTAGCAAAGGCTATGGAGCTTAAACGTAAAGGAGTTGATGTTATATCATTTGGTATAGGACAACCAGATTTTCAACCTCCATCCCATGTTATTGAGGCTGCAAAAAGAGCTCTAGACATGGGTTATTCAGGTTATGGGCCATCTCTAGGATTACCAGAATTGCGAGAAGCTATAAAAGACTTTGTTAATGAAAGTTATGGAACTGATATAAAAAAAGAAGAAGTTATGGTGACTGTCGGAGCAAAGACGGCTGTTTTTATGGGGCTTATCGCTTTAATTGATCAAGGAGATGAGGTATTGATACCTGATCCAGGATATCCGTTATATGAATCAGCTGTTTTATTTGCTGGAGGAAAACCTGTTTTCGTAAAGTTAAGGGAAGATGAGGATTATAGAATGGATCCTAAAATGATCGAAGATGCTGTAACGTCTAGGACAAGAGTAATTATTTTAAATTATCCAGAAAACCCAGCGGGTTCAACATTGTCAAAGAATGATGTTTTGGAGATAATGGAAATCGCTAAGCGGAATAATATTGTAGTTTTTTCAGATGAGATTTATGATAGATATGTGTATGATGGTGAACATTTCTCAACTTTACAATATGATGAATGGCGGAGTAATTTATATTATGTCAACGGTTTCTCTAAAACTTTTGCGATGACAGGTTGGAGA
>JAGGXB010000027.1 GCA_021163245.1 Thermoproteales archaeon
ATCACACCTATAATATTTACCTTTAATCTTCTACAGAAGGTAATTGCTTTCTTAACAACTATTCTTGAAAGATCGGAAGGTATTGTTACAATGATTGAGCCATTAATATCTTTTATTAATTGGACAACCGTCAATGGTTCATCACCTGTACCAGGAGGGAGATCAATTAACATAAAGTCTTGTCTTCCCCAATCAACTTTGGCTAAGAGTTCTCTTATAAGACTTGTTTTCATGGGTCCCCTCCATATAAGTGCCGATTCTTCATTCGGCATCAGAAAATCCACTGAAACAACTTTTACTCCTAGATCTGCCTCTAGAGGAATAAGTCCATTTGGACCCACACTCATAGATCTACCATGTAAACCTAAAAGCTTTGGAATTGAAGGTCCATGTACATCAGAATCAAGAATTATTACCTTTTTACCTAGCGTAGCTAGAGCTAAACCTAGGTTTGCTGTAATAAACGATTTACCTACGCCTCCCTTACCACTCATTATCGCAATTTTATATTTAATATTAGATATTCTTTTTCTGCCCTCCTCTTCCTGTTGACGTATCTTTTTGATCTTCTCTATTTGTATCCTTCTTTGAATATCTTGAGACATAATTAACGCCATTTGATAATGGCATTGTCATATTATAATTTTTTGCCACGTTTTAAAAAGACTCTGTAAGAAGGAATATAACTACTTGGTCTATTAGCTTTTACTTCATCAATTCTACCAATACTTGTATATTTTGGATTAGACTTAACTTTTTCTTTCTCATGATATGCTTGTCTAATTATATTCTTTATGCTTTCAGCATATTTTTCAATATCCTCTTTTGACTCACTCTCAGTAAACTCTATCATCAAGGATTCTTTAACTATCAGAGGAAAGTATATAGTGGGAGGATGAACTCCAGAATCAAGAAGCGATTTAGCTATATCCAAGGCAGATATACCTGTTTCATTATATAACTTTTTAACAGAAACTACGACTTCGTGCTTCCTAGGTATATTGACTGAATAAGGTATAGACAACCCCCTAATACCTCTTATTAATGAAATAAAATAATTTGTATTAAGTACAGCAATATTAGTCACATATCTTATACCTTTACCTGATAAAGCTAAGAGATAATAATATGCTTTTATTAAAGGAATTATATTCCCATAAAAAGCCCTTATTCGACCAATTGTATACTTTACATTATAGTCCCAATAATATCCTTTACTGTTTTTGTTTACTAAAGGAACAGGTAAATAATTGACTAAATCACCCCTAGCTAGTATAACCCCTGCACCAGGTCCACCACCTCCATGTGGTGAAGAGAATGTTTTATGAATATTTAGATGTACTATATCAAATCCCATATCTCCAGGTCTTACTATTCCCATTATACCATTAAGGTTTGCTCCATCATAATATAATAATCCTCCTTTTTCATGAACTATCTCTGCGATCTCCTTTATATTTCTTTCAAACAATCCTAGAGTATTAGGATTAGTTAGCATAATACCTGCAGTCTTATTAGATATAACCATTTTCAAAGCTTCTATATCAACAAGACCATCATTATTTGAGGGTATAGTCACTACTTTAAATCCTCCCATCGAAGCACTAGCAGGATTAGTGCCATGTGCAGAATCCGGTATTATGATCTCAACTCTTTCTTTTTCGCCCCTAATAAAATGATATTTTCTCATCATTAATACTCCGGCTAACTCAGCATGAGCGCCAGCAGCTGGTTGAAAACTCGCTCTTTCCATCCCTGTTATTTCACACAACCATTTTTCCAACTTATATAAGATTTTTAGAATACCTTGAACTGTACTGAGCGGCTGATTCGGATGAATCTTTCGTAACTTTGTTATTACAGGGTTATATTCATTAAACTTCGGATTATATTTCATTGTACAGGACCCTAAAGGATAGGTCCCTAAATCAACACCCCAATTCATTTGCGACAAACGTGTAAAATGTCTAACAACATCAATCTCAGAAACAGATGGCAATTCTAATTCTTTTCTCAGCATCTTATCAGGAATAAATTTCGATATAAGATTATCCTCTTCAGAAATATAAAATCCTTGCTTTCCTTTCCTTGAATAATAATATATTAACGGCTCATCCCATTTTGCCTGATGAAAACCTTTTTTAATCAAGCATCACCTCTTTCAACACTTTCACTAAATAATCAATATCTTCATAAGATAAAACCTCCGAGAAACAATATAGAGCCACATTAGCAAACCCATCTAAATAGTTTTGTAAGGGTAATCCTCCCAGTATCCCTTTTTTGAATAGTATTTTATTCACATCTTGAACATCTTTACCTACAAAATGTATAGGAAATTGCTTAAAGAAACTTGAGGAAAATAGAGGTGCTTCGATATTATTTATCTCACTAATTTTATCAAGAGCATAATGCGAATTTTTTAGAATTCTTATACCTATTTTTTTAAGTCCTGAAGAACCCATTAATGAAAGATAAACTGCAACCCTTAAAGCACATAACGCCTCATTAGTACATATATTAGATGTAGCTCTTTCTCTTCTTATGTGTTGCTCACGTGTCTGTAAAATCATAGTAAAGCCAATCTCTTCTCCATCAAGAGATGTTGTCATTCCAATAAGCCTACCAGGCATTTGCCTAACAACTTTATAATCATCTCTTACTGCAAAAATTCCTAGATATGGTCCTCCATAATTCAAACCTAATCCAAGAGATTGAGCCTCACCTACAACTATATCAGCTCCATATTTTCCAGGCGGTCTTAAGACACCTAATGAAATCGGATCAACACCGATTATTAAGAGAGAATCATTTTCATGAACAATATCTGAAATCTCATCAACTTGCTCTTCTATGAAACCAAGAAAATTCGGATTCTCTACATAGACACTTGCTACCTCTTCATCAAGTTTTTTCTTTAGATCAGAAAGATCAATCAAACCAGTATTAGTATCGTATTCAATTTTAGAAATCTCTATAGGGTGAGGCTCTAAATAAGTTTTTAAAACTTCATAATATTCATTGTTAATTAACTTAGGAACTAAAACTTTTTTCCTCTTTGTTATTCTAAGAGACATTAATACAGCTTCAGCTAATGCGGTCGATCCATCATACATAGATGCGTTTACTACATCCATCTCAAGCAAATCAGCCATTAAACTTTGATACTCGAATAAAGCCTGTAACATTCCTTGAGATATTTCCGGCTGATAGGGTGTATAACTTGTATAAAACTCGGCTCTACTCACTATGCTCTCAATAACATAAGGAACATAGTGTTTACATAATCCACCTGTAAAAACTAAAAAATCATCGGTAGTCTTAATTTCCTGAGCTTCCCTTCTAGCTATGTGATCAAGCTCATATTCTGATAATATTTTATCAAACCCTATATTCCTTAGTTCTCCGTGAATCTTTATATCATTTGGAATATCATTAAATAATTCTGAAATGTCTTTAATACCTATTTTTGATAACATTTCCTTTATAATACTTTCATCGAGATTAGGAATCCACGGATGATTAAAAATATTGTTACTTACCATAGTTATATTATTAGTAAGCTCAGTCATAATTCTTATTTTAAACATATAATATATTACGTTC
>JAGGXB010000023.1 GCA_021163245.1 Thermoproteales archaeon
AGAAGGAACATTCAGGCCAGAAAGAATAATACAAATAGCAAAATACAGACAACAAAACCCAGAACAAACACTAGAAAACATAATATACGCAAGAGCATACAACAGCGACCACCAAATGCTACTAGTTGATGAAGCTAAAAAGCTAATAGAAAAAGAGAACATCAAATTAGTCATTGTAGATAGTTTAATAAGTCATTTTCGTTCCGAGTATCCTGGTAGAGAAAATCTAGCGGCTAGGCAACAAAAACTAAACAGACACATTAGCCAATTATTAAGACTAGCTACAATCTATAATCTAGCCGTAGTTGTAACTAACCAAGTATTAGCTTCCCCCGATGTATTTTTTGGAAACCCTCTAAGACCTGCCGGAGGAAATATTATGGCTCACGGATGTACATATAGGATATGGTTAAGAAAAGGTAGAGAAGGAAAGAGAATAGCTAGAATTATCGATTCACCTAAGCATGCAGAAAAGGAAACAGTCTTTATAATAACAGAAAATGGAGTAGTTGATTTATAAGTATTTTCTCTAATATATTAATAGTATTAAAAATAATTGGATATAATTTAGTAGGAAGTATCCTCTTATTTTTACAATAAGGTGATACTTTATGAAAGCATGGGAAATTATGTCAACAAATATAGTAAAAATTTCAAAAAATACACCACTTACTAAGGCTAGAGAAATGTTTAGAAAATACGAAAATAGAATTGCAGCTATTTATGACATTATTCCTGACGGCAAATACTTAGGTTTCATAAATAGAAGAGATATCATAACTTTGACATCTTCAAAATCTGACCGGACTGTTAAAGATTTAATTAGAGAATTACCAAAAATTTATAAAGATACAGAAATAGAGGATATAATTACTTTACTAAAGTCTCATGAGATTTATGCATGCCCAGTTCTAGATTCATTAACAAATGAAGAAATAATAGGAATTGTAAGCTACAGACAAATTATTAAGGCTTTGAAATCTTCGGGCTTTATACCAAAAGCAAAAACAGCTGGAGAAGTAATGTCGACGGAAATCGACAGATTTATTTTGTCTCAAAATGAGAGAATTACAAAAGCATGGCCTAGATTTGTTTATAGAAACATACCTGGTTTAGTAATCATAAAAGATGAAAATCTTCCAAAACCTGTAGGAATATTGACCCCAAAAGACTTAATAGAGACTGGAAAGTGGTATTTCAGAAGAGAAAATGAAAGAATAGTCACTACACCAGCAAAGATTAAAAGCATCATGAAGAAAGGAGTTATAGTAGCCCATTTAAATACACCTATCGAAGTTTTGGCAGATTTCATTATAAAATATGATTTTTCTCTAATACCTGTAGTTGATAGAAAAGGCATGTTAATTGGTATTGTGACACAAGAAGACATTACAAAGGGATATATAGAAGGAAGAAAACCTGGAAGAAAACCAATCAAAGTTGCACCATTACCTCTACCTATTACAAAAGAAGAAAAACCAGTCTATCTTTCCAGAACAGAAATATTAAATCAAGTACTTATACTTAAAAAAGAAAAAAGAATAACAAATATTACAGTAGCAGACATACTTAAACCTTCTATTCCCGCAGTAAGAGTAAAGGATACTATAGAATATGCTCGAAACATTATGTTGAAAAATAAAGTAAACGAAATATTAGTTTTAGATGATGACGGAAAGATTTTAGGAAGTATTTCTAAAAGAAGACTTTTATATGCTTTAGGTATCCGAGGTCCTTTTTGGAGAAGAAGACCTTTTGAAAAAGAATTCATTTGGGAAGTTCTAAACAAAAATGTACCCATTATAAGAAATAATACATCAATAGAAGAAGCAGCAAGGATCATGGTGTTAAATGATTGTGATGTACTTTTAGTAGTAGACAATAAAGGATTATTCAAAGGTGTAATAACAAAAGATAATCTTGTAAAAAGTCTACTTAATATTAAAAATCTAAATATCAATGTTGAACACATTATAACACCTTATAAAATATCTATAGTACATCCAGATCATTCTCTAGCACATGCTGTACGAAAAATGAAAGCATATTATCTGGATGCCTTAGCTGTTTACAATGGTAACAGAATACTAGGCGTGTTAAGCGAAAATAGACTTCCTTTTATCGCCTTAGAAGACGCAAAAACTGGCATAAAAAGTAAACGACTTATATGGATAAGAAAGCTTGTTAAAGGCGGACGAAAACAAGGAAGATATATAAAGATAACTCCACTTTTAGTCAGGGATGCATTAACTCCAATATACAATACTATCAATCTTACTACAAATATCAAAGAAGCTATCAAATTAATGTTAAAAAACAATGTCGATGGCATACCTGTAGTAGATAATAAGAAAAATCTTATAGGGATAGTTTGTAAGCTCGACATAATACGAGAACTTGCTAGAACTGGACCAGAAAAAATAATCACAGAAAAAAAAGAAGTGAAGCTTGATGTATAAATTTATTGAACAGTTTGATAACAAAATAAGAATAAAAATATATGTGAAAACTGCATCAACAATGGAAAAGTTGATACTAGAAGGAGAAGAATTGGTTTTTTACACAAAGGAACCTCCTATTCAAGGA
>JAGGXB010000005.1 GCA_021163245.1 Thermoproteales archaeon
ACTCACTATTATATATCTAAATAATATAGAAATGATTAAGATACTATGCAATTATTATTCGGACTTAATTGATATGCTATTATTGTATAATAATAATGTAGAAAACTAGAAAATATTAAGATCTTATCTCTCAGACTCTTATTCATAAGAAGTAAAATAAAAACATTATAAGTTATCAATTAAAAATCCAAAAACAATATCAGAGAAATAACATCATGATTTATACCTTAAAAAGGCTGCTCCAGTCCTTGAAAATTGTATCATATAAATATTCTCTAAAGTTAGCCAACTTGTGGAAAGTTATATAATTTGAATCATGAAAATTATGAGCGCCATTATAAGCCGTACGAACAACAAAAAATATATCATCACCATTAATAAGCCAATCAACATATTGGAATCCTATCTTTGAAAGCCTATTTATAAAATCTATGTTTTCCTCTTTATACATTAAAACTTTATGCACTTGCCAACTAAATAAATCATTAGAAGACGCTAAAACTAGTAAATTTCTCTGCCAAGGATTCTTCTTATTTATTACAAGATTGGATAAAGTTAAATATCTTTTTGATACAGGGTCATACCTTATTGTAAACTTACTCATCCCACCCGGAAAATCTATGAACTCTTTTCCACGATAATAATCTAGTTTCATATTATCTAGAAAGATTTCTAGAATAGCTACTTTATTTGCTATTGGAACTGAATTCACACGCATAAAATTATACAATGCACCATTTTTTCCCACAACAATATTTCCTTCAAGCCATCCGGGTTTAGTACTGTCTATATCCTTTAATCTTCCAAATTCAGGAGGATCTCTATCGAAATCATAAGCCAATTTATTTGTCATTGCCCAAGACGATGACTTAAGGAGATCTTTATCTATATCAGCTGAGATAACTAATGCATAAAAACCATCAGGCCAACTACCTAAAACATTATCCTCAAATGCTCTCCATAATCTACCCTTATACTCAACAATTGGTACAGGAGCACAATGATAATTAGGTGGAATACTACCATCTCCACCCTTAAAAAGTAAACCGCTATCTTCATCTAGCGGCTCACTCCATGTTTTTCCATTATCTAAAGATCTTCTTATAACTATACTTCCATATTTTGCGGATACTCCTAGAAGATATAAAGCATCATCATAATAAAAAAGAGATGACCAAAAAGCCCCTTTAATCCTTGCAACTCTTTCCCATGTTTTCCCTCCATCAGATGAAACAAATATTTGAGATGTATCTGGCATACCGAAACTATTCCTCGGACTATTAGGGCCAAAAAAATCATGAGAAACTATTATTTTTTCATCTGGAAGAACAGCGATACTTGGACTGCCTAAATATATACCTGTTTTCGGCGGGCTATAACTAACTATATTTTCAAGAGGATTCTCTATCAAAGGAAATATTCTCATACTCTCACCTATCTAAATTAAGGAAACCATCCCCTAAAATCTTAAATTTATATGATAAAACATTAAAGTTTTTTACCTAGTATTATGCCTCTACCAGACGCTATAGAAAAAGTATATAGTTCGGGATGAACCGGCCTCCATCTCATTTTTCTAATAAGAATGGTTCTCACATATTTATTTCCTAGTCTTTCCAAACGCAAAACAAAAACACCCGCAGCAAGAAATTCTTCTATGTCATATCTGCTTAACTTATTACTTCCCGTGGGTATTTCAGATGTAACAATATTTGTAGTCCCTATCTGTTTTTCAAGATTAATTATAAGACTCCTGATATATTCACGCATCTTTCCCAATTCATTCTCACTCAATACCAAAGGTGCAACAGGATCTATTACAAGCCTAACAGCATTAATCCTTCTAGCCTCGCTAGCCAAATTATAAACAATCGATTTAACAATGGAGTCCAAGGATTTATTTCTCATTCTCTCAACAAAATCTGGTAATAATGTTAGAATTGAAAGCTTATTTTGATCAATAAGATATTCAAGATCCCATCCGAAAGCCCTAGCCCCCCTAATAAAATCTTCATAATCCTCATCCACCAGAAGATAAATCCCTGGCTCATTGTTTAAAGCACCATAAACCAAAAAGTTTAAAGCAAAAAGAGTTTTACCAGTACCAGTTTCTCCGGCAACAAGATAAGTTCTACCCCGTATTAATCCACCGATAATACTATCCAATCCCTTTATACCAGTCTTTACTAACTCCATTTCTTCAGAGGGGCGCTCCTGACTACCCTCAACTCTTTCTTTTTCTCTTACACTCTCACTCATTTTAATTACCGTTAAATAACTATATCTAAACTGACAATACCAGAAATAAATGATTTATCATCATAAAATACTTTATTTATAAAAAATCTCTCATAATTATTTAACGAGATAATTCTTTTAGAGCTGGTAATTCCTCCCTTAAATACTCTATAATCGCCTCTCTAACAAGCTCTGAAACGGACGAAAAATATCCCTTTTCAACAAGAAACATAATTCTACTATAGAGTTCATAAGGTATTCTAACAGATATTTTCTTCAATTTCATCATCCTCAGTGCTCCAGACCTAAGTCATCGAACAAAGTTCTCAATAGTAATATTAAAAATCTCAAATAAATATAATTAGTCTTCCTCCACAGCTATACTATCTTCTTTCTTCCTGAATATAAATACTCTACCCTCACCAATATCCTTAAACCCCTCAATATGCTGCGTCGCCATTATAATTTGATCAATGTTTAGTTCCTTGCTCAAAACATTATAAACTATACTCCGGGTATTGTTATCAACATTGGGTACAGGCTCATCTAATATTAGAAAACCTATATTATGATTATATAGCTTAGATAAAGCTACCACTAAACATAAAGCAACTATTATTTTTTGCCCATCACTCATCCTGTTAGACACCAAAACCCAGTTATAATCTCTTTTCCTATGCGCATAAATCTCATATAGACTTCTTCTATAAGGTGCACTTTCAGTAGTCTTTAATCTTAATTCAATCGCATCATAGTCATCAAAAATGTAAATCTTTCTAAAAATTTCATTCATCGACCTATTAATTCTTTCTAACATCTTCTTTCTTAATTCAATCTGCAAAAACCTAAAAATATTCCTTATATTAGTAAGCCTTCTTTTAAAATCTATTATTTTCGCATGTTTAAGTACTAGAGAATTCAATTCCTTCTCCAATTCCTTTTTAAGAAACATGCTTTCTCTATACTCGGATAGCTTTTCTTCAAGCATCTCAATCTTCATTCTTATAGTATCTATATTAGATTTTGTCTCCATGTATTTCTCATATATATTTCTATAATACTTTTCATCAAAACCTAGACTTAAAAGCTCACCTCTTACTCTATCCAATTTTTTCTCATACTCACTAACCTTATCTCTAATATCCTCAATCTTCTGGATAGATTCTGCTCTTGTAACCAATTTATTAATATTCCTTAAAAGAATTGTAATCTTCTCAATCTTTCCTTCAAGCATCTCTATATTTTCTTCAAGTTCTCTAAGCTCATTAGATAAATCACTATAACTCTGTTCTAACTTCTCAAATCTAACCTTTACTTCACTACCCATTACTACTTTCTCTTTCAATAACTTAATTTCTCTAAGTACTTCCTCCAACTTATCTCTTTCACGTTGTAATTCCTCGATATTCTCTTCAAAAGACACAGAATACTTTCCAATATAACTTTCATATAATTTTCTTATATCATCTTTTAAGACATTAGAACAGCCACAAACAGGACAACTTACTTCAGCATTATTTTGTTGTTCCAATATCCTTTTTTGAAGCATCAAAATACATTTTACTTCAGCCATCCTAGCTTTCTCTTTCTCAATCTCGATATTTAATTCATTTATTTTTCGTCTTAGATCATCCTCATCTCCATATTTATCTATTAATTCATTAAGCCTCTCATTATAACTTTCAAACTCCTCACTCAATAAACTAAGCCTACCAAGTTCTCTCTCAAGATCCCTTATTCTCCGAAACTTATACTCTTTTTCAGCAGCGAGTTCATTAATCTCTTTTACCAACTTTTCTCTTTCATTATCAATTATATCTATCTTTTTTTTACATAGTTTTAGAAAAATACCAATTTTACCTTTATCTAAAACATAATTAGCTATTTCATCCTTATCTTTCTCCAAAAATAATTCTTCTAAAGCTTTAATCAAACCATGCCTGATTCTCTCATATATAACATATGATGCATCTATTTGACCCATATTTTTTAACATTTGCTTGTAATGATCAATAATAGAAAGTAATCTTGTCTCGCTATCTTTAAGTTCTCTATATCTCTTTTCTTTATCCTTTAAATCTTCATATTCCTTTCCTAACTCTTCAAGCATCCTCTTCAATCTTTCTTTTTCTTCACGTAACTTATTAAGCTCAATTACGAGAGACTTAGCCTCTTCTTCAGATATTAATTCCTTATTAACAATAGATAACCTATATTTTATGTTCTTAATCTTATCAGAAAACTCCCTTTCATATTTTTCAATATTTCCAAGCTGTATAGAACGAAATATCCTTTCTACAACATCAATACCCAGTAACCTATCGATCGTGACACTTCTACTGGCTGGAGAACCATAAATTAAATCTTGTAAATCAAAATGAGTAACTGCAATTTGTTTCGAGAACTCATCAAGAGATATATCTAAAAGACTGCTCAAATATTCATTAGCTAATTCATCAAACAATTCACCTTTCTCATATACAACTTTGGTTTTTGTCCTCTTTCCTCTAGTTAATAATCTCTCAATTCTAACTTTTTTACCCTCATTATCTAGAAGTAAGACAACATATGCTGTATCACAAAAATCATTGATTAAATCCTCCTTCTTAAGAATCTTTCTTTTTATTTCTCTGGTTGTACCAAATAGAGCAAATTCAATGGCCATTAACAAAGAAGTCTTACCAGACCCAATATCTCCAGCAAAAACTATTAAACGTCTATCCAAATCTAATGAAATCTTATCCCTAAAAGCCCTAAACCCTTCAACCTCTATACTATTAATCTTTATCACTGATCTCCTCCTCTATTAGTTTATTTATAAGATTTTTTACTCCCGTGGATCCATCTCTGACATATGTTTCAAGAATAGCAAGTGCAATCTCTAAACTCTTTTCATCTTCCTTTAAAGCATTTTGTAGCATATCTTTTAGTCTATTAACCAAATGTTTACTTATCAATATACTCTCGGAAAAATCATCATTCTCCATTATTCATCTACCACAAATACCATTATGTCGCAATCCTAACAAATCCAGCATATAACTAAGAATATATTCTTAGTTAAGTACTTTTTTTCCTCTTACTAAGAACATTTAACCATGGATTATCCCTTAAAAAATCAAAAGAATCATCCATAACTTTTTTCTTTTCCTCAACGTCAGATATAGCTGATACCTCTTTAGTGGAAATATATGAAACTTTATTCTCAATAAATTCTATACGTCTCAAAAGATTATTTAATCTTTCTTCATATTTAGACATCCTTTCCTCAAGCAAATATACCTTAGTACGAAGATCTTTAACTAAAAAATAGATGTCTTTCTCTATACTCTTCCCAACCATATTCCTATATTCTCTCATCTTAGCAGGTATTCTTTCTATTATTTGGTTATCAGGTCCAATAGTGATTAAACCTATTCCCGACTCTTTAAAAATATCTATATTCGGTAGAGATGTAAATCTTGGATTTACAGCCACTATATAAACTTTACTTATATCAATGTTACTAACAATTGACAAAACACGAACTATAATCTTTTCTATTTCTTCTTTCATCTTTAGAGAAAACTCTTTTTGTTCAACTATTTTAATAGCTATTATCTCATTATTCTTTCCACGAAACATAAGGTCAAAAAAATTATTTAATAAATCCTTATACTCTTCAGATAAAAAAGTAACATATCCTCTACTCTCAAAATATTTCTCAATCAGAGATAAAAACTCACTATGAGACAACATTTTTCCAACAACTATATGAAACAGAATTATATATTTTTAGTTTAGTAGTGTTTTCCTCTCTTATACCATCCCTCCTTCTTCTTCCAGTCCCATAGATAATCGTCGGGAACCGCTATACTATAGACTATAGTGCCCTTCCACACTGAATACACTGGATCTTTAGCTAACTCAACATTAGCTTCTATTCCCATATCTCTCAGTTGTTTTCTAACCTTTGTAGCGGCATCTACTGCTACATCTCTAAGACCTTGCGGTACTTGCCATGAAAAATTTCCTCCACTAAGTATTATTTTCTTAAACAGTGATGGAGCTAGTTCTACAGGAGTATAGTTCACAGACTTTTCTATTGCTTCCCCTAGAGGCAATGTTCCTCTAATTCTTTCCCCACCTACAACAGTATCACTTGGTCTTGACATTCCTCTATTATAATAACTTTCAAATATCTCGTGTTCAGGATTAAAAATAATCTCCCCTATGAGAAAACGCATCCAAGATTTATCTCCCATATCTATCTCAATTCTAGTACCTGGAACACGATATTTAACATAAAATCTTTTAGGTTCTTCTTTAGCCTTTCTAATAGCCTCATCTAAGTCTAAAGGTATCAAACCCACTTTTTCTTTAAACGTCCTAACAAATTTTTCTTCGCGAGCCCTATCTTCATATCCTAGATCCCTAAGTATCTCTGCTGCAACAGCATCTGCTTCAGCACCTCCACGATTCAATGTAACAATAGCATTCCTAATCGGATACATAGAAATAGGTGTAATCTGTGTATTTCCATGACCAGATTCAACAACCACACATGTCACAGTTTTCTGGGCAATAGCCACAGCTAAGGGCTGAGGTATTATAGTAACAGCCTTAACAACATTTAGCTCACTATCGATCCTAGAATGAATTTCAAATATTTTTTCATACATATAATCTGGCGCTATTGCTGAAAGAGCTGCAGTTACATAAAATCCATCAAAATCTCTATCGTCCGGCTTAAATTTTTCAAAACCATATCTGGTTAACTCATATATAACCTTCCAGGCTTTTTCATCGTTCCTCTCTACTCTACCATCCTTCATCGGATATATAAGATATCTTGCTATATCGCTCCTTGATCCTAAATATAGAGAAACCTCCGGTCCAACAATAATGTTTCTAGATACTCCAAATATTTTAAAAATTATTGATTCGCCATCAGAAACAAATATTCCTCTATTTTCAATTATTTCAGGCTTCTCAGCTAATGGCCCAAATTTAAAGTAACTAGTTCCATAATCCTCTCCATAAGCATATTTCCTTTTATAAGCATCCATCGACAATGCTCACCATCCCCCACTTCCCGTAATATATTTTAATTGAGCTAATCTATCCATAATTTCTATAAATTCCTTCTCCAACTTCTTTTTTCTTTCATCAAAAACATTTTTGTCAATTTCTCCTTTCTCTAATTTTTTATGTAAAAACTCAAACTCCATTTCGATCTCCTTTTTCCGCTTAGATAACTTTTTTAATGCCTCCTCAGGCGACTTATATCCTGCCAGTGACATACAATACCCCCCATTTAAATAATCCTAAATCTTATAAAAACACTATAATATGATAATGATAAAATATCTAAAAAACTATATTATATGAAACAATAAATCTAAGTGAATATAAATGACCGATGCCTTTAATATTGCTATATCCTTACCAAATAATAAGATAGCAAAAGGCAAAATTTACAGAAGTTGGACTCCATTCAATTATGAAAAAATAACCAATTCATTACCTTTAAAAACAAGAGTTTATTATATTGGAAGAGATCTAATTTATCTCCCATTTAATATTAAATTTAAACCCGAAAAATACATAGAAAAAATATCCAAGGGTCAAATCCTAATAATACACTATCTAAATAGTCTCTCCATTTCCTTAGCGCCCCAACGTATATATAGATATAAAGCAACATTAGTTGGAGAAATAACAGAGGGACTAGAAAATCTTAAATTTTTGAAAAAAGGAGACATAGTTACAATAAAAGGTGAATGAAATGTTAGACGAAAAAGTTATAAACATTAAGCTAAAGAATTTAAAAGATTTAGGTAGATTTGCATACTCATTAATTTCAACAGGACAAACAAGCTATATAATTCATTATAAAAAATCTGGAAAAAATATTTATGGAATATTAATGATCTTTCGTGATTACTATAAGTATTATGGGATACCGATGTTTTATTATATTTCACTCGATAAACCTATAGAGGGAACATATCTTTTAGTGAAAGTCGATGATACTGGAGAAATTGTAAAGCCATCAAAATCTAGCCGACCTGGATGGATTCATATACCTATAATAGAATTAGATAAGGAACCAATATTTTTAGATGTTCAAAACGATGAAGAAAAATGATATCAGAACTTATACTTTTAAATTCAATAATATTATTCTCTTCTATCATAACACTCATATTTTTATTTAAAAATACCACAATAAGAAAAAAATTCAAAGTTCTTAGGATAATCTCCAGCTATGCAATTATATCATTCTTATCAGACATTTATTTCCTCGGAATGGCTACAAGTACCATAATTGAGATAAATATACAAATAGTAGGAATATCGTTGTTCCTCAGCATCTTTAGTATAGTTCTTCTATGGCTACTAGTATACAAATACTGGAGTGATTAAATTATAAATAAAAATAAAGGAAAAAATTCTCTAGAAAATTATTCTATTCCTTTCTCTCAAGAACTATCTCAATAGTAGACACTGTTCTCTCTTTTCCTGGTTCGCCGACTTTTTCACTACCAATTTTTACGGTAGAAATATCTACTTGATCTGGCAAAAATCTAGTTCTTACTATTTCAGCTGTATCTACTGCTTTAGATATTGCCCTACCTCTAGCCTTTAAAAGAACTTTTTGTGCACCTTGATTAAATTGTATAACAGTTGCCAAAACATAGTTCATTACATTTTTGTTTCCTATCAATATTGTACCTTCTGTGCTCATTCCAATACTACACCCTTTTTTGCATCTTATGCTTGGTTAAATATAAATTAAATCTTATAAGTTTATCGCATAGTTTTTATAATTTAGATCTATAGTTATCTTAAATAATTATAAAAATATTTCCTATTCAATTTTAATTTTTACCCCTTTACCACCTTTACTCTTCTTAACCTTTTCAAAAATAATAGTAAGTACTCCATTCTTATAGCTTGCTTTGGCAGACTCTGGTTTAACAGCATCGGGCAAAGAAACCACTTTATAATATTTCCTATCATCTCTTTCTGCAGAAACCTTTACTTCGTTCTCGGTAGCCTCAATATTTATATCATCTTTTTCAACGCCAGGAATATCCATTATAATTCTTATTTTGTCTTCTTCTTCTATTACATCAGTAAATGGTTCAATAGCCTCTCGGAACACTGGCTGAATATAGCCCGGTTTAATATTACCCCACTCCTTGACCCGTGGAATACCATCAGGACCTACTGTTACGGAGAACCCATAGTAATAGGGACCGTAAACCTTTCTTTTAGACCTTTTTTCAAGTGGCTTCTCTTCTTCTAGGAAAAATGATTCTTTAAACATTCTTTCAAATAACTTATCAATTTCATCAAAGAACCTTTTTGTCCTTCTATACCATTCATCAAACTCGCTCATAATATCACCCCCAAATAAAATAGTGATATCTATTTTATTATTAATTTATCTATATTCATGGATGAGAAAACTAAGTCTTTAAATCTTACATTTATTATAGTTAAAAGGGAATCTGTATGGTTAGTAAAATCATAATAAAAGCCGTTGTAAGTAATATCTCCATCATAGATAACCCCTGGGGCGAAAAAATGATCAAACTGGATCTAACAGAAGAACGAGAAACACCTGGAACAGTTATGATACAAAAAGGAGGAAGAGACGATATAGCTCGAGAAATAATGCCTATAGTTTCTCAAGTATTAAAATCTATGCCCATGTTTGGTACACAGGGAAAAGTACGAATACCGCGTTTAACTCTTTACCTAACAGAAGATGAATGGGATAAAATACTCAACAAACCTACAATTGGCGAAATAATAGAAATAGAACTAAATGATAAAAAAATATCCGTAAGACAAGAAGAATAAAACTTTAGTATTTAAGATATTTTAGCGGAATGTCCTGATATTTTCCATTGGGTTTCCAACGTCGTATTATAATTGGTAATATCTTAAGTTCTAATTCTCTAATAGCTATATTTATAGGATCTTTATCCTTTACCTCCTCTAGCGGAATCAAAGAAGGAGCACCAAGCGAAATCTGAAGAGCCCTAACACCAATTATTCTAGCTTTCTCATATTTAGTTAACCAAGGAGGTCCTATCTTGACAGTAAACTCATCATCTAAAACATTCATATGCAAAAAATAAAATAATTGTATTTAAAGATTAATATCAATATTTGTATAAGAAAAATAGTTTTTTAGTAGCCTGGCATTCCACCAGCTCCAGGCATTCCTCCGCCTTCTCCTCCTTTCTTTTCCTTTGGTGGCGCTGCAGCTATTATGTCATCGATTCTAAGTATCATTATAGCTGCCTCGGTAGCTGATTTAAATACCTGCTTTTTAACGCTTGCCGGCTCTATTACACCTACATCCATTGTATTCTCAATCTTACCAGAATACACGTTTATACCTGCCCATTTCTCTGCTTCACTATGTCTTTTTCTCAACTCAGCTATTATATCCACTGGTTCTAATCCAGCATTCTGTGCCAATATTTCTGGAATACTTTCAACAGCCTCAGCATATTTAATAACAGCTAATTGTTCCTTACTCGGTAATGTCTTAGCAAATTCCTTTAATTTTAGAGCAACCTCTATCTCTACTGCTCCACCACCAGCAACTATTTTAGGCTCTCTAATAACATTCCTTACAACACTAAGAGCATCATGTATCGCTCTTTCTGCTTCATCAACAACATGTTCAGCTCCACCTCGAAGTAATATCGTTACTGCTTTGGGGTTGGGGCATCCTTCTACGAATACCATTTTTTCATCTGCAACCTTCCTCTCCTCGACTAGCTCAGCGCTACCAAGAACATCACTAGAAAGATCCTCTATCTTAGTAACTATACGAGCCCCAGTAGCCCTAGCAAGCTTCTCCATATCACTCTTCTTAACCCTACGAACAGCCAAAATACCAGCCTTAGCAAGATAGTGCTGAGCCACATCGTCTATACCTTTCTGACAGAAAACAACATTAGCTCCCGATTCCTTTATCTTATCTACCATCTTCTTTAATATCTGAGCCTCTTGCTCTAAAAATAACCTTAATTGTTCTGGATCTGTTACATTTATCTTTGCTGTCCATTCAGGCTTTTCAACCTCTAATGGAGTGTCGAGTAATGCAATTTTAGCATTCTCTATTCTTCTAGGCATGGCCGGATGAACAACCTCCTTATCTAAAACTATTCCTTTAACTAGCTGTGACTCTTCAAGTGATTCCCCCTTCTTTTTCTCAATTTTTACCTCATCTAACGAAAATGTATATTTGCCATCCTTTTCGCTAACAACCTGTAAAGCAGCATCAACCACAAGATCAGCTAAGAAATCCTTATATTCAGATACGATCTTACTACTTAAAGCAGTCATAGCAATCTTCTTTAAAACGTTCTTATCAAGAGGATCTATTTTCTCTGCTATTTCATCAATAACTTTTACAGCTTGCTCCATTGCCTTCTCATATCCTTCTGTTATTATTGTAGAATGTATTTCTTGATCAAGTAACTCATTAGCACTTTCCAATAGTTTGCCAGATAAAACTACAACAGATGTTGTACCATCACCAACCTCATCGTCTTGTGCTTTGGCTACCTCTACAAGCATCTTAGCCGCTGGATGCTGTACTTCCATTTCTTTTAATATTGTTGCTCCATCACCGGTTATCGTAGCATTACCAAATGAATCAACAAGCAGTTTATCCATTCCTCTAGGTCCTAAAGATGAAGCAAGTGCCTCAGCTATTACTCTAGCAGCATATATATTTGACCTTCGAGCATCCTTACCGGTTGTTCTAGAAGTTCCTTCTTTCAAAACCAAAATAGGTACAGCTTGCTGTGCCATACTCATTCACCTCTCTTAAAACTGTAAACAGCATTTTATCACTTCTATATAAATCTTTCTATAAAAAATTAATATAAATAACGTGAAAAAGATATAGTGATTCTATGGATAAGAAAAAAATGCTTAATATAATAACTATAATACTACTAATACTGACTGCAGCTATAGCATTAAATATCAACCAAATTTTAAGAACACCTCTTAAAACTGAAGTACCTCTAGCTGTTGTTTCAAGCTGGAGCATGGAGCCGATATTTCATGTAGGTGACATGATTATAGTACAAGGATGTAAAAAATATAATATAGGAGATATTATTGTATATCAAGATCATTTTATAAAAACCAAGTTAATAGTACATAGAGTTATAAAAGTTAAAAATGATGCATATATTACTAAAGGTGATGCTAACTATAGTCCAGATGTTCACCCCGTGAAGAAAAATCAGATTAAAGGTAAGGTTATTCTAGTTATACCCTATTTAGGTACAATTAAACTTTTATTTGAAAGAATTTATTATGCATTGAAAAGATAAAAGATTTTATAAACATTTATTTAAATACCATATATAAAGTTATTTTACTAGGTGATAGATATCCCAAGACCATCATTTGAAATTCAAAATGTAGTAGCTTCAGTAACTCTGAATCAACGTCTTGATTTAGAAAAAATTGCAGAACTAGTCCCTAATGCTGAATATAGCCCGGAACATTCTAGACCATATGGTCTAGAATCCGAGAGTTTCCGGGACTAGTTCTGCGACTATCAAAACCAAAGACTGCAACATTAATATTTTCGAGTGGAAAAATGGTATGTACTGGAGCAAAATCTGAATCTGAAGTATATAAAGCGGTAAAAAATATAATAAAACTTTTAAAGAATCACGGAACAGAAATTAAAAATGAGCCAATAATAGAGATACAAAATATAGTAGCAAGTGCAAACCTAAAAGCCGGAGTTGATCTGGAAAAAGCAGCTTATCTTCTAGAAAATGCTATGTATGAACCAGAACAATTTCCTGGATTAATTTATAGGATGCGTCAACCAAGAGTTGTACTTCTAATCTTTTCAAGTGGAAAAGTTGTATGTACCGGAGCTAGAAAAGAAGAAGAAGTAAAGGAAGCTGTAGATAACATATATAAGAAACTTAAAGAAATTGGCGTTTTATTACTCTAAAACTTTAAAATTTTATTTTTTATAACAATTGATGGTGATAGCTATTTTTGCTAATAATACGAAAAATTTTATAATTCGTGAATTTACATCTGAAGATTTGGACACTGTTATATGGATAAATAGAACTGTATTACCAGAGAACTATCCAAGTTTTTTCTTTAAAATGCATCATGAAAGATATCCTAAGGCTTTTCTCGTAGCTGTTATAAATGATAAAATTGTTGGATATGTTATGTGTCGAGTAGAGAAAGGAAGATTATATATAAAGAAAGATGAAGAGGGTCTTTTAGGACATGTAATATCTCTTGCAGTAATAAATGAGGTAAGAAGACAAGGAATAGGTAAAAGTCTAATGATTAATGCCATGAATAATTTATATAAATACTACAATGTTGATGAGTATTATCTTGAAGTCAGGATTTCAAATAATCCAGCCATAGCACTTTATAAGAAACTAGGTTTTCAAATTATAAAAACTATTAAAGGTTATTATTTAGATGGTGAAGATGCCTATGTTATGGCTCGAACTGCTCCCTACTTAGAAACGGAAGATAATTGAATCCTAACATCTTTTACAAGATTTTTTGCTATCTCAAGCTTTTTGAATATAGTTATCGCCGAGACTGTAAAAACTCTATTGAGATCCTTATTAATCCATATTACTCCATAAATAATAGGTGACTTAGAAGGAATGAAACTGAGGTTTTTCTTGAAGAATTCAACTTCGTCTTGTTTTTTCTCATATTTTATTCGTCCAAACTTCTCAATTTTATCAATCGCATTTTTCTTCACACCTTTCTTAAACCAATCTATTAATCCATTCTTATATTTTGACAGGATCTGCTTAGCTAAACCACTATATCCAATAATAAGATAAATATCTTCGTCTGGATCTTTATATACAACATATGATAATCCTACAGCTAGCCTAACAGAAATTAAAACAAAGGATGCTGGAAGTCTTATTGATGCTGCAAATAGAGACCATAAAATTTTATATCCTTCCGGGTAATGACATTTAATACTCTTTATTATATATGACAAAACTTCTCTCGATTCTCTTTCTTCATTTAACTTAAAGGTCATATTTAGAATAAAAGCTCTTTCACTCTTTTCACAATACCACACAACTATATTATTTAAACTATCTTCTATTCTATTTACCCAAAGTATTGCTGGATGACCATAAATTTCTATTTCTTTTTTCAAAATATTTTTAATTTCTGGAACCTTCATACCCTTTTTTCTTGCCTTTTTAAGATTTTTCTCTAAATTTTCTTTATGTTTCTCCAATAATTTCTCTGGAGTTAATGCCTTTTCAAAAGGCACATATTCCCAAGTAAGCTCAAGGCGTGGTTGTAACTTATCATCAAGTCTAAAATATCCCTTATTTCTTCCACCGCCATCAACGGCAAGAAACCAATTGTCAGGCACCTCTAATTCAACATTACGCCATCCGAACAATACATACCTCATAGTTCAAACCATTCAAAACTACAATACTTAATTAACGTTACATAGATTAAAAACATATTTTTTTCTGTAGACATAATGATTAAAACTAGGAAAATAATATAAATGGCTTATAATAAAGCATTTGTAGGTGGTTATTATGCCAATAAGAGACCCATTTAAATTACAACTAGCATTAGAACAAAACTTTAAAGTAAAAATCTGCAGAACATGTGGCGCACGAAACCCATGGTCAGCAGAACGCTGTAGACGATGCAAAAGCCGTAATTTAAGACCGAAAAGATATAGAAAGTAAGAATAAATTCCTAATTAGTTTTTATATTTTAACCCAATAGTTATTTCAATAAAACCTAGTTTATTATTGTAATTACTTAATGTTCTCTTTTGCATATAAATATATTCCATCTAAAATGCCTGGACCCCCCTCACGACCATGTGGGCTTAACCTTCTTTTACCTCTCAGTTTTGCTGCTAGATGAATATTTGCTGCAGTCTGACCTACAGCATCGATATTTATACCTTCTATAATTACATCGTCTTTCTGAACTTTTACCTTTACTCCTGGCAATATTTTTGCATATTTCTTGTCTCGACTACCTAAAAAATTCTCGATAATAACAATGTTATTCTTTTCATCAACTTTGAGCGACATGGGAAAATGTGCATAGACAATCTTCATTTTATATCTATAACCTTTTTGAACCCCAATAAAAGCATTTTTTAGATGCAATGCCACAGTGTTAACCAGTGATTGTTCTTTTTTCGATGGAAACCAGGACTCAATAATTATTTTATTATCATCGCCTTTTTCAATAATTATATTATGTAGATGAGAAAAATCTTTTTCAATTACGCCTAGTGGTCCTTGAATCTTTACTCTCTTTCCATCAATTACAACGTTAATATCTGAGGGTATCTCTACCTCATTCTTTAGATGTATAGACTTGGGCATAATCTAACACCTGTCAACCTTTTATCGTACATATATATATTTTTTCGTTTATCATAAACTAGCATCAAGTTTTTATTAATTTGTCTATAATTGAATATTGGTGCCGGGGTGCCCGAGTGGTCCAAGGGGACCGGCTGCAGTGGAAAGACAGAAACCGGTTATTAGCCCGGGTTCAAATCCCGGCCCCGGCTCCATAGATGTATTTCCTCTTAATCTTTTAAGCCAAATCTTTTCTTAAGTGTCAATTTCATTTTTATTAGAATTTTAAAATAGGCTTTGATCGATAATACTTACGGGTTTACTTAAGCCTTATATCGTCTTCTAGTAATTCCAAAATAAATACTATAGATGTGAAAACAACATTAGTGGTTTAAAATCTAGACAATTATCTATGCTCTACTTGTCATCTTTTTCTTTATATCATCATATTTTGTAATAGATAATATTTAATGTGAGTTTAACACTATGGTAGGTGGAATACTGTAAAATTTACTTAGAGGTTGATTACTTAAAATGACATTCAATATAACTGTTCCATATGTCCCAACTCCATTTGGAGTAATACGCGATATGTTAAAAATCGCTGATCTAAAGGAAGACGAGATATTAATGGATCTTGGATGTGGAGATGGTAGAGTCCTCGTTATTGCAGCTAAAGAATTTAAAGCCTATGCAATAGGTATAGAACTTAGAAAAGATCTTGTTGATAAAGCTATCAATAATATAAAGAGGAATAAAGTAGAGGAAAAAGTATTTATAATAAATGGTAGTTTCTTCGAAATCTCCCTTTCTCCAGCAAACGTGATTTTTCTTTATCTTCTAACATCAGTAAATGAAAAATTAAAACCCAAAATTAAAGCCGAAGTAGATAAAGGAACACGAATTGTATCACACGACTTTGAAATCACGGGATGGAAACCATATAAGATAGAAGAAATCCAAGAAAGTGGTAGAACACATAAAATCTATCTCTATATAAAGGAATAAAGACATCTTATTATCTCTTCCAAAACAACGAATTATTTTATATTTTATTGTATATATTCAGCTAGGGTGTACATTAATGATTTCAAGAGATCAATTACTGAAAAATCCTATCGAAGATATTTATCTTGAAGATCTTCTAGAAATTAAAAATTTTTCTAAGTTAATCGACATATATAGGAAGATGGGAGGATTCAGCGTCGATTTTCTTGTAAACGCTTCTGAAATACTAATAAAAATGCTAGAAGATAATAAATGTAAGATATTTTTAGGATTCACAGCGAATCTCATAGCAACCGGTCTCAGGGGACTTATATCATCTTTGCTACGTTACCATTTAGTAGATGCTATAATAACAACAGGAGGAACAATAGATCACGATATAGCAAGAGCTCTTGGAGGAAAATATTATAAAGGAAAATTTCAGTATGATGACAAAATGTTGAAATCTCTCGAAATACATCGTTTAGGAAATATACTGGTACCCGTAGAAAATTACGGTCCTATAATTGAGAGATTTACACATGAAACTCTTGAAACTATAATTCAAACTACGAGAAAACTATCTCCAAGTGAACTTTTAAGAGAAATAGGTAAAAGAATTCCTGATAAAAATTCTATTCTATATCAAGCTGCAATCAACGATATTCCAATATTTTCTCCAGGTATAGTTGATTCTGCTTTTGGTACTGCTTTATTTACATATAATGAACATATACGAGCTGTATCAAACAGCTTAAAAAATTTTGAACTAGATATAATTAAAGACCTGAAAAAAATTTCAGACATAGTGTTTGATTCAAAAAAAATGGGTGCTATAATTCTAGGAGGGGGAATATCTAAACATCATATTATCTGGTGGAGTCAATTTAAAGGTGGACTAGACTATGCAATTTATATCACTACAGCAGTAGAATGGGATGGTAGCCTTAGCGGTGCAAAAACCAGAGAGGCTATAAGCTGGGGAAAATTAAAACCTGAGGCAGAACATGTAAATTTACCAGGCGACGCAACTATTCTATTCCCGCTTCTCATAGGTATCTCTGCTCAAAAAATAATACAGATAAAAAGAAGGTGATGTTATGGAATACCTCGATCTTTATAGTTATCTAATACTTCTAACAGTGTCTACTTTAGTAACATATCTAATAACTCCAAAAATAATAAACTTTCTAAGAAAGAGGAAAATTGTAAGACCGGATGTTCATAAACCTAACAAGCCCTCTGTTCCACATGGGGGTGGTATTGCTTTATTTATAGGGTTTACAATAACATTTATTCTATCTTTAATATTATTTCCCCATTACGCTGTCGAGCTAACAATTTTTTATGGTGTTGTAGCGATTAGTTTTTTAGTAGGATTAATAGATGACATAAAAATTCTAGGAGGTCAAACTAAAACATTTTTCTCAGCTATATCTATAATTCCTATAATCATAGGTTATTTAGCATATCCCACACGTATTTCTCTAGGTCATCCAAGAGCACCCATCATTGGAAAAATAAGATTAACAATAATTTATTGGCTTTTACTACCATTTGCAATAGCTGGACCAGCCAATGCTGTTAATATGTTAGACATAATGAATGGAATAATGCCCTTTACAACTTTATTAGCATCTATAGGGCTTCTCGTATCTTCTCTTATTTTAAAAACCCAACTAGGAATAATTCTCAGTATCTTTATTATTGGATGTTTATTAGGATATTATCCATATAATAGATATCCTTCAAAAATCTTTAACGGGGACAGCGGAAGTCTTATGATTGGTGCGGCCTTAGGAGCATTAGCTGTTCTAACTAGACAAGAAATTGTTTTATTAGTCGCGTTACTTGTTCATCTTCTCAACGCATTTCTTGTTTTCTCCTCAATAAAAGGATTTAAAGAACATAGAACAATTAGAGAACGCCCTCTCAAAGTACTCAATAAAGGAATATTAGTAGCAAACCTCAGCACCACAGCTCCCTTATCCTTAACCAGACTTTTACTTTTAGTGGGAGGACAAGCCACCGAAAAAGACATAATAAAAATATATGAAATATTACAACTAATTTCCACATCATTAGCAATATTAACAGCTATATTAATGGTGATGAAATGAACAAAAAGAAAACCATATTATATATCGGTTCCTTAGTCATAGGAATATGGTTTTCTCTGATTCTAATACTGATAATCGTAGAAAAAATAGTATTGAATATTGGAAATAGTTTAATTAGAAGTCTAATCGGCATCTCACTTTACTTTTTATGGCTTCTTTTCGGTTATATTATCTTAAGAAAAATTTCTCTTTATCTTATCAGTAAAAATAGATCCATATCTTTTCCACAATAACGTTGATGATATCTTCTTACCTTTTTCATCTGTAAGTAATTTAACCTTTATTACATTTAGAGGTCTTAACCCTCTATTTATTCTGATAGAATTTATCTCTAAAGCCCTAGCATAAGTTTCCTCGGAAACAATGATACAATCTAGCTCACCATCCCATATTGTAGGCCCATATGGATCATCTAAAGGAAATATAGTTATCTTTTGTCCAGTTTTAATCTCTTTTAAACAAAAATTTAAGACTTTTAAAGCTCTTACTTCATAAGGCTCTATTGGATGTTTTTTATCTAGTTTTCTTGCAAATTCATCACTAGAAATACCTATAATAAGTTCTTCTGAAATTTTCAAAGCCTCTTTTAAAAAAAATTTATGTCCAATATGTAAAAAAGAAAAAGTACCTCCAAGCGCAGATTTTTTACATTTTTTATTCAACATTAACCTCTACTTCTCGAGCCGCTTCACTCTTAGGTATATGTATCTCAAGAACTCCGTTCTCTAATTTAGCCCTAGCTTGTTCAGGTCTAACTTTCACGGGAAGCAATATTCTTTTGTAAAATCCTTCATAAAATCTTTGTCTAGTGAAATACTTTCTTTCTTTCTCTACATTTTTCCTTTCAATAGATTTCTCAGCCCTTACTTCTACACTATCCTCAGTTACCTTTATTTTAATCTCATTTTTTGAAAAACCAGGCAAATCCATATATATGACGACTTCATCACTTCTATCCTCTATATCAACTAGAGGTTCAAACATTCCAAGTGATACAGTATATTTAGAGAATTTATCCCAAAACTCTCTAAAAGTTTTCTCCATCTCTTTTTGAAAATTAGCTATACTTTGCAGAATTTCTTGAGTAACCTCTTCCATAAAACTCACCCCTTACATATTATTTTACCCAAGCCTTATACTTATTTTTGTTCATATAAAAACAAAATAAACAATATATTGTCTTGAATATTAACTTCTTTAAACCTTCATTATAACATATATAGAATTAGGAACATGATAAAACTTATTTCAAACATCACATATTTACACTTGAAAAAAATTGAAAGGTGTCGTTTGTTGATTGAGGTTCGTTGGCATGGTAGAGGCGGTCAAGGAGTAGTGACATCAAGCGAACTCTTAGCTCTTGCAGCTATCTATGAAGGAAAATATGTTTATCATGCACCCGAATTTGGACCTGAACGAAGAGGAGCTCCGGTTAGAGCCTACACTAGAATAGATAACGAGCCTATAGAACAACATTTTGGTATATATGAGCCAGATATTGTTGTAGTAATAGATCCAACACTTCAAACCGAAGTAGATTATATATTATCAGGCTTGAAGAAAAACGGAATGCTAATTCTCAATGCAGATGAACCATATGAGAAAGTTATAGAGAAAGCTAAAATGAACGATATTAGAGTCTGGTATGTAAATGCATATGATATTGCTATGGATATTTTTGGGAGACCATTTTATAATACGCCTATGTTGGGTGCACTAGTGAAGGCAAGCAACATAGTTAATCTAGAAAGTGTAAATAGAGCAATCGAGGAAAAATTTAAGGGAAGAGGAAAAGAAATTATACAAAAAAATATTCAAGCTGTTGAATTAGCAAATAAAGAGGTGAAACAATACGAGTCCTAAATGGAATACTTGGAAAGAGCTACCTATAGGAAATATAATAACTGAGCCAGCAACTTCATTAGAATTTAAAACTGGAAACTGGAGAGCACTTAGACCAATTCTTCATGAGGATAAATGCATTAGATGTCTTCTATGTTGGATACATTGTCCAGAACCTGCTATTGAAAGATTAGAAGATGATATGGTTCGTATAGATTATGATTACTGTAAAGGATGTGGTATTTGTTCAAACGTATGTCCTGTAAAAGCAATAGAAATGGTGAGAGAAGAATGAGTGTGAAAAGTAGACGTATAGGTTTAAATGGAGATACTGCTGTTGCATACGCAGCCAAACAAGCCAATGTAGATGTTATATCTGCATATCCAATAACACCACAAACAATCATGGTTGAAAAACTTGCAGAATATGTAAACAATGGAGAACTTGATGCTGTTTTTATACCGGTTGAAAGTGAACATACTGCTCTTTCAGCAGCTGTAGGAGCATCATTGGCTGGTGCAAGAGTATTTACTGCTACAGCAAGCCAAGGATTAGCATTGATGTATGAAATACTCTGGATTGCTGCAGGATTAAGAACAACGGTAGTTATGGCTTTAGGTAATAGAGCATTTTCACCAAACATAAATATTCATTGTTCACATGATGATCTCTATGCAGTTAGAGACACAGGTTGGATTGAACTAATAGCTGAAAATGTACAGGAGGCCTATGATTTAACATTACAAGCATTTAAGATTTCTGAAGACAAAAAAGTACTCTTTCCATCCACTATTAGTCTCGACGGTTTTATATTAACTCATTCATTAGAGGCCTTATATGTTATCGATGATGCATACGTTGAAAACTTCTTGCCACCTAAAGATCCTGTATATCCAATTGACCCAAATAATCCAATAACATATGGACCACTCGATCTACAGGATTATTATATAGAGCATAAAAAACTTCAGGATTACCATTTTGAAAATAGTTATCCAAGAATACTAGAAATATTTCAAGAATATTCAGAATTTACTGGAAGAACATACAAACCAATAAAGACTTATGGTTTAGATGATGCTGAAGTAGCAATCATGATTCTTGGCTCTTCTGCTGGAACAGCTAGATTTGTTGCAAAGAAACTACGTGAAAAAGGCCAAAAAGTCGGTGTCATAAGTCTCACATTATATAGACCATTTCCCGTAGATAAGATAAAAGAAGCTACAAAGGGCCTCAAAGCATTAGCAATTATGGATAGATCCCTAAGTTTTGGTAGCCCAGGAGCTCAACTTTATATGGATGTAGCAAGTGCATTGGTGAATGAGAGAGAAAAACCACTGCTCTTCAATGTTATATATGGATTAGGTGGCAGAGACTTAACTCCTGACCAAGTTGAATATGTATTCAAGAAGGCACAAGAATATGCAAAGGAGGGAGAGGTAAAAGAGCTAAAACTTTGGGTGGGAGTTAGAGAATAGGTTTATGAGGTGTATATGTTATGTCTGAATTAAAATCTATAAAAACTTTAAAGGATATACCTAGAAAAGAACAGTTTGCTCCTGGACACAGATTATGTGCGGGATGTGGCATTCCACAACTTGTTAGATTTACATTAAAAGCAGTACCCGATCCTAAAATCGTAGTAAATGCTACAAGTTGTTTAGAGGTCGCCTCTACAATATTTCCTTACACAGCTTGGAAGATTCCATGGATACATAACGCTTTTGAAAATTCAGCCGCAACCGCTAGCGGTATAGAAGCAGCATTTAGAGCATTAGAAAAGAAGAAAGGAATTAAGAAACCTAAAATTATCGTGTTTGCAGGAGATGGAGGTACATTTGATATAGGTATGCAAGCTTTAAGTGGAGCATTAGAGAGAGGTCATGATTTCATCTACATATGTTATGATAATGAGGCATATATGAACACAGGTATCCAAAGATCAGGAGCAACACCTAAAGGAGCTGCTACAACTACAAGTCCAGCTGGCAGAGTTATACCTGGTAAACAAGAAAGAAAGAAAGACCTTATCGGTATTGCAATAGCACATGGTATAAGGTACGCAGCAACAATGAACCCAGCTTACCCAGTCGATATGTACAATAAAATAGTTAAAGCAGCATCTATTAAGGGTCCAGTTGTCTTACATTACTTTACACCGTGTCCAACAGGATGGTATTTTGATCCTTCATTAAGTATTGAAGTAGCTCGTCTTGCTGTACAGACAAGGTTATGGCCTCTCTATGAATATGAAGATGGCAAATATAAAATTAATATAATGGTAAGAAGACCTAAACCTATAGAAGATTACTTTAAACTTCAGAGAAGATTTGCTCATCTATTGCGACCAGAAAATAAATGGCTTCTCGACGACATAAAGAAAGATATCGAAGAGAATTGGAAGAGACTACTAAGGCTTGCTGGTATAGAAGCATAAAAATAAATTTTCTTTTTTATAGTTTTTTATATATCTTTTAATTCTCACAAAAAATTTTTATCTAATTTTTATATATCTCCTTATATAACGTGATTGCTGTGAAGGCTTTTTTTGAAGATCTATGTCCTAACTGTGGAAAACGTATCACAGATGAAAGACTAATCCATAAATTACCCTGCGAAAAATGTTTATCTAAGAAAGATATAGAGCTCATAGACGAAAAAGAAATTAGTAACTACTATAACTATCATTCACTTCTATTATCTATAGAAAAATTGTTACGTAAAAAAAATACGTTACAAAAAGAATACAAGAATGTCATACAGATAGAAAAAGAAACTGAGAAATATAATGAATTCTTTAAGAAAATTTTAGGAAGTACTTTATGGAGTGCACAGAGAGCCTGGGCGAAAAGAGTTTTTCAAAATAAAAGCTTTACTATATTAGCACCAACTGGTGTTGGAAAAACAGCCTTTGGTCTTACAATGGCTATGTTTTTGGCCTTAAAGGATAAAAAAAGCTATATCATTCTACCTACAACAGTTCTAGCTAAGCAGGTTTATAATAAAATTCTAGATTTTTCGTCTAAAATAGAGAACTCTCCAAAAGTAATAGCATATTATTCTGGATTATCAAAAAAAGAAAAAGAAAAAATTTTAAATGATATCAATACAAAAAATTTCGATATTCTTATCACAACATCGTATTTTTTGAATAAACGTTTCGAGGTAATAAAAGACAATAAATTTGATTTTATTTTTGTCGATGATGTAGATGCTATATTAAAATCATCAAAAAATATCGACAAAATATTATATCTCTTAGGATATCCTGATGAACTCATTAAGCTGGCTCTGGAAAACATTATGCTTAAGATTAAAGCCACTAATTTTATTCGAATTAAAAAAGAGGCGCCTAAAGATATATTGAAACAAATACAGGTGAATTCAGAAAGAATACAAAAATTTCTGAAAAAGATAGATACTGGATGTATAGTTATTTCAACTGCAACAGGTAGACCACGTGGAGTAAGGATTCGTTTATTTAGAGAACTAATGGGATTTGACATTGGAGCTAGAGCAGAGATATTACGAAATGTTATAGATATTTATCAGATAGTAGATGAAAAAAATATTTCCTCGTCTGTAGTAACTCTTGTTAGAAAATTGGGGAAGGGAGGACTACTATATGTACCAATAGGTACTAGTGAAGAGTTTATAAAACATTTAGTCGATTTATTCGAAAAAAACGGAATTAAAGCAGCATACGTACATTCAAAAAATAAAAAGGGACTAGAGGAATTCATTGAGGAAAAAATAGATGTCTTAATAGGAGTCGCAACATACTACGGGTTACTTGTTAGGGGGCTGGACCTTCCACATTTAATTAAATATGCTGTATTTGTTGGTATACCACATTTTAAGTTTACCGCTGATATATATGAAATAGGCCCTACACGGTTAATCCAAATAGCCACAAATATTAGGGATCTGGTCCCAGAAAATAAAAAACATGAGTTAGACCGTCTCGTTTCGAGAATCAGACAATATCTTATGTTATTGGACCAATCTAAGCTATATCTCCTGCTAGACGCTATAGAAAATAATAAAAAACTTACTGGCCCTCTAGGAAAATTGCAATATTATATAATATCGCTCCGTGACTTTCTCAAAAAAATGTTTGAAAACGAAAGCTTCATCAAAACACTTGAAGAAAAAACTATTTTCTCAGTAAGAAAAATTGATGGAAAAACATATTTCTTGGTACCAGATGCAATGACTTATCTTCAAGCTTCTGGTAGAACATCAAGAATGTATGCTGGAGGAATTTCTAAAGGATTATCAATTCTTCTCGTAAATGATAATAAACTTTTCAATGGATTGACCAAACAGATAAGATGGTATAGTGAAGAAATTTCGTGGAAAAGGATAGATGAAATAAAAATCGAAGAGATAATGAACGAAATAAACAAGGAGAGAGAATTCATTAGAAAACTAATAGAGGGAAAAGTAAAATCTGAAGAAATTAAAGATTTAGTTAAAATAGCATTATTAATAGTCGAGTCTCCTACTAAAGCCCGAACAATAGCCTCTTTCTTTGGTAAACCCTCACGTAGAAGATATGAGGGTCTTACAGTTTATGAAACAAGTATTGGAAAATATATCCTTTTAATAACTGCAAGTAAAGGTCATATTTTAGATTTAATCACTAAAGAAGGATATTATGGTATCATCGTCAGTGATCATGATAAATTTTATCCCATATATTCTACTATTAAAAGATGTCAGAACTGTGGTGAACAATTCACTGAATACCTAAATGAAAAAAGGGTGTGTCCTAAATGTGGATCTAATAAAATTGTCGATCAGTACGATGTTATAAAAAATATAAGAGACATAGCACAGGAAGTTGACATCGTATTTCTAGGAACTGATCCAGATACAGAGGGAGAAAAAATTGCATGGGATCTAAAAAGTGTCTTATCTCCATATGTCCCTATATTACAGCGAATTGAGTTCCATGAAGTTACTCGACAAGCTATTGAAAAAGCATTACAAAATCCCAGAGATATTGACGAATATCTGGTTAATGCGCAAATCGTTAGAAGAATAGAAGATCGATGGATTGGATTTGTATTAAGTAAAAAACTATGGGATAAATTCGGAAAAAAATGGTTATCCGCTGGTAGAGTACAAACCCCCGTTTTAGGATGGATAATTAATAGATTTCAAGAAGCTAAAGAAAGCATAAAACCTATATTTAGAATAACTCTTGAGAATAATAAAACCTATATCATTGATACTGTAGTAGCTAAAGAAGTATCATCTAGAAAGATTGCAAAAGAGATGCTTGAAAAAGGAGTTTCTATAATTAATATCTCAGATGAAGAAAATGAAATTAATCCTCCACCGCCTTATACTACTGATACATTATTAAGAGATGCATCTCAGAGATTTAAGCTTGATACTACTAAAATTATGCAAATAGCACAAGATCTATTTGAACTAGGATTAATAACATATCATAGGACAGATAGTATTAGAGTTTCAGTAAATGGATTAGCTATCGCTAAACAATATATTACTGAAAAATTCTCAGATAGATATTATGTTCCTAGAACTTGGGGTATAGGAGGTGCACATGAATGTATTAGGCCAACTAGGCCTATAGATGTTGATAGATTACAGGCATTACTACGTCAAGGGATATTACAGTTAGCAAGGCCTCTTACTAGGATACATTTTATGATATATGACCTTATATTTAGACGCTTCATAGCAAGCCAAATGCCATCCTCAAAAGTTATAAATTCAAAATTTAAGCTCAAGGGACCATACTTTGAAAAAGAATATTCCATTATTAGTAATATTGTTATAAAAGGATTTACTGAAATGTATCCTATTCCAACTACAGATAAACCAAAAGAGGGACATTATAACGTAGTTGATGTAAAACATCGTAAACTCCCAACGGTTCCTTTATACTCTCAAGCTGATATAATCCAGCTTATGAAACAAAGACGTATAGGAAGACCATCAACATATGCTAAAATAATAAAAACCTTACTAGATCGATACTATGTAAAGGAAACAAAACGTAAAAAATTACTCCCTACAAATCTTGGAATTAATGTCTACAATTATATCTTTAATAACTTTGCTTCCCTAGTATCAGAGAATAGAACTAGAATGGTTGAAGAAATAATGGATAAAATTGAAGTAGGAGAAATAAATTATCTAGATGCATTAAAGGATTTCTATGAGGAGATAAAAGATGCAGAAGAAAGGAAGTAGAGCATTATACATAGGCAGATTCCAACCATTTCATAAAGGACATTTAAAAGCCCTTTACTGGATTTTAGAAAGAGAAAACGAGATAATAATCGGTATCGGTAGCGCACAGTTTAGCCATACTTTGAAAAATCCCTTTACATTAGGAGAAAGAATTGAAATGATATATTCAGTACTAAAACAAGAAAACCTTCTCACTAGAGCTGTTATAGTAGGTATTCCAGACACGGATAATCAGCATAGCATATGGGTTTCATTGGTGAAATCTTTCTCACCTCGATTTGAAAAAGTGTATACCAATGATCCTTTATCAAGACAATTATTTGAAGAAAACAATATCCCAACTTCTGGAATTCCTTTCTTTAAAAGAGATATATATAAAGCTACTAAAATTCGTGAATTAATGATCAGTGACCAACCTTGGGAAGATCTTGTTCCACAACCTGTTGCTAAGATAATAAAAGAAATTAATGGTGTAGAACGTTTAAAGAAAATAGCTGGATCTCTTACTCCACAACAATATTAGAAGAAGCGAAACCCATTCTAACTAAAATTTCTTTTGCCTTATTTCTATGATCTCCCTGTAATTCAATTCTACCATTTTTTGCGGTACCACCACATGCTAACTCACTTTTTAACTTTGATACTAAGTCCCGTAAATCAAAAGTTTTAGGATCTATGCCCTCAATAATCGTAACCTCCTTTCTTCTCTTTCTACGTTCAACTTTAATTTTTATTAGCTCTTGCTCTCTGAAAACATCCTTTAATATTCCTTCTAGTATATCGCTACTCATTATCCCCCTATATTTTCTTTATCAATTAGTTATATGAATTCTTCAAAATAAAAGCTTTATGCTTCTAACATATATCCTAGAGAGATTAAAGACATAACATATAGTCCTTTCAGAAAATTATTTAAATAATAGATATCATTTAGATGTTTGACAACCATGTCGGAAAACGAATTAATATATAAATGCTTAAGATGTAACAAAATTTTTTCTAAAGAAGAACTTGAGACTCTTCCAGGAGTTAGATGTCCATATTGCGGTTATAAGATAATTATAAAACTTAGACCTCCAGTTGCAAAAAGAGTAAAAGCTATTTAACATTTTTATATTTCTCAATATAAATGATTAATTTCTGTAAAATTTTCGATGCTACTGAAACAGTTATCCCATTATTATCATATAATGGGTTTAACTCAACGATGTCAAAAGCCTTAATATTACAGTATTTACTGATCGACCTAAGTAGATCTATTAATCTATAAAGTGATATACCTAAAGGTTCTGGATTTCCTACTCCTGGAGCAATAGATGGATCCAAAACATCTAAATCAATAGAGACATAAACATTTTTATCTCTTAAAAAATCCATTCTAATTTTTTCATCTACACCATATACCTTTATTTTATTTTTTCTAATGAAATCATATTCCTCCTTAGAGCAGGCTCTAACACCGGCGATAACTATATTTTCCAAACCAATTTTCTCTATAATCCTTCTATTTACAGTTGCATGTGTTAGCCTATTTCCTAAAGGATATTCATCCCTCATATCAAGATGTGCATCAAAAACAACATAAACAATGTCATCTTCCATTTCTATAATTCCCTCAATACCTCCTAATGTAATGGTATGTTCACCGCCTAACAGAACAGGAATTTTATCATCTTCTACAATTTCAGAAACAACATTTCTTATTTTTTTGACAATATTATCAGCATTTACTTCAAAAGAAAAATTTCCAGCATCATATACATTTATATCCTCAAAATCAAGCCCAGTCTCAAAATCAAACGTTTCAAGTTCATAAAAAGATTCTCTAATTTTATCTGGCCCAAAACGTGCTCCTGGCTTATATGAGACAGTTGAATCATAAGGTACTCCTAAAATAATATAATCTGAATCTTCATAATTTATACCTTCTTTCTCAATTAGAGAAAAAAATCTAGAAGTATAAAATTCAAGGTTCCTCATAAGGAAGTCCTCCTTCAACATTGAATTTGCTGACCCTGACAGCGTCAATACTTCGAATCACTGTACTATATTTTTCAAGTAGCTCCTCAACTTCCTCCATAGAAATTCCCTTTCCAGTCAAAGTAATTTTTAAGGTCTCTGTTTTAGCATCAACTTCAGTAACATGTATATCAACATTCTCTATGCCCTTAAGTTCCCCGAGAGCCAAAGCCAAATCGGTTATATATACTTCTCTCGGTTTTAAAGCATCTAAGGTTAACCTACTAATACCAATTATTTCATCATCCATTTATTATCACCTATAACTAAAGGTATCCTATTTACTCCCTCAAAATGTATTGAAGTAATCGTCACAATTAATGAAACAACCAATCCTGCCGTTAACATATATATCCCATAAATTAATGCACCCCCTCCGGAAATTTTACCCAAATACATTCCTAAAAGAAAAACTAGGACTAATGTAATTATTATTGAGACAAATGTTGCAACTATAGGGCTTAAAAGACCAATTTCAGAGAAAATAAACGGTGACGCACAAATAAGTGCTGCCATAGCTGGAGCAAAGGAATCTGTTAAAGCGGCCAAAACCACAGCCATTAACGACGCCTTTTCAATAATACTACCTTCTAATTCAGTAAACATTGCCTTTTCTAGTTCTTTAACTTTTCTCTCTCTTTCAGCTTTTTCCGTTATTAAAGCACCAACAAAACCAGAAACTCCCATAGCAAAACTTGCGCTCATACCAGCTGACAATATAATCTTTGGATCTATATATCCGGAAACAAATACACCTACAACAAATCCTAACATCGTAAGAGCTCCATCAAATGCATTCATCACAAAATATCTTCTTATGATTTCTCCTGCCTCTGTTAACTCAATGTAGTCATTTATATTTTCGAAAAAATCACTGATGTTCTCCTGAACTTTATTTATTAGTTTACTAACATTATTTTCTTCAGACATTTTCCACTTTCATATACAATAAAATAATTGAAGTATAAAATAGTAACTCTAAACACCATAGCTATATCATAATATCAAAAGTAATATACAGGAATATCTACCAAGTTATAAAATACAGAGATAAAATTTTTATTTCCGTCCGACTTAACAATTTTACAGGGCCCGTAGCTTAGTAGGTAGAGCACCCGGCTCTTAGGAATACTATATTTTCAGTGAAACCGGGGGGTCGCGGGTTCGAGTCCCGCCGGGCCCGTTATTTTTTAAGTTAATGTATAAATCTCTTAACAAGCTCTTGAAGACTCTTTACCTCTAATATTTTATTATTCTTTTTTATTATTATTTTTTTAATAGAGAAACTTCCTAAAACCTGATGAGGCTGTTTAGATCCAAAGGCATAGATCCAAGAGACATTTCTCTCCTCATAATCTTCAGCATGAATAACCTTATCAAGCGCCAAAACATATGGATATTTTTCAAAAAAGATCTTTATCTTAGCATTATTTTCACGAGACCATCTCAAAATATTTTGAAGCTCCTCAAAACTAGTCATACTCTACTCTAAGTTATATATAGTAATATTTCCATTAATCTTTTTTTCTTATACCTTTTTAATATAAATATAAACTCTCTCTCCCGGTCTCGTATCTATTAAAGATGAATCAAGACTCACTTGTAAACCACCACATGATATAAGGGTCCTCCCCTCTCTTTCCATATAAGCCTTACATGAATATACAATATCCCATGAATCCATATCCACCAACTCCCTTTTTATTTCAATATTTATCAAATCATCTTTCTCTATTCTAATACCTGCTTCATCTAACAGTCTTAAAGGAACATCAACTCTAATACTATTACCTTTGTCTGTAACAAGCCTAAGAACAATAATTTTAGCGTATTCAGGACTCTCAATATTCTCTACTCGAGTTTCCATATTAACACCTTTCAAAATATTGACTAACTAAGAAAATAATCATAGTAATATATAAGATGTTATCATCATGTATCTTTAAACTCTTCCTATACCAGTTATAACTCAAAACAAACCAAAAAATTACTAAATTCTTAAATAATTTAAAACATTTTATGTTTCAGTATAGGGGGGATGTGATATGAGTTATTTAGATCTCGGTTCCAGAAGATTTGGTACAGAGTTTTCTTCATTAATTAATAAACGCGTCATAGTAAATACCCTCACCAAAAAAACATTTACAGGAATACTTTTAGGATATTCTACTGCTGATCATAGCCTAGTTCTTTCAGACGTAAATGATGAAGAAGGCAATAAATATTCACGTGTGATTCTATATGGGCATGCGGTTTCTGAAATCTTTCTAGTAGAAGAACCTCTGGATTTAGAAGAGTTAGCAAAAAGACTAGAGGAGGTCTTTCCTAAGATGATAAAATATTATCCAGAAGCAAAACTTATAACTGTAATGGACAGAGTGAGAGTAACAGATAAAGGAGTAGAAGGCACAGGTCCAATAGCAGAAAGAGTAAAAAATGTATATAATAAATTTGTTGAAGAATGGAATAAAAAACAAAGCAAATAATTTTTCGTTTGTCTTATTCTAACTAAAATATTTAAAACTAAATATTTTCTATAATTCTCACTGGTTGATTATACATGCAAAATGCATTCCATGATAAATTCGAGATATTAGAAAAAGATCTGCTTGGAAGAATAGGTATTTTGGAGACAAACCATGGGAAGATAGAAACTCCTACCTTAGCTCCTGTGATAAATATCTCAAAGATTTTATTTCCTCCAAAAGATATTGTAGAGATGGGATTTCCTCTATTAATGACTAATTCTTATCTAATAAAAAGAAACTACGACAATATTGGAATAGAAGCAGGAGTTCATAAGCTACTAGGAGTAAACACACCTGTGATGACAGATTCTGGAGCATATCAATTAATGATTTATGGTAATGTCGAGATAACGCCTAAAGAAATAGTAGAATACCAAGTTAACATAGGGAGCGATATTGGAGTAATACTCGATATTCCAACCAAATATGATACACCTTACTATATAGTTAAAGAAGAAGTAAAAGAAACTATTAGAAGAGCTATAGAAGCTTCAAAAATAGATAGAAAAAATATGTTATTAGTAGGTCCGATTCAAGGAGGAAGATATCTGAATCTTGTCGCATATTCTGCAAATGAAATGAGTAAACTTAACTTCGATTTATATGCTGTCGGTGGCCCAACACAAATCATGGAAAACTACAAATTTACTGACCTAGTCCGACTTGTTATGATAGCTAAAATGAACCTGCCTATCGGCGCTCCATTACATCTTTTCGGAGCTGGTCATCCCTTTCTAATACCATTAATTGTAGCTATGGGAGTTGATATGTTTGATTCATCATCTTATATATTATACGCCCGGGACCTTAGATATATAACCTCCACACGAACATTACGCTTTCATGATATGAGAAATCTTCCATGTAACTGTCCTATATGCTCAAAATGGACCCATAATGAAATGAAAAAATTACCAAGACAAAAACTTGTAAAACTTATCGCGATACACAATCTTTATGCTCTATCTGAAGAAATTAAGCGAACAAAAGAAGCCATACATGAAGGAAGACTATGGGAACTTGTTGAAATGAAAGCCAAAAGCCACCCGTCCCTCCAAAATGCCTTTTTAGAATTTAGAAAATATACTTCTTTCATCGAGAAATATCATCCTGATACTAGGGGGGCTTTGCCCGGCTTATTTTTTTATAGCGCTATAAGTAGATATAGGCCAGAAGTAATAAGATATTTAAAAAAATTAAAAGATAATTATAAACCACCACCCAAAAAAATTCTTTTACTAATAAAGGAATCTGAACAAAAGCCTTTTACTAGAGGAGGATTCATAAGCGATATATATTCACATATATACAGTAATAAAAAATTGTCTAAAAAAATCCATATAGCTGTATTATCTTCAGCATATAGCATAATCCCACTTGAATTGGACGGTTTTTATCCACTTTCCCAATACGAGACAAGCTATAATGTACTTGAAACTGCTTATCATGAGATTACTTCTGATGTTGTTTGGTATATTGTAAATAAAGGATACTCTACAATCATATTAATTTATGATGTACTTCCTCCAGAAATGGTAGAGGAACTAAAGTACAAACTTCATGAAAGAGGAATAAAGATATTCTTCTTTAAAACATTATATCAAGGAAAAGAAACAGATAAAGTTATAAGTTATATTAACTCTATATCTCAAAATTTAAACATACAATGATTTATGATGATCCTCTCCCTTAACCTGCCTTAACTTTTTTTGAATAGTCTCAATTTCCTTTAATACTCTTTCTTCTTCTTCTAAGAGTTCCTCAACACTGATATCAACATTATAAAGCAAACCAATTTTTTGTATTGCCACTGCCGCAGCCTTAGGATCCGGTCTAGTAATATCCGCATATGGCAGTAAGGTAAGTGCAGGAAAAGACATTATTTCAAAAATTGAAAGCATAGTAGCTAATGGACCAACAATATATAGATACTCTTCAATCTTTGAAGCATTTAACTTTTCAAATACATCGTTATGATTAGATAAATATTTTTTCGTCATTGCGATCTTTAGATCTATATCTTGTTCTTTTAGCCTATTATCCAATCCACCGATAAGAACCGCTTCCCTTATACCTTTTTTTACTAGAAATCTTGTAAGAAAGTATGGTACTCTGGTCATCTCTTTATCTGAGAAAGGTATATTGGGAATAAAAAATACAAAGTCATCTGCGAGATAAAATTCATAGGGCGTCTTTATGCTATCTTCCATTGATACAAAGGGTGGTGTATAGGCCGTGTATAGAAAACCTATCCTTCTCCCCTTCATCTCTTTTACAAGGTGCCGTAAAGCTATCCATCCCGTATAACCAACACCGTGAAACCCCGTGATTAACACTTTGTCTTTAAGAGCGTCTTTTTTAACCCTCAAAAATATATTCTTCATATAGTTATCCCATAAGATAATATAGACCCGCTATTTATGCTATATAGATTGTGAAAAAGTTTATAAAATTTATATTACAATGTGTTTTGACTAATATATTAAGGTGGAAAAATGACAATTTATCACGGCAATGATCTAAGGAAAATTAGTGGTGGTAGAAAAGGAAGACATGTTAAAGTTAAAAGAAAATATCTTATGGGAAGATTTCCTGTAAATACTCATGTTGGACATGAAGAAAAAAGAGATATAATAAAGACATTTGGAGGGAACATAAAAATTAAGATAAAAGTCGCAACAAAAGCAAACGTTATTGACCCAGTATCTAGACAAGCTAAACCTGCAAGAATTATCAGAGTCATTGAGAATCCAGCAAGTAGAGATCTAGAAAGAAGAGGCATAATAACCAAAGGAGCTATCCTCCAAACAGAGCTCGGACTTGCCCGAGTAGTCTCAAGACCCGGACAAGATGGGGTAATTAATGCTATTCTAATCAAAGAATAAAATGCTGTTTTTATGAATAAAAAATCAACAAATAAAAAGAAAATTATTATTTGGCCAATTTATTTCGATTCACGATTCTCACGTAAAAAGGGACGTAGAGTGCCAATCAGTTATGCAATAGAAAATCCATCATTAGAAATTCTCTACAAAGCAACAAAATCTAGGGGATTAACAACAATACTAGATACAAATTCTAAACATCCTAAGACATGGTTTGACTCTAAAGGAAGACTAATAATTTATACAGATCTCAAAAAGAGCCAAGTAATAAAAATTATAGGTAGTGAACTATCAAAAATAATCAAAGAAACCAGAAAGAAAAAATAAAAACTACTTCCCCTGCATCAAGATCTTATTTATCTTATCTTTAACCAGCTCACTAACAAGCTTTCCATCAACCTTACCTCTAACCTCTCTCATAACAATACCCATAATTGGACCAATTGCCCTCTCTCCTCTTTCTCTAATTAAGGATATATTATTTTTAATAGCTTTATCTATTATACTATTTACCTCCTCCATACCCAAAGTTCTAAGGCCTAATTCCTCTACAGCTTTATCAACCGGAACTCCTGGATTCTTTGATAAATACTCAGCCAACGTTGGAAGCGCCTCCTTAGCTATAATATTCCTCGACAATAATTCAAACATCAAAAATATTTTTTCATCACTAAGATTAGATACCGGAAATCCCTCTCTCCTTAAGTTAACCAAAGTATTTTCAAGAAAAGATGCAACTATAGACGGCGTAACGTTTAACTTCTCTACTATCCTCTCAAAGAGATCAAGATGATAAGACTCTATCATTTTTCTAGCCATCTCACTACTTAACTTATAAATCTTAATCATTTTCTCGTATTTAGCTTCAGGAGGCTCAGGCAACCTTCTCTGCAATTCATCTAAAAACTCTTTAGTTATCCTAATGGGCTTAATATCAGTCTCTGGATACATTCTAGCCTTACCAGGCATAGGCCTAAGAAAATGCGTCGTCCCATCAGGATTAGCTCCCCGTGTCTCTTCGGGAACCCCATCTAATGCCTCTTTTGCTCTTTCAATAACAGCATTTAACGCCTTTACTGCCTTTTCCTTCTCCTCAAAGATAAGTACAAAAGCATCATTTACATCACAATTCAATCTTTGTTTTATCTTATTCACTACGTCCAATGTAATTCCATAAGACGGAAGTTCATCACTATGAAATATTCCACCAACATCTGCCCAATATTTAGCTCTATCAGAAAATTCTGTACCTAACCGCCTTCCAGATTGTAATTCATACCCTATGAGACCTGCAAAACCTGGAAGCTTAACAGCTAAAGCAATACCTCCCCTACTAAGAACTCGCCTAGCGATTTTCGATTTAGTATCCACAAAAATTTCTGATACATCTACAAAATCATTCTTAATCATCTCCTTTCTAACTCCTCTTTTTTCCAGTTTATCCTTTATCTCCAAAAGTTTCAACTGTCTTACTACCTCAAATTCTACAATTTTACTAATAAGACCTAATTCCTGAACCCCCTTGATCTCTATCCTCGCACCATTTTTTACAGACACATTTAGATCTTGACGAATAGTACCAAGCCCCCTCTTAACTCTGCCAGATATCCTTAAAAGCTGACCAATCTTAAACGCAACTCTTTCAGCCTCTTCAGGTGTATTAATCACTGGAGCAGTAGCAATTTCAATCAAAGGAATACTCATCCTGTCAAGTCGATAAACAACTTCCTTTCTCTTCTTATCTTCATCAATCTTTCTAGCAGCATCTTCCTCAAGACAAACTGTTTGTATAGGAATTTTTTTACCCTCTACATAAATTTCACCACCTATAGCCAATAATGCAGTTCTCTGAAAACCTGTAGTATTAGATCCATCAATAACAATTTTTCTCATAACATGTAGCTCGTCAACAGGCATAGACTTAAGCATTAAAGAAATCATCAATGCAATCTCCAATGCTTCCCTGTTCAAATCATGTGGCGGTTCCTCATCCATTTCAACTAAACATATTCCATCCTCGTATCCTTCATATCTATAAGATACACCTTTCTTAAATTCAAAAAGTGCTGCTGGATCCATTTCGCCAAGCTCACTTCTAGTAGGCCTAAGTTTACGTAAAAAATGAAAATGAGGATTATCTGTCCTCAGTAAAGTAGGACATTCACAAAATAGTTTACTCTTAGTATTAAGCATTTGATGAATTTCTAATCCAACCATCAGCCCAATTTCCTTATAATTAACTTTCATATTCATATCACCCCTATAGCGATGGATAACTTCTATGTTCTGAACGTGGATTAATCTCATTAACTATATTTGCATGAATTGCTTCACGAATTTCCTTATAGTCTAAATTTTTTCCAAGAAGCCAACTAAGTTTAACAAGTGCCGTTTCAGGAACCATATCTTCACCAGATATAACACCGACTTTTAATAATTCTCTACCCCTTCTGTAAACATTCATGTTTATTCGACCCCATATGCATTGTGATGTCATTACAACAGGTATTTTCTCATCATAAGCTCTTTTCAAAGGCTTTAGCAAATTTTCCGATACATGGCCTAGACCAGTTCCCTCAAGTACAATGCCGTGAACCCCCTTATCAATCAATAGATCAAGATACTCTCCCGGCATACCTGGATAGAACTTCAACAAGAAAACTTTTGGATCAAACTTGTTCTCTAGAATTATACCTTCTTTACTGCGAGCTAGATACCTTTCATTGAGCAATATAAAGGAATTAGGATAATCGATTCTCGCTAAAGGAATATCATTTATAGATCTAAAAGCGTCTCTTCGACTAGTATGACATTTTCTTACCTTTACTCCTCTATGAACATAACAATATGAATCAGAAGTACTTCCATGCATAACAACAACAGACTCTCCAAAAGGTGCATCTAACGCAGTAATAGTAGCAGCAATAACATTAAAAGCCGCATCTGTCGAAGGCCTATCAGACGATCTCTGAGCTCCGACAAGTATAACTGGTCCCGGCAACCTTCTTAAGGCAAAAGCCATAGCTGCAGCTGTAAATCCCATTGTATCTGTTCCATGAGCAATAACCACACCCTTAGGCTCCTCTTTTTTAAATATATCAGCTACTTTTTCAGCGATAATAGACCAATATGAGGGCTTCATATCTTCACTAAAGATACTAAAGAGGCTCTCAGCCTTTATAAAAGCAATATCCTCTAACTCTGGAAACATGGAATAAATCTCTTCAGCTGTAAAAAATGGATAAACTGCACCAGTCTTATAGTCAATACGTGAGGCAATCGTACCTCCCGTACCTAGAAAATAAACTAAAGATTTCTTCCTAACCTTATAAGTCTTTCTTATCTTAACTAGAGGAGCTGCCTCTAAATGACCTAAAACTTTTACAGAAACAATATTATCTAAATGAATACCTATATTATAACCATTATCAAGCTTCAAAATTAAAACATCTGGATCTCCTATATCGGGACGGGGAAGCAAAACACCCTTTATAACCTGCCCATTCCTATGTATAATTTTTAGCTTATCATAAAGCTCTACTCTATTATCCTTAAAGAATTCCTTAACTCGTTCACTATAATTTATTTCCTTTTCTTCCTCCATACTAAATTACCGTTATAAAATTCGAAACTTAAATAAAAAATATATATATCTCAACATTTAACAACTTGGTGATTTAATTATGCCATCACATGGATCATTAACAAAAGCTGGAAAAGTTAGAAATGCAACACCAAAAATCCCTAAACAACCTAAAAAAGATTTACATCCACGTAGACGTAACTCCAGAAACTATCGTAAAAGAATATTATACGCTCAAGCCAAAGGATATAGATAAAACTATTTTTTCATAGATAAAATATATTTAATTAACCTATCAGCAACTAAATATTCCAAATCTCCACTAATACTTTCTTCATCTACGTGCACAATATACTCAACAGCTTTTTCTACGTTAATTTTACCCTCAAGCCAGAGTAAAGCAACCACAGCCTCTATAAAATCCTCAGGTTCTACACCGCTAGGCAATCTTTTTACACCAAATACATCAGCAATCTTACTCTCTTTAAATACCCGCCTTAAAATAGAGTTTTTAGCCCTAACTCCAGAAGGCTTCTTTAAAAATAAAGTAAAACAGGCTGAGAAAATATAGTTAACTATAGCATCGCCCAACCTAGCCAGTTCAAGAATATAGTAAGCCGAACTAAGCGACCTTCTCATGCTATGTTATCTTCCGTATCTCTTCTCTTAACTTACTAATCTTCCTATCTAAATTACTAACAGCTTTTTTAATAGCTTCTAGGGGAGAAACGCCGTCACTAGTCATAACAATCATCTTTATTTTATTTTCAAGAGGATGAAGCATAGTATAGGCAGCGTATTTAACATCGGGGTCTCTATTTAACTCATCAACTAACAAATTTAAAAGAGTATATCCCTCATTTTTTATAATAATCTCTAGCACATTATCCTTGTTCGACAAGATCTCAATATTTATCATACGAATCATCATGAAAACATTTATAATTATTATCCAAATCAATGACCTAAATCTTCATAAATATTCCTACTCATAAGTTTTTCTATAATATCATAATAAGCTATTACTTTTAGCTAATATCCCTATACATCTATCATAACTCCGAGCTAAGATATACTTCTTATCTTTTTCATCAATTTTTAATAAACCGAGATTTAAGAGTAAACGTATACTTTCATCAATATTTATCCCTTTAACGGTAGCTAAAACAGATACTAATCTTTTAGCTAAAGGATCGGCTTTTAGGAGAAGACATTCACTATATTTTTCAGAAAAAATACTTACAAGTTCCTTAAGAGTATCTAAATCTATATCGCTTATAAGATATTTATCCTCAATTTTTGAAACATACCCCTTAAGGTTCAATATATCGTTGATGGCAGATAGAGGTATAGCAACCTTTAGATCCGCCTCCCTCAACACAAATATAAGAGGAATCTTCTTCCCTTCTTTACCATAATATAAATTTTTCCATTCCTGATAAATTTTCTTAATCCTCGAAGCTAAAATTCTACTTTTTTCAAATTCTTTTAATATAATTTTCACATTGTTACCTTCAGAAATAACATAAATATTCTCTCTAGAAATGTTCTTATTAAGATATTCTATGAAACTTATGACGTCTTTAGAATCTCTAAAACTTATTTTTAAAACCTTTTTCATCATATATCTACTTTAGAAAATAATAAGTACTAATTTTTCTTTTGAATTTTTTCCTACATTTAGAGCAAAATAACTCATACCCCTTTCTTCTTAATGGTCTCATACATAGTGGACATCTAGCGTAAACTACACCAAATTCTCTACCTTTAATAGATAATTCATAGGGTGGATTATAACCATCAACGATATATGCCCTTATAATATCTCCATAACCTATGGCATCATATAGCGATCTCACATACATACTACTAACATTATTGGCGTGTAGAAAACTATCAAAGGGATTAAGAAATATTTTATTCCTATTTTCAATATATATTATATCAACATAAGCTATAGGATCTCTTATCGAAGTTACTACACCATATATAATATCTCTCACTTTTGGAAGACTGAGCTCTTTTATTCTACGTACACTTATTTCCTTTTTCTCATTATCTCTAAATATAGTACCAATAATTTTAGATAATATAAAATCAACATTAACATATACATTTTCTCGAGGCAGATATTCTTCTATAACTGCCAATTTTTCCCCCGGTACAACAACTTCCTTATCTTTACCCATAATAACACCATGCTATAAAACTCTAATCGCCACAACATTCACTTTATGTCTATCTTTCCAATGAAATTCATAAATCTTCGGAATAATTATTACCTCTTCAAATAACAATTTAACACTTCTACAAATACTTTTTAGCCTATCCATTATAAAACTAATCCCTTCTTTTTTATGAATACTATACACCACATCTGCATAGCTTAAGGCATTCATTAAAAATAATAAATCCATACCCCTTCTATGAACTCCAAAAGGAGGATTTTGTAGCACAACATCCATCTTCTTTCTAATAGGTTTATACGATACATCTGCACATATCGGATTAACACTGCACTCTAACCCTAATTTCTTAGTATTCCTCCATGCCTGTCTAATAGCATCGAAATCAATTTCTATAAGGTATACTTCTCGAGCCCCCATATACGCTGCAGCCAATCCTAAACGACCTGTACCAGCACCTAAATCAACAATGGTCCTACCATATATATCGTTATATGATAAATAAGCTATCCATAGTAATCTAGAGACAAGATGAGGAGGAGATACATATTGCTCAAGAAATACTTTAGGCTTATCAAAACCTTCTATTCTCCCAATAAAAAGCTCAAGATCTTTTTTCTTAATATATCTTCTACTATAATCCACAATATCAGCACAATATTATATCTTAAACCTTAATAATCCAGCTATTCCACCAAACGTTTTTAGAAGTTCCTTTCCCTCACTAGTAGAAGACGATACCAATATAACCTCAGCACCCGAGTTCTTTGCTTTCTCAACAAACTCGTCTATTAATGTTTTTTCCTCAATAACCTGTACCTCACCACCACATTTAGGACATCTTAGTACATCGTCAAGAGATTTAACAGTGGTTTCTCCTTCATATCCACACTGAATACACTTAAATTTAATTCTATATTTCTCAAGATCTTCTGATAACAGCAATTTATCTAAAGCTCCCATATCTAATGCTTTCCTGACCTCATCCTCTCCATACACAGCAAGACCTGTATCCCTAGAAAGATGATATAGAAATCTATTCATAACCTCTTTTTCTTTCATGTATCTAACATCCTTTAATAGATCCTTAGCTCTAACCAACAACTCATATATCCCTGATTCACCGCTATACCCTACATCAAAAACACCTATAATCTTCTCCTTTAAAGTATAATGTAGGTAATCACCCTCCACGAATTCTTCTTTAGAATACCCTGGACCACCAACAATAATACCTTTCAACTCAGGTATTTTAAGAAAAATTCTATTAGCATGCTCTCCTATCCTCTTATAAAACTCATGAGCCAACTGCTCTATTATTCTTTCAAATCTTCTAGCAGATTGTCCACCAGATCTGTGTTTCCCGGGTATACCTGATGTTATTTCCTCAACAACTTCCAAATTTTTACCTCTTAAAACTGCAAAAGCAGCTTCACTCCTATCCAAAACTATAAGACCATAAACGTCCTCTACCTTAATCATATCTTCTAATATCTCTGTATGAAACCTAGAATCACATCTATAAAGCCACATCCTAAGTCTTTGAGGCGGCTCAATTAAATGAACCTCCATCTTCTCATCTCCAGGAGCATCACCAGCAACATAACCAGCAAATATGATTAGACCATGAGGCGGAGTCTGCTTAAAAAGCTTTAACCTTTGCATAACAGCAGTTAAAGCCTCTAACACATGATGTCTTGTTGTTCTATCCTTAATATTAGTAGCAGTAGAATATTCTTGTCTTAAAACACTCATGACATCCCCTATAGGTCTACCAGCTGGAATATACAGTGAAATAAGCTCAGTGCCTCGACCTCTCTTTTCTTTCAATTCCCTAATCATCTTCTCAAGCTTGAATCTCCCTATATCACTACTCATCCTCTAGACCTCTAAACCAGTAAACTATATTACCTAACCTTTAAATTTTTCAATCGATAAACATGAGTTATAAAAAAAACGATAAAGTTGTATTAAAACTCGGCGGTCATTTACTATCCAATGCCACCGGTAATTTTAACATAGAATATCTTAAAAAACTTACGCCAATAATCGAATATTTAAAAAAATCAGTAGAAAAACTAATAATAGTTGTAGGAGGAGGCCAAATAGCTAGACAATATATAAATACAGCATATTTTTTCTCAAGAAACAACTCATCACTTGACCTCCTTGGAATAAAAGTCTCACACCTAAACGCCCTATTATTATCAATAATAACAAATAATCCTCCAACAAGCATACCCGAGAACCTACAGGATGTCATAAATCAAACATCATATAGAAATATTATAATAACTGGAGGATTCCAACCTGGACAATCAACAACCACAGTATCAGCCTTAATAGCAGAAGCAATCAGTGCCGATTTACTTATAATAGCAACAGACGTAGATGGAATATACGAAAAAGATCCTAAAAAATATCCCGATGCAAAGCTTTTAACAGAAACCACAATTGACACTCTTAAAAAAATATTTGATAAAAGTATTATTGAGGCAGGTGAATATAAACTACTAGACCCTTATACCTTAAAAATACTTGAAAGATCAAAAATTAAGACTATAATAATAAACGGGAAAAATCCAGGAAATATAATAAAAGCCATAAAAGGTGAAAAAATAGGAACCTTAATAAAAACATAAGTTAGAATAATTCTAGGCGGGGGTGCCCGAGCCTGGTCAAAAAGCTGCGACGGCTTGACTACAGGGGACGGACTCAGGCTCCGTTGGCGTAGGCCTGCCCGGGTTCGAATCCCGGCCCCCGCATTAATAATCCTAGAACAAAAATTTTAAAAGTTAAAAATGTCACTAATTTTTAGCCCCGGTGGTATAGCCAGGTCAAACTAGCTCTGTACGGGTTAATGCCTAGAGTATACCGGCCTTTCGAGCCGGTGATCCCGGGTTCAAATCCCGGCCGGGGCACTCCCTTATCATATAAACTTAAATATACATTAATAATCAGAAATAAGCTAGGAAATCTAATGTGATAATTTTACTCTCTATTTTCCTGCGAGTTTTCCTCAACTTGACTTTCTTGTTCCTTAGCCCTTTCTTCCTCAGCTCTTTGAGCCTCTAAAAGTGCCCTTCGTTCTAATTCCTTCTTCCTTCTGACCAATCTAGTTACATAGCCCGCAATTCTATTCCTTATTCTCTTCGAAGTAATATTTGTTAGTTCAGCTACAGCTTTAGTGTTCTCTTCAAAAACGTCACTAAACCTATCTGGATACAACTCAACCAGTTGTCTAGCTGTACGTTTTATGTACACTGGCCTTACCTTTCCCATTCTACTCACCATATAATATAGCTGTTTAATCGTAGCTCCATAATTATATATTTTTTATCACCATTTCCGCGATTGCCTACGTAATATACATCAAAATAAATATCATTAATATTTATGAAAAGAGAATATTTAATCTAAAAAATAATATATTTAAGATTTCTAAGTATTAAATTGGGGTTAAAGAATGCAAAATAAGGAGAAAGAAATTCCTATAGCCCCAATTGACCGAATAATGCATCAAGAGGGTGCAGAACGTGTAAGTGAAGAAGCAGCGAAATATCTACGTGATATAATTGAAAATATAGTCAGACAGATTGCAAGGGAAGCAAGTGAGTTATCAAAACATGCTGGCCGAAAAACTGTGACCAGAGATGATATAGAGTTCGCAGTGCGAAGATTATATAGACAGTACACACCTACACTTTAAAATTTAATAACATTCACAATAATTTGTATTATTTGCTCATCTTTATATTAATTTTTTATAGAAAGATTTATATAGAAGTGATAAAATGCTGTTTACAGTTTTAAGAGAGGTGAATGAGTATGGCGTATGCTTCCCAACCAACTTTAGCACAACTAGGTGGAGTTCCTGTTCTGATTTTAAAAGAAGGCTCTTCTAGAAAGACAGGTAAAGAAGCTATTCAAACTAATATAATGGTAGCTAAAGCTGTAGCCGAGACAGTAAAATCAACCCTTGGCCCTAAAGGTATGGACAAAATGCTTATTGATTCTCTTGGAGACATAACAATAAGCAATGATGGTGCTACTATCCTAGACGAGATGGATGTACAACATCCAGTAGCAAAATTAATGGTTGAAATCTCTAAGGCGCAGGACGATGAAGTTGGAGATGGTACTACATCCACTGTTGTTATAGCCGGTGAATTATTAAAAGAGGCTGAAAAACTGCTAGATAAAAACATACATCCAACTGTTATAATCGCAGGCTATAAAAAAGCCTTAGAAAAAGCCGATGAAATACTTAGAAAAATATCTATTGAGACAAAAATAGAAGATGAAGAAACTCTCAAAAAGGTAGCAATTACCGCTATGCGCGGTAAGTCAGTTGCTACTGTTAGAGAATATTTAGCGAATTTAGTTGTCAAGGCAGTAAAACAAATCGCGGAGAAAAGAGGGGATAAATACGTCGCCGATACAGATTATGTTCAGCTAATCAAGAAAAAGGGTGGATCTGTTAGAGATACACAATTGATATATGGTATAATTATCGATAAGGAAGTTGTTCATCCGGCCATGCCAAAGAGAATCGAAAATGCCAAAATTGCACTGTTGGATACACCTTTAGAAATTGAGAAAACTGAGATTGATGCAGAGATAAGAATAAATTCACCAGATCAAATGCAGGCTTTTCTCGAAGAAGAAGAGAAACTTCTAAAAGAAATGGTAGACAAAATTAAATCCACAGGAGCTAATGTTGTTTTCTGTCAGAAAGGTATAGACGACCTTGCACAATATTATTTGGCCAAAGCCGGTATTTTGGCTGTTCGTAGGGTTAAGAAGAGTGATATGGAGAAGCTTGCTAGGGCTACTGGGGCTCGTATAGTTACTAAGATAGAGGATCTTTCTAGTGATGTTCTCGGTAGCGCTGAGCTAGTCGAGGAGAGGAAGGTTGCAGATGAAAAAATGGTATTCGTAGAAGGATGCCCCAACCCCAAAGCAGTTAGTATACTTATAAGAGGTGGTTTAGAAAAGGCTGTTGATGAAGCAGAGAGATCCATTGTAGATGCCTTAAGTGTTGTAGCAGATGTTATTGAAGATCCATATATAGTTCCGGGTGGTGGTGCTCCGGAAGCCGAAGTAGCCAAAGAATTAAGAAAATATGCACCACAAGTTGGCGGCCGCGAACAATTAGCTATAGAAGCTTTTGCTAACGCTATAGAGGTCATTCCTAGAGCCCTTGCAGAAAACTCAGGCCTTGATCCTATCGATATAACAGCTGAATTACGTGCATATCATGAGAGAGAAGACGGATGGAGATATGGTGTAGATGTCTTTACTGGGAAAGTATCTGACATGGTTAAACTTGGTGTAATTGAACCATTAGTTGTAAAACTCCATGCTATTAAAGCCGCAACAGAAGTATCAGCCCTTATCCTTAGAATAGACGATGTTATAGCCGCAGGAAAATTAGAGGAAAAAGGACCTGAAAAAGGTCCGAAAGGAGGAGGAGAAGAAGAAAGCAACGAATTCGATTAAAAAATAAAGTAGTTTTTTCTTAAAAATATTTTTTATTTTCCTTAAAAAGATTTATTACTCTTATTAATTATTTATTAATATTGGATTATGCATGCTGTCTATATTTCCGTCTCCTGAGGAAATTAAAGCCCTTAGAAAAAAAGCAAGATTAACACAACAAGAATTAGCTAAGAAAGCTGGTGTCAGCCAAAGCTTAATAGCTAGAATAGAGTCTGGCACCGTTAACCCCAGGCTTTCAACACTCATAAGAATAATGAAGGCATTAGAAGAATATGTTGAAAGTGAAATAATAGCTGAAGATATAATGTCTCAACCTCTAATATACGCATCACCAGATGAAAAAATAGAGCATATCGTTAGAAAAATGTGGGATCATGCAATATCACAATTACCCGTTCTAGGTCCAAATAATTCTGTAATAGGAACAATATTTGAGAGGGATATAATAGAGACATTTATTAAATACAAGAATAAGGCTTTACAATTATCAGCAAAGGATATAATGTCAGATCCACTACCCATGATACAACCAAACACAAAATTATCAAGGATAACTAGCATATTAACAAATGAGATCCCTGCCGTCATAGTATTGAAGAATGAAAAACCTGCAGGTATAATTACGAGAAGCGATATAATGAGGATATATACTGAATGGTTAAAAAGAAAAGCTAACCCTTAACATATATTACCTTCACTCTATAACGAGTATAGGGCTTCCTGCCTTTTTTAACTAATCTGCCTTCACTAACCAACCTAGATATATATGTAGAGATAGAGGTTATCTTTAAACCTAATCTGTCCTTAGATATGTTATATAAATCTTTTATGGAGAACCATGTACCATCCCCGAAAAATTCTTTTATAATATCCCAAACCTCCTCTTTGTTCGACCTTATTCTCCTATCCTCCTTAGATTCATCTTCTATTTTACCACCGATAATTTTCAACATATCTAGTAATTGCAATACTTTCTCCTTTGACACTTCATTACCTTCAAGCACTATACTTATTTTTTCACCAGAGTTAAGATAATCCTCAATTTTTATCTTCGGAGACATCACTATCAAAAATATATAATATGTCTATGTATAAAAAACGATCATTTATTTTAAAAAATGTATAACCTTAAATAGCAATTATTTCTTCACAAAAATATTTTACTCCATTGTTTTTCATAAAAAGAAATTTTTTTATTAGTATAATATTTAACAGAGTATAATCCATATCAATCTACCTTTTCCAGTGGAAACAAAGGGGTCCAATATTTTTTATACAGTAAAGCTATAAACACATGTTATACATTATACAAATACCATAGTTCTCATATTTTGTATAAATACAAGAGAACCCCTTTATTTCAAGTGGAAATATTTTCTAAAAATACCAAGAAATTAGATTATAATATAAAGAATATAATGAATACTCAATAAATTCGATCATAAATAATTACTTTCCAATGGAAATAATGGGGTTTAAAGGTTAGAAATATTAGTGTGTAAATACACACTTTATTTAACATGGGTAACATATCCTTATTAGAAAAAATAGAAAGGAAGATAAAAATAAACGATGATAGTACGGGGAGATATATAGTAATTTATGATTTTTATAAATACAATGTGTCTAGGATACCTCAGAGATTTTATAGGAATATATATCGTTTATTCACTAAAAGAGGAGATTGTTACTTTATACAAAAAAGCGTTATTATATGTGAGAGTCTTAGAAGCGCAAAGCTAATAGAGGGTATTGTAAGTCATTATGGAGGTAATGTTTTGATATATAGAGTATGTGATGAAAAAATATAGTGTGCAAATACACACCGAATCATTTTATATTCTTTAAAATAGACTCCTGAATAATCTCTAAACTAATATCGATTGCATCTCTTGTGATCGTTAGAGGCGGTGAAATTCGGATAACAGATTTACCTGCTCCAATAACTAATAATCCTTTCTTAAAGGCAGATATTAAAACTTTCTTTAATAATTCTCTGTTAGGTAAAGGCTCATCCTTACTTTTCACGAGTTCTATACCTGCCATAAGGCCTAAGCCTCTAACATCGCCTATGACATCTATTTCTTCTTTCATCTCATTCAGTCTCTTAAGGATATATTCCCCCTGTCTCCGAGCATTTTCTAAAAGATTTTCTTCCTCAATAATGCTAATAACCGCGTTTGCAGCTGCGCAACTTACTGGATTACCGCCAAATGTAGATGCGTGAGAGCCGGGAGGTAAATCCATTATGTCAGCTCTGCCTATCGTTGCACCAAGAGGTAAACCAGATGCGATTGCTTTAGCAACTGTAATTATATCAGGGATAGTATTCCAATGTTCCATCGCGAACCATTTACCTGTACGACCCATGCCAGATTGGACTTCGTCTGCAATTAATAAAATACCATATTTATCCGCTAATTTTCTTAGTCTAGGAAAGAAATCCTTAGGTGGTATTATATATCCACCTTCACCGATTATTGGTTCAAAAATAAAAGCTGCAACTTCATCAGGAGAAATAAATTTCTCAAATATCCAATCTTCTATAAAGTCTACGCACCAGTAGTTACATGATTCCAATTTTTGTCTATATGGGCATCTATAACAGTAAGGAAAAGGTACATGAATTATTCCAGGAACAAGAGGATAAAAGTTTTTTCTTTGAATAGGTTTGCTTGCTGTAACACTCATTGCACCATATGTTCTTCCATGAAAACATCCAGTAAAAGCAATTATATATGGACGCTTACCCTGAAAATGACCTCTAGCAACTTTTAATGCAGCCTCATTTGCTTCAGCTCCACTATTGCCATAATAAACCTTTTTTTCAAAGCTTCCGGGGGTGATTCTAAATAAATTACTAGCCAGTTTTACCGGTTCCTCATATAAGAAATCAGTAATGCTATAATGTGTGAATTTCTCTAGCTGGGATTTTACAGCTTCTATGATACGTGGATGACGATGCCCAACATTCATAACGGCGATTCCAGAGTTAAAGTCGATAAATTTATTTCCGTCTATGTCCTCGACTATAAAATCATAGGCTTTAGATACCACCAATGGAAACCATCTTGAAAAACTCTGCATAATGTATCTATTATCTTTTTCAATTATCTCTTTGGCTTTAGGTCCGGGAGGTTCCAACACTATCTGAGGATATTTCATATTATAACACCATTTCCACCTTTATCTTGGTTATCTAAAAATAAGAGTTTCGATATAGAAAGCGATTATTTTTATAAAAATGTTAAGTAACTAAGGGAAAAAATATGGTTAAATATGTATAATTTTTTTACTAAAAAATCATTATAGTTTGAATCTGAATATTTATAATTGAGTATTATGACGGCTTATGATATTTTTGAGATAAGATGGCATGGTAGAGGTGGTCAAGGAGTAGTGACAGCAGCTAAAATAATAGCATTGGCAGCTTTAATAGAGAATAAATTTGGTGTAGCTCAACCATTCTTTGGAGCAGAACGAAGAGGAGCTCCAGTTATGGCGTTTAACAGAATCTCTGAAAGGAAGATAAGGATTAAAAGCATGGTGTATAATCCGGATATGGTAGTCGTAGTCGATAAATCATTGTTGAATATAGTCAATATATTTAGTGGATTAAAGAAGGATGGGAGTGTTATTATAAATACTAAGGAGAAACCAAAGATTTCAAATAAATATAACGTATTTTACCTCGATGCTACCGGCATAGCTATGGATCTGAATTTAAGGATAGCTGGTATACCTTTAGCAAACATGCCTATGCTTGGCGCGGTATCAAAAGTTTCTAATATTGTCTCCTTGGAAAGTGTTAAAAAAGCCGTTAAGACTGAAATAAAACAAATGGTTGATGAGAATATTAAGGCAGTTGAGGAAGGTTGGAGAAGAGTAATAAAATATGGGTGAAATAATGGTTAGGGTTTATGCACCTATAGCTAGGCCAACTATAGGTTCTGTAGGAAAAACAGGAATATGGAGAAGTGTTAAACCAGTAGTAAACTATGATAAATGTATTAATTGTTATCTATGTTGGATGTATTGTCCAGAAGGTTGTATTGATATAATAGATGATATGGTTCGTATAGATTATGATTACTGTAAAGGATGTGGTATTTGTTCAAACGTATGTCCTGTAAAAGCAATAGAAATGGTGAGAGAAGAATGAGTAAAAAAACAATTTTATCAGGCAATCATGCTGCGGCATATGCAGTAAAGTTGTCTAGACCCGATGTTATATCTGCATATCCAATAACACCACAAACACCAGTAATCGAAAAGTTGTCGGAATTTGTGGAGAATGGTGAATTGAACGCTCGGTTTATAAGAGTTGAATCTGAGCATAGTGCTATGTCTGCAGTTTTGGGTGCTGCATCAGTTGGTGCAAGAGTATATACTGCTACATCTTCACAGGGATTATTATACATGTATGAGGTTTGTTGGTGGGCTGCAGGAGCTAGATTACCTATAGTAATGGGGATAATAACACGTGCGATAGCTCCTCCTTGGTCTATATGGACAGATCATAATGATATACTCACATTAAGGGATTCGGGATGGATAATTATGTTTGCGCAAGATGTACAGGAGGTTTTTGATTTAACTGTTCAGGCGTTTAAGATAGCTGAGGAAACAAGTTTGCCAGTTGCTGTGGGATGGGATGCATTCGTGGTGTCACATACAGTAGAACCTTTAGAAATTTTATCACAGGAGCATGTTGATAGATTTTTACCTAAGAAAAAAATTGGTGGGCATATGCTTAATTTTGATGATCCTTTTTCTTTAGGTAATTTAACTTATCCTGATGATTATATGGAGTTTAGATATGATATATGGAAAACTCAAAGGGAGGCTTTGGATATAATTTCAAACATTTATGAAGAGTATAGTGAGATTAGCGGGAGAGCTTATGGTGGATTGCTAGAAGATAATATGTGTGATGATGCCGACATTATATTGTTTATGATGGGAGCGGCTTCGGGAGATGCTATTGAGGCAGCGAGATTGTTGAGGGAAAAGGGATTAAAGGTTGGAGTATGTAGATTAAGGGTTATAAGACCATTTCCGGCGGAGGAAATAGCTAAGAAATCTGAAAGAGTGAAAATGATAGGTGTCTTTGATAGAGATGTCTCTATGGGATATAGTGGGGTACTCGCTACTGACATTAAGTCCGCTTTAAAGGAATATGGTGTTGATGTACCGGTTGCTGAATATATTGGTGGATTAGGTGGTAGAGATCTAAGGGTTAAAGATTTCCTAGAAATTTTCGAGGATATGGATAAGATGGCTAGGAAGGGTGTAAAGTTTTCACGTAAATGGATTGGTTTAAAGGAAAAATATATTGGAGGTGTTCCTTAATGTCAGGAATATTTAAGACTTTTCCATATCAGGAATACATATTGAAGGGAAATGCTGCGTGTCCAGGTTGTGGTGCAACACTTATACTCAGATATGTATTGAAAGCTCTAGGACATAGGACTATATTAGTTATACCTGCATGTTGTACTTCTGTAATAGCTGGACCCCATCCTAAAACTGCTTTTGATGTTCCTGTATTACATATAGCATTTGCAGCCAGTGCGGCTGCAGCATCTGGGATAGCTGAGGCAGTGGAACAGATAGGTATGAGGGATGTAAACGTTGTTGTTTGGGCGGGAGATGGTGGTACCGTTGATATAGGATTACAGGCTCTTAGTGGTGCGGCTGAGAGAAATCATAACATGATATATATCTGCTATGATAATGAGGCATATATGAACACAGGTATCCAAAGATCAGGAGCAACACCGTATGGTGCTTGGACAACAACTACTCCTACGGGTAATAAGAATGTTAAAAAAGATCTTCCGATGATTATGAGAGCTCATAATATTCCATATATAGCTACGTTAAATCCTGCTTTTCCTAATGATATATATAGTAAGGTTAAAAAGGCTAAAGAGATCAGAGGATTTAAATATTTTCATGCTCTGTCGCCTTGTCCACCGGGATGGAGATATGATTCAAGTTTAACAGTCGAGATAGCAAGGATAGCAGTGTTGACAGGGATGTGGATACTATATGAACAAGAATATGGTGATTTTAGGCTTACAGGGCCTAGTAGGAACTTGTTGGAAAAAAGAAAACGTAAACCGGTTGTGGAATACCTAAAGCTTCAGGGACGGTTTAGACATCTTAATGATGAAGATATAGATAGAATACAGAGATTGGTTGATGATAAATGGGAAGAGATCAAAGAATTATTAGAGAGTAATAAGATAAATAAGAAATAGTATACCTATCAAGAACAAACCATCCCGGACATTTTTTCGTGTTAATTCAGATAAAACAGTTAATTTTTCCTTATCCATATAGTAAGAAGAGACTGGAATTTTTGTAAGAGTAATAGATGTAACTTTTTTAATGTTTCTAATTGAGTTTTCTGCCAAGGATTTAACTATTTTATACAAATATTCTTTTGACAAAGTTTCTCCTATAGCATTATATTCTACTCCAGGAATCAGACCTGAATAGATATGAGTATCTGTTGTTGTTATTTCGCCATCAATAAAACCATACTGGATCATTTTTTCATAAAGGTAGTCTCTAGTATTGTCAATCATATTATTCCCATCAAAGCTTACGATGAAATAATTCTTGTTATTTAATCGAATTGTCAAAAACATGATACCGCCAGGCCCGATTTCATATTGATTCTCTTTAATCTTAATATGTGAGAATCCAACCCAAACATCGTATCTAGATATATTTAAAGAAATATTGAATGTTCTCTGTATTCTATCTGCTAGTATAGTTCCAATGGATGGTGTATCAAAAGACTTATCTCCTGTCAATCTGTTATGGGAATCCACGATCAATACTTCCTTTGAAAGAGACGTGGATATATGTTTTTTTACTTCATATGGTATATCCTCCATACCTCTTTCTAACCTTGATATAAATGATAGAAAAATTTTATCAAAGATGAAATGTAAAGCTGATATATCATCTACATTCTTACGTAGAACGTTCTCTAATATAATGATTGTATCATCATACTTGCTGATTACTCTATTTGATATATTGTCTAATATATCGCTTTTTATCAGGTTTTCTGAATGTGTACATGCACCTTTAAGATATAGAATGGGTATATTTTTCTTTAAGCTAAGCTGAATAATTTTATATGGTAGAGTAGAACTACCTAGATCCCTAAAAGGTCCTGGATGAATATATGATAAAACAATATTTCCAAGAAGATTATTATTATTAAAGAAAGAGATCTTGTAGATCGGTAACTCTCTTTTTTTTCCAATAGATAAGAGTGATTCTTCAAGAATCCCTTTATTTCTCGACAATATATACTCTATAAAGGAATAAAACAGTTGAGTACCGCTAATTTTAAGTGATTTATAGATTCTTTTATCGATCCTTAAGTATACTATTAAAAGTAACAGTATGTACAGATAGATAGCTATAATGATATATATCTCAGATATTATAGTTGAGGAGATAAAAATAATATAGGAGAAGAATATTATTTTAAGATGTTTCTTATTTGAAAGAAAGAAGGATGATGTAAATAAGGTTAGCAATGGTGGAATTATGACTGCTACAGAAAAGGGGTTTAAAAAGTCATAGAGAATTCCCCATATAACAAAAAATGGAAATAATGCTATTGATCTTCTAAAAGTGAAGATCTTATTGTCGAAAGTAAATAATGTTAAACTAAATAAGGAAAAAGATACTATACATAGAATCAAAATGTTATATTCAAAAATATTTGGAAAAGAGAGTATAAGTATAAACCAAAGAAAAGAAAATATTAAGGTTTCAAACATAATAGTTTTGAGAGAGGGAAAGGAAAAAATAAACTTATAGGATCTTGTTAAACCGCTAAGATCGGCTCTCATATTCTCCACTTTTATCGTATTAGCCTAGATTATTTTTAAGCAACCTGTAAAGATTCAACATATTATATATAATATTAGCTTGAAGACGAATAGTATTAAATGTACGTGTATATGTTAAGACTCTTCTATTCCTGAAGTCTTTAATAATATTACTTAATTCTCTTTTACTCATATTTAGTTTTTCAGTGGCATCACTAAAATTTTTAGACATTGCTAATACCTTTATTACTTCTAGATCTTTGCTGTTTACTCTAGTTATGTCGAAAGAAAATATATTTGATAAAATGTTTATGAACGATTGGTCTACAGACGCTGATAATTCTTCAAGAGAAATAAAAGAAAGATATTCGTCGAGAATCAATACTTCTACGTTTAGTATTTTGGCTGTTTCCTCCGATGCTTTATCAGAAAATCCCCTTCCGATAATCAGAGGTTTAGCATTTACCAAAACTGCATTGGTATAGGTCTGTCTAATATCAGTTATAGAGATTCTACCTGATTTAACCTCGATTGCATATAATTCATTATCTTTTTTGGCTACTATATCAATTTCTGCTATTGGAGTATTGTTTTTTACCACGGTTTTTCTTCTTTCTAATATCTCATATCCTCTTGAAACAAGAAAGTTTTCTGCTATTTCTTCTAAACTATAACCTCTTAAAGACGGCTTCATTGTGTATATTTTTTTATAAATAAGTAAAAAACTTACTTTAGTTTTTCATTAAGGTGTTAAAATATAATAGTATTCTATGGCTAAATCTTCCCAACTAGTTAGTTCTCTAATACTTTGTGATATTATATTGATATCTTCTTTACTCAGTTTAAACTCATCTATTCTTCCCATGGATGTTTTAATACCGATTGTAAGAATAGGCTTACCACTAATAACACTGCTTTTAACAACTATATCTGATGGCCTCATATTTAGATGAGTTGCAACTACATATTTCGCAGTGTCTGATATGTTCATTAGGGTTTGTGAATATACGATTGATTGATACACGTACGCGCTTTGGAATATTATGAATAACAGAGAGAATAAAGCAAAACCAACAGCTATTGCTCTAGCCTTATTATGTATACGATGCCAGTAGAGTATTATGGTTATATATAGGAAAAATATCAGAAACAGTAATGTATGAGCTCTATTAAACAAATATAATTCAAAGAGATATTCGATTAGAGACCAAATAAAGATACTATATAAAATATATATTAATGAATGTTTTAAATTGGTATTTTTCATGGTTATCCTATAAGAATAAATTAGCCAGAGTACAAATAGAAATATAAGAATGTATAAGAACAAGCTACCATATTTCTCTAAAAATATTTCCTTATTAACTATACCTGAGAGAAACATGTCGAAAGTTCTGAACATATAGGTTACAGGGTAGAGAACATCGGTTGTAAGAATAAAGACGGTTATAAAAACAAAGGATATTGGCATAAATATATACTTTAGAAGAGATGTTGAGATATATTTTATATATGGTCTCAGACTATGTTCCATCTCTTGTCGATGTAAAGGTGATATATTTAGTATAATGTTTATCCATGAAACTAAGAAGGAGGCTAGAGTATTAAGAAACTGTCTGGGCTCGAAGTTTATTATACTTTCTTTAAAATTTAGAAAGATTATTTTTAGGAAATCCGCTAATAAAGGTTCAAGAACATATAATCGGGCAGTTAGATATACAGAAAAAGTTAATGCTATAATGTTAACAATAAGCAATGATAATGATCCTAGGGTTATATCTATACGTTGCATTACCAGACTTATTCCAATAACTGATGCTGGCGGAATATACGCTAAGGCCATTGCGGCCCCAATAATTACTGAGGTTTCTTTCTTAGAACCAAGAAATGCTAGAGAACCAGCAAAGCCGGCCCCTATAGCTATTCCTAGGTCACTTAAGTTAGGTCGTGACCCTATTAGTATTTGTTGGGTTGGTACTATGGGATAAACCATAGATATCAATGTTGTGGCTAGAAATGATGTTGCTATGGTTAATAGTACTGTGTATATTTCACTTTTAATTCCTTTCCAGAATATATATGAGCCTGTTATATCATCTATTTTTTCATCTCTTAAAGCCAATCCTATTGATGTTCCTACAGCTATACTTAGTATAGGTGATACAAGCATTGATCCTATAATAGTTATTATATTATTTGTTAGAAGACCTATAGTTGATATAAATGCAGCACTTATCAAAAGTAGGTTGAATCTATAAGAAGGTATTATAGAGGATTTTGAAACAGTGAGAAGATAGCTTATTCTGTCACTTATAATAGATCTATAGAGCTTTACATTACTACCTATTTTCTCAAAGGTATCAGCTAAATTATCGAGCCATATATCGATTTTTGTAGCATAGAGGGGAAGAAAGACAAATATAAGGATTGGAATAAAGATTGTAGTTATTAATATTCTGCTCCAAAACGTGAATATAACTTTAGGATCAAGGAATAAGTATTCATCTAGGTTTTTTAGGTATGCGTAATTAAAGGGAGTCTTACTAATATTTTTTAGATACTGTTCTTGTAGATTTTGATACATTATTTTAGTTTTATGGAATAGAAGTGTTGCGTTTTCAATATCTTTGTTCAAGAATGCTCTTAGAGATGCTCTATATGCTTTAAGAGTTTTGGTTATGGCAGGCTGTAGATTTGTAGAATATATTAAAAACATTGATTTATTGTTGGTATCGATGGACATTCTTAGAGATGTTATTTTTTGTAGTAGTAGTTTATAATCGTTTAGTGTTGGTGGGAGATAGACAGTAAGGAGAAGGGATTTGTTTTCTATTTTTGAGGTTAATGTGAAGTTTATATGATAGATATCTGGTGGAAGAGATTCGTTGAGCGGAATAGAGCTAGAGAAAAAATATGTCATTTTAGAGGATATATTAAAACGTGTTCTATATGTTTGTATCATCTTCATATCATAAGTATATAGTATAATTGCTATAGAGACATTAGTAGGAATATCAGAGGAGTATATTAGGGTTAAGTTAAAAGAGAGAGTTTTATTATCTATAAAGCTGACTTTAGGTTCTAAAACTATTAATGATGGTAGACTAGTTGTTGAGGCAATATTAGTAATCATAAATAAAAAGAGTAAGAAATATGATAGAGTTTTCTGGATATGCATCGAAAACACCATTTAGCTAATACTGTTGAATAAAATGTTTCGAAAATATTTTAAAATTAAATTATGAAACATTACATTTTTATAAGCTATAATAAAAATAATAACGATCTATATGAGTTTCAGCGTCTCTAAAAATTCCACGGCTTTATACAATTGTAAAAGAAATAAAGGGGTAGGATAACGTGAGAAAAGTTCTTGTGATATCCTTTACACCCATATATAATCTTGATGGCGAGTTATCTTCGATGCTTGGTAGTATTTATGACGACGATATAGATCTATTGACAAGATACTGGTATGATATACGGGATCTATTCGTTGAGGTTATATCCTATGGTATGTCTGGCGTAGAGATTATGTTGTATTTCGAGAATCTTGAGATATTTGAGAAGTTTAGTAAATTAGAGGCGCTAAAAATCATGGAAATTAAAAGGTATATAGAAGTATATGGTGGAAAGACTAAGGTTATTATTGGAAATAATATCTATGACATGCAGATAGCTGGAGCTTTATTTGAACTTATTCCTGTAGCTTAATTAATGTTATCTCTATAGCTAAATATTATTAATTATTTTATTTTCTGTATAAATTGGGTTTAGTCAAGAATGAGGAGGTTAATCTATAAGGTTGACTCTAGTGATAATGTAGGCACAGCTCTAGATTATCTCAGGAAGAATGAAGAATATCCGATATTTGAAGAAGGAAAGGGTATTATAGGCAAAGTTAAACTAAAAACAGATATTCCTAAATGGTATAAGGTCTCATTAAATAAAATCTATGAAGATGAAGATATCATAAAATTTGGTTTTCCGATCGGAAAAAGTGTCATAGATATCGATAAGGGTGTTGTTGTACATTTTACAAATATCATACTTGATCCAGACTTAGATTTCTATAGTTTAATAACTAAAGGTTTTATTTTAGGTGATGCTTTAACAGATATAAAAAGAGGAGAGATAATCAAGATAAGAAAAAATTTTATGCCCATTCATCCATTAATCAAAGATTTTAAAGGTAGATCTCGAATAGGCGTAGCAGCTATCAATATTGGCGGGTCCACAAGTATAAGGCTAGGAAACATGGTTGATATAACTAGAAGACTGGGATGGAATGAAAAATATAGGAGAATGGTTAGAGACTTTTATCGTTTCCTAAGACTAGGTCTCATAGATTTTTCAAGGATGTGATTATTATGGAAGAAGCTATATATGCTTATAGAAGAAAAGGTAGGAAGGTATACGGAATAAGAAATCATGTTTTAATATTGCCGACAACAGCTTGCGTAAATAGGATTGCTGAAATTATATGGGATGAATTTAAAGATGTTAGATGGGGAGAAAATAAGGAGAATAGAGTTGTATTAGCTAGACATAGTGGTGGATGTACACATATAGGGTTTGATGAAGAAATAGCGTTTAATACTCTACTTGGATTAGCGTCACATCCAAACATATATGGTGTATTACTTATCAGTCTTGGCTGTGGACAATTCTGTAAGAGACCTCTAATAGAAGGTGAAAATAAGAAACTAAATCTTTCTGAATTTAAGCTTTATGACAGGCTACTTAAGAGAGGTGTGAAGGTTTATTGGATAAACGTTCAGGAAAGAGTAATGTTCAAGAAATATAAGAGTTCTTTAGAACAGGCTATTGATCTTGGTAAAAAATTTGTAGAAAGAATGATAGAGGATGCCAAAACTATGGAAAGAGAAGAAACAGGTCTTGAGCATTTTGTAATGGGTATAGGTAATGGAGCTTCAGATCCAACGTCTGGATTATTCACTAATAGTGCCCTTGGATATGTTGTAGATCATTTCATTCATAAGGGTGGTACTGTAGTATTTTCACAAACGATAGAAATGCTTGGAGCCGAGGAACTAGTTTTCAGAAAGATAGACAGAAACAAAAGGAAACATGTTTATAATAAGGTTAAAAGACTTCTAGAAACTGCGGTCGTTCTTAAAGAAGCACTTCAAGAATATTTAGGTGAATCAGACCCCACACCAGGTAATATTAGAAGTGGAATTTCTACATTAACAGAAAAATCTGTGGGAACAATGTTAAAGATAGGACATGACCCCTCTATCCCTATAAAGGATGTCCTCTATTTTAGTCAAAAAATCCCTAGAAATGGAGGATTGTATCTTATGGATAGTCCAGGCATGGATATATTCTCAATAAGTGGGATGATTGCAGGTGGAGCACATTTTGTTATCTTCACTACAGGTATGGGAACTCCGGTAGGGTCTGTAGCAGGACCGGTTCTTAAGGTTACAACGAACAAAGAAACTTTTGAGAAGATGCCAGATATTATAGATATTTATATACCTATAGAAGAGATCTTTGATAGAGGTAAGAAATTAAAAGATTTATCGATAGAAATCATGTATCCTAAGATATTAAAGGTTATGAATGGAGAAATACTGAGTCTTGCAGAACAGAGGGGTCATATGGATTTTGACGTTAGGTGTTATTGGCCTAGAGCATGATCAAATATCGGTTATTCCTTCTTCTCGGATAACTACAGCTATTTCACTTTGTGGATGATATGGGCTGTCTAAGATTTTTATTATTCTTTTTCCTTCTCTACCTTTTCTAATCCATAAACGGTAAGTACTTGCATGAGCTACAATGTTTCCGCCTGTGGGTCTTTGAGGATTTCCAAAAAATACATTTGGAGATGACATAACCTGATTTGTTATGATGACGGCTATGTTAGCGGAAAATGCTAAGCGATAAAGGTCATGTATATGTGTATTAAGCTTTTGTTGTCTAGTAGCTAGGTTTTCTCTGCCTAGATATTCTGAACGGAAATGACCTATAAAACTGTCAACTATAAGCAGCCTTATATTTTCCTCTTTTATAATTCTAAAAGCTTCACGAACTAGTAGCATTTGGTGGTCGCTGTTGTATGCTCTTGCGTATATTATGTTTTCTAGTGTTTGTTCTGGGTTTTGTTGTCTGTATTTTGCTATTTGTATTATTCTTTCTGGCCTGAATGTTCCTTCT
>JAGGXB010000054.1 GCA_021163245.1 Thermoproteales archaeon
ATATATGAACTTTAGCTTTTAAATTCTAAACTTATTGTTTATTCCCTTAAATGTATTTAGACTAAATGCATTGAGTTAATTTATTTAGGTTTAAAAGGTATCTTAATTAATATAAGGATCTTCGTTTTTAGGAAATATAAGATATCATATTTTATAATTTTCTCCTTTTTTTATTTAAAAATTGTTATTAGTTATACAATAGTAAAAAATCTAGTAGCTCTTCTTTACTCTTTTTCTAAGAGTTTTTCTATATTTTATATTTCTTTTTTATTTCTTCTTATTCTGGTGATAGTATGAATGTTGCAATAAAAGCTGTAGAGTTGTCTAAGAGATATGATGATGTTGAGGCTCTAAGGGATGTCAACTTAGAGATATATCGTAATGAAATTGTAGTTTTACTTGGGCCTAATGGATCAGGAAAATCTACTTTCATTAAGATTTCAGCAGGTGTTCTTTTTCCTACATCTGGGAAAATCGAAGTATTTGGTCGTGAGCCGTACAGATATTTTGAGATTAAAGGACTGTTGAGTTATATGCCTCAGGATCAAGGATTGTATGGCTCATTAACTGGGTATGAAAACTATCTTTTTTATTCTGGTATTCAAGGAATTGATAAAAAGGAGGCTTTGAGTTATTTAAAAGATGCTAAAGTGAGTTTGGGTTTAGGAGAATGGTTCTTTAAGAGAAGAGTAAATGCTTATTCTGGAGGCATGAAAAGAAAAACAAGTTTGATTGTAGCTTTATCTTCTGATCCAAAACTTTTGATAATGGATGAGCCTACTACTGGTCTTGATCCTTCTACAAGACGTGATTTTTGGAGGATAATGTTGGATCTAAAAAAGAAGGGTAAAACTATCATTATGGCGACACATCTTTTTGAAGATGCTGAAGTTATTGCGGATAGGATAATAATCATGTTTAGAGGAAAGGTTTTAACATTTTCAACGCCTGAAGAATTAAAGAGTAAAATAGGTTATAAGTATGCAATAGATATAGAGTTTGCAGAGGAACCCAGTAGAACTATACTGGAAAAGATGAAAGATGATGAGACCGAGATAGTATATGATAAAGGCTTTATTGCCACATTACTATGCAATGATACTAGCATTATAGAGGATTTGGATGCTAAGCTTAGAGATGTGAAGTATGTTTCATTCAATTTGAGAAAGATTGGTTTGAGAGATATATATTTTCTTTTGACCGGGGTGAGACTTGAATGAGACCGCATGCTATATCTTCAGTAATCGTTAGAACTCTTAAACTTTCCTATAGATCTAAGTCGACAATATTCTGGACGGTGATTTTTCCACTTATGTTATTATTAGTCATTACTTCTATATTCGTACCTAGTAATGGATCATCTTCTAATAGTTTAAATATAAATATAGCTATAGTGCCCGGAGAAACAAATGAGAGATTAATTGCTTTGGCTCAGGAGTATTCGAAGTATCTATCGATGATGGAGGAATATAATGATACTTTATCTTTCACAATAAATATTTCAGTTAAATATGATTTTAATGATACGCTCCTTAAACTAAAGAAAGGTAGTTATGATGCTTTGATATTTATCCCAAAAGATGCCTATAGATACCTTATCAAAAATTCCAGTGTAAAAATAAAACTTTTTATATTGACAAGTGTAACCGATAGGACTAAAGAACAGTTGGTTAGATCGATCTTGACCGGATTTTTTAGAGAAACAGCACATTATATCGCAATAAAGAACCTTTATAATATAACAAAAAAGGTGGTTTTGTGTGATCTTGGACTTAAGTCTGAATTTGAGAGTTTGTCCAGAAACATATGGGAAAATTATAAAATCGATATTATAAGTGTTGTACCAGGTGAAGTAGCAAATAATCCTAGACCATTAATTATAGGATGGATGACATTGGCTGTTATGTTTATAAACTTTATTTTCGGAGGTATTACAGGTGGGGCGTCTTTAATAACCTCAGAGGTTAGGCTAGGTTTTCTTGAGAGGTTATTGTCAACAAGATTGAAGCCCAGTGAATATTTCACAGGTTTAGCTTTTTCTTGGATAATTTTGCTTACAATAACGTCTTTTCCAGCTCTTGTTTTAGGATTTGTTTTACTTGGCGGTAAGCTTAGTACTGGTATAACAGGGATTTCATTAATGTATATTATTCTAATAATATTGGTCTCCGAATTTCTTACTTTTGCTATAGGAATACTAATAGGTATTTTATCCAGGTCTCCAGAAGGATCTACAGTGATTTCCAACATTGTATCATGGATTATGATGACCCTTGGAGGCTTTTGGATGCCTAAATGGATGCTTCCGGAGACGTTTCGTTGGTTCTCCGAGGTTAACTTATTGTCAGTTCTCTTTTATGCATTAAGTGACGTAGCTATTTATAATAAACCCATAGATAAATACATAGTACCTTTGACAATAGCTTGTTTATCTTCGTTTATAATATTTATCATTACTGCTATTATCTATACTAGGTATTTACCAAAACTGTTAGAGAAAAAGTGAAAAGCTATGGAAAACAAAGAGTTATATAAAGAGGTAGAACTAGGGAAAATAGCTCTAAACCTTCTAACATATAAATTTAAGATTTATAGTGCTACGTCTCAGCTAATTCTTGGACTTACTTCATTATTAATTGTTTTTTCGATAATAACTATAAGTAAAACATTAAAGAATATATATGCTCCGAAATGGATTTGGTTTTCTTTATTTTTGTTATTTTTTGTCATATTTTTTTCGTTGGCGATTGCAGTTGAAAACATATTTAGGAAAAGCCTGAAGTCATTAAGACATTTGATCAGTATTGGAGGGAATAAGATTGATGAGAAAAGAATAAACTATATTTATGTATTTGCTTTTTCTCTTCCATATATAACTCTATACATGTTTAACCCTTTACCTTTATGGTATTCATTTGCTTGGCTTCTTTCAACAAACATAGCTTATTTTATAGTATGGTTTTGTTATGAAAGATACATAAATAGTCTTATACCCAGCTTAAAACTTCGAGTTAATATTTTCTTTGTTTCTTCTCTTACCCCATTCTCTATTCTAGCATTATATCTAGGTATTATTAATAATCCACTTGCCATTTTTTCAGCAGGTATAGGGATTGCTGTTGCAACAATAGTTTCGTCTCTTCAAGAAATATATAGGGCTGAGAAAGAGTTATGAGCGATGATAGAAGTGATGTTGCTAAACTTATCCTTAAACTTGATCCCATTTTAAGACATCCTGTTCGTTTTTCAATCATAACAATTCTGTTGGTCGCTGGATCTAAAACTGAGGGAGAATTAGCAAAGTCTCTAGATATTAGTTGGGGCCGTCTTAGTACACATATTTCAAAACTTATTAAAGAAGGATATATTGAGTCAAGAAAAGGCTTTACGATATATGGTCCCCGAACATTTATTAATGTCACTAATAAAGGGATAAAAGCCTATTATGAATATGTCAATACATTAGACAAAATATTAAGATTTCTTAAAAAGGAGTAATTCTATTTGTTTTTAAGATTTATCACTACGATTTCTGGAGGAGACATAAATCTTACTGGAAAGATAGATGTACCGAGTCCTCTCGATGTATATATTGTAGTGTTATTTATACGATGGAGTCCTTCTGGATACATTTCACAACCCTCCGGAAGAAATACGTACTTGTTAAATATTTTAATCTGTCCTCCATGACAGTGGCCTGCAAGTATCAATTTAATATCTTTTCTTTTTTCTATAATTATGTTTGAAAGTATTGGTTCATGAATAAGTACTATTATTATATTCTCTCTAGGAAGTTTATCTAAAATATTTATATCAAGATTATAATTGTATTGAATACTATTAAAGCCTAGAAAAGTTATGTTAAGATTTTTTACTTTTATGTTTATGAAAGTATTATTTAACAATATTATATCATATTTATCAAAGATGTTTTTGAG